>CAYWNO010000014.1:0-13887 GCA_964459665.1 uncultured Methanosarcinales archaeon
GCAAACTCTGGACGAAGCGGAGCGTAGTCCAGAGTGGTCGGATTTTTATGATTTGTATGCCTTATCGTGATGCTCAAATTCGAGAAGCCAGACTACTTTTCTTTCTTCATTTGTTTATTCCTTTACCTTGTATTCGGCATCAACATAATCCGTGGCTTTTTGCTTTTTATGCTTTTTGCCGAGTCTATGCATCTTAAAAAGCGCAATCAGGAACATCAAGAGGGAGATTACTATTGCAAGGATCATTATCCCTAAAGACAGCCCAATCAGGCTCAGGGCTATAATCAGGTACCACTTGGATATAAAAGCCAGCACAGACCACCCATTCTGCCTCGAATAAAGAAATATAAAATAGGTTACTATAAGGCTGAACACAGTTCCAAATCCAAAGCCCCATCTTTTTTGAATCATGCGAAATTTTTCTGTATGAAATCCGCCATCTGGCTGTTTTCGGCAGCCTGATATGCTTTTGCAGCAAGCTTGTAGTTCTTCATTTTTATGCACAGGACTGCCGCATTGTTAAGCCTCTGCTTGTCTTTTGCCGGGATAAAGCAAAGAGCTGCCAATTCTGCCTTGCCTTCTGCCAGAAATGAATCTCCTTTTTTAATCAGCTTTTCCATGTTGCCTTCTTGAGTCATTATCTCGATTGCCTCAATGAACCTGTTTTGCTTATAAAGCTTCTCGCCAACGTCGCTTAGGATTCTTTTTCTCGATGCCTCATCAAGCATTGAAAGGTTTACTGAGCTTACGCCCTCCTTTAGTATTTTTTCAACTATTGGGTGTTCCATTTTTAAAGTGAGCCCGGAGGGATTCGAACCCTCACTGCCCGGTTTCATCCATGTATAAATAAATTTGCGCTTTGAGCTGCGCAAAGCCAATCGTCCGAAGCCGAGTTTGCTGTCCGTTACAACACGGGCCCAATTGGCATAATCCTCAGCCATTATTAAAATTTTCCCAAACTATAGGTTGAAAAATTCGCTTGGAAAGCGAATTTGTCAAGAACCGCCCATCAATAGATGGGCGGCATGAGGAAAGTTACAAGTACATTCAGGCGGTTCTTGGCTCATGAATGTAACTGGTGTGTTAATTCTATATTTTCGCCACTGGTGAACACACCAGTGGAATGAGCAGATTCAAAGTTCCCGATTCAAAACCTCATTATGCCCACAACTTTCCCTACATCTTCTTCCTTGATAAGGAAAATAGTATCAATCCAGCAGCTTAAAGTCTCTACAATGTTTATGTTGTTCTCTGCGAATAAAGAGCACAAGTACGCATAAGTGCCAGGGACATTTTCTATTTCCTTTGGGCTTTTAATAGTAATCTCCGCAAGATTTTTGTTTTCGGCTATTATTTTTCCCCTAAAAATTTTTTGAATGGAATTCAAAAAATTTTCCGATGTTATTATAGTTATTGCCGACGCCCCCTCTATTATCCTAAAAATTTCCTTGGTTTTTTTTGCTTCTTTTTCAAGGTTGATGAGATTGCCGAAAAATATATCTTTCTCAGCGACTATGGCTATCATCTTATTTTTAATCTCAATCTTGCTTTCTTTCAATATTCTTAAAATGTTTTTTTCAAAAGCCCCCTCTTTTTTCAGCTTTCTTTTAAGGCGCCTGCACGCAATCAGGATTGCATCAAAGTCCTTCTTCAAATCAAGGTCTAATTCCAAAGCAACTTGCCTCGACAGGGACGAATAATTAATCAGTCCGTTCTTCAGGCATTCTTTTATGGAAGGGTGCTGTGAAACATAGCTTTCGGTTAGTTTTGTGATGCTCATCTTGCGGGGAAAAAATTTATTTTTTGAAAATAAGTTTTTTCGTTTATTTAAATGTTTTGTTTTGGACATTTTTGTTTATTTTTGTTTTAATTGGGGCATCAGATTTAAAAAGAATAGTGGAAAAAAATCTTTAGAGAACTTTGAAAAATTCGTTTTTCACGAATTTTTCAACTTTTTTAGATAAATATGAAACAAAAGGTAGTTTTGGCATACAGCGGCGGGCTGGACACTTCGGTAATATTAAGCTGGCTGATTAATAAGGGGTTTGATGTAGTTGCATTCATGGCTGATCTGGGGCAGGAGGAAGATTTTCATGCCGCAAAGCAGAAGGCATTGGACATAGGCGCATTGAAGGTTTATGTCGAGGATGTAAAGGAAGAATTTGTCACAGATTTCATATTTCCGGCAATAAGGGCAAACGCGGTTTATGAGGGAAGGTATCTTATGGGAACTTCGCTTGCAAGGCCTCTTACCGCAAAAAAGCAGATTGAGATTGCGGCAAAGGAGAATGCGGAATTTGTAAGCCACGGGGCAACAGGAAAGGGCAACGACCAGGTAAGATTTGAGCTTACCTATCAGACTTTAAACCCCAAAATAAAAATCATCGCGCCCTGGAAGGATTCGGAATTTTTATCTGAGTTCAAGGGCCGCCACGACATGATAGAGTATGCAGAGAAAAACGGAATTCCGATAAAGGCTACCAAGGACAAGCCATACAGCACGGATGCCAATTTGATGCATATAAGCTACGAAGCAGGAATTCTTGAAGACCCAAAGCTTACGCCGAGCAGCTATATGTTCGAGCTTACAAAAAGCCCAAAGGATGCTCCGGACAAGGAAACATTGGTTGAAATTGAATTCAAGGACGGAAATCCCATCAAAGTCAAAAATAATAATGACGGAACAGTAAAATCAACTCCTTTGGAATTGTTCCAATACCTTAACCAAATAGGAGGAGAGAACGGAATCGGAAGGGTTGATATGGTGGAAAACAGGTTTGTAGGCATTAAATCAAGAGGGGTTTATGAAACACCTGCAGGAACAATCCTGCATCTTGCCCACAGGGATATTGAAGGCATAACAATGGATCGGGAAGTAATGCACCTTCGCGACATGCTGATTCCAAAATTTGCAGAGCTTGTTTACTACGGGTTCTGGTACTCTCCTGAAATGGCGTTCTTAAGTGCAGCATTCGACAAGAGCCAGCAGCACATAAGCGGCAAGGTTTTCCTTTCTTTATACAAGGGAAACTGCAATGTTCTAGGAAGAGAGTCGAAAGAATCCTTGTACAACCAGAACTTAAGCAGCATGCACGAGATTGGCGGCTACGACCAAAAAGACGCTTTGGGATTCATCAGATTAAACGCTTTGAGATTAAAGACGAGTTCTTTGAGAGACCGGAAATATTAATTTCAAGTTAAATACCTTAAACGGACAAAATGGCAAAACTCTGGCAAAAAAATTACAAGCTAAACGAGGAAATAGAAAGGTTCACGGTCGGCAACGATCATTTGTTAGATAAAACTCTTGTCAAGTACGATGTTTGCGGCAGCATTGCCCACGCCATGATGCTCAATAAAATCGGAATCCTGACAAATGACGAGCTAAAGAAGCTAAAAAAAGAATTGGTTGAAATTTTTGACGAAGGTCAAAAATTTCAAATATCAATTGATGACGAGGATGTCCACACCGCAATCGAAAGCTATCTGACAAAAAAACTGGGCGAATTGGGCAAGAAGATACACACTGCGCGCTCAAGAAATGACCAAGTTCTTGTTGATTTAAGGCTATACTCAAAAGACAAGCTGCTTGAAGCCCAAAAATTAGTTTTGGATTTGGCGGATTCTCTAATAAATATTGCAGAAAAGCATAAGGAAGTTCCAATGCCGGGCTACACCCATTCAAGAAAGGCCATGCCCTCTTCTGTAGGATTGTATTTTGGCAGCTTTGCGGAATCGCTGCTGGACGACTTGAAAATTCTTGGGCAAGCTTATGACATTAACGACCAATGTCCGCTCGGAAGCGGCGCAGGATACGGCCTTCCTTTGGAGGTAGACAGGCAATTAACTGCGGATTTGCTCGGCTTCAAAAAAGTGCAGAACAACAGCCTCTATGTCCAAAACAGCAGGGGAAAAATTGAGTCTGTGGTTATATTCTCGTTATCAACCGTAATGGGCGACTTGGCAAGGCTTTCAAATGACTTGGTGATGTTTAGCATGGATGAGTTTGGATTCTTCAAGCTTCCAGATGAATTCTGCACCGGGAGCTCCATAATGCCGCAAAAGAAAAACCCCGACGTGTTTGAATTAACACGCGCAAAGGCATCAAGAGTTGACGCTAATCTGTATTTAGTTAAAGGCATAGCCTCAAAGCTGCAATCCGGATATAATCGTGATTTACAGCTTACAAAAGAGCCTTTGATTGAGAGCTTTGAGATAACAATAGCCAGCTTGAAAATTTTTAATCTTGTGATTAAAAATTTTCAAGTAAACAAAGAAAAATGCATTGAATCCTGCTTGCCTGATTTGTTTGCCACGGAAAAAGTCTACGATTTGGTTAAGAAAGGGGTTTCTTTTAGAGACGCATACGGAAAAGTTGCGCAAAATATGGGCAACATTCACAAGATAGACCCAATAAAAAATATACTTTCAAAAAAACATGCAGGATCTACGGGAAATTTAAAGCTGGAAAATGCCTCCAATGATATTAAAAAAATCAATTCGCAATTAAGCATCCAAATTAAAAATTTTGAAAGCTCAATTAATAAACTGATAAGATGAAACATTTGCTTTCTTTGATTGATTGGAATGGGAAAGACATAACCAATCTGATAACTGATGCGTCTAAGATTAAAAAAACTCCAAAAAAATATTCCGGTAAGCTGGTAAGCAAGACAATGCTCATGCTTTTTGAAAAGCCGTCATTAAGGACGAGAGTTTCTTTTGAAGTCGGTATGTTCCAGATGGGCGGGCATGCAATCTTCTCTGATGCAAAAAGCACGCCTTTGGGAGCGAAAGAATCAATATCTGATACTGCAAAAGTCATAAGCAGATATTGCGATATTATAACGGCAAGAATGTTCAGGCAGCAAGACGTGGAAGAGCTTGCTAAAAATGCATCCGTTCCGCTCATTAATGGCTTAACAGACATCTTCCATCCCTGCCAAATCCTCTCGGATCTGATGACAATACATGAAAAGAAGAAGAAACTCAAAGGACTGAAGCTCTGCTTTGTCGGCGATGGCAATAACAACATAACCCATGATCTGCTGCTAGGGTGCTCTGCAGCGGGCATGGACATTTCAGTCGGCTCTCCTAAAGAAGCGCTCCCTTTGGATTTTATAGTAGAAATTGCAAGAAAGAAATCGAAGGCAAGCGGCTCTAAAATTGAAATAACAAGCGATCCTAAAAAAGCTGCCGAAAACGCAGATATTGTTTACGCTGACAGCTGGATGAGCTACCATGTGCCGCAGGAAGAAAAAGAAGCCAGAATCAAAATGATGAAGCCTTATCAGGTCAATAAGGAATTAATGGCAAAAGCAAAAAAAGATTCCATTTTCATGAATTGCCTTCCTGCAATGCGGGGTTATGAGCAGGCTGCCGATGTAATAGACGGCAAACAGAGCATTGTTTTCGAGCAGGCTGAAAACAGACTGCACATGCAGAAAGCGATAATTTTGAAGCTGTTGGGAAAAATTTAATGTGAAGAAAATAGAGAACTTCAAGAAAGGAAATCAAATGATGCCAGCCAAAAATAATGTCTGCGCCCCAAAGGGCTTTAAGGCGCTTGGAAAAAGAATAGGCATCAAAAAATCTGCCAAGCCGGATTTTGCAGTAATATTCAGCGAGGTATTGGCGAATGCTGCGGCAGTTTACACATCCAACCAAGTCAAGGGGGCGCCTTTGATAGTTACGAAAATCAATCTGGAAAACGGCAATGCCCAGGCTATTGTAATAAACAGCGGCGTTGCAAACGTCTGCACGGGAAAGAAAGGAATCGAAGATGCCAAAGAAACCTGCGTCATCGCAGGCAAAGAGCTGAAGATAAAACCCCGGGACGTTCTTGTTGCCTCAACAGGGCTGATAGGGGCTTATCTTCCAATGGATAAGGTAAAAAATGGGTTAAGCGGCATTGAAAAATCGCTTGCCAAAAAATCCAAAGTTGCCGAGGCAATAATGACAACTGACAAGGTGGTAAAGGAAATCGCAGTAAAAGTTGATAATTTTAGCATAGGTGCAATAGCAAAGGGCTCTGGCATGATCCATCCGAACATGGCAACAATGCTTTGTTTTATAACAACCGATGCATTAATCCTTTCAGAAAAATTAAAAATTTTTCTTAAGGAATCAGTCAATAAGTCCTTCAACATGATAAGCGTAGACATGGACACAAGCACAAGCGACATGGCTGTAATAATGGCAAACGGGCTGGCAGGAGATGTAAATGAAAAAAAATTCCGGGCAGCTCTCGATTATGTCTGCATCGAGCTTGCAAAAAAAATTGCAAAAGACGGGGAAGGTGCCACAAAATTGGTTGAAGCCGCTGTGATGCATGCAGCTACATTAGAAGATGCAAAAAAAATTGCAAAATCGGCAATCAGCTCAAATCTTGTTAAATGCGCAATTTTCGGCAACGACCCAAATTGGGGAAGAATCCTTTGCGCGATTGGAAATTCCAATGCAAAATTCGAGGAAAAGCTAATTGATGTTTATTTTGATGATTTGCCTGTAGTTAAAGGCGGGGTTGCGGCAAAATTGGATTCAGAAAAAATAAAGAATGCAATGCAGAAAGATAAATTAAAAGTCACAATAGACCTGAATAACGGAAATGAAAGCGCAACGGCCTATGGCTGCGACATGACATTCGACTACATAAAGATAAATGCGCATTATCACAATTAATATATAGAGAACTTTGAAAAATTCCTTTTAAAGTGAATTTTTCAAAGTTCACGATAAAATGGAAATCAATGAAAAGACAAGCGTGCTCATTGAAGCCCTGCCTTACATTAAAAAATACAGCGGCAGGACAATTGTAATAAAGTTCGGAGGCAATGCCATGGCTGAAATGGAGCATGTCGTTGAAGACATTGTACTTTTAAAGCACATAGGCATAAACCCCGTAGTCGTTCATGGAGGGGGGCCCGAAATAGACGAACGTCTAAAAAAGAAAGGCGTGATTCCAAGATTCATCAATGGGCTTAGGCATACGGATGAGGATACCATGAAAATCGTCGAAGCCGTATTCAACAAGATTAACAAGGGAATTGTAAAAAATATTATAAATCACGGAGCAAAGGCACAAAATATCAGAATGTCCATCTTCGTTATACAAAAATCCCGCGAGCTCGGCCTTGTCGGCGAAATCAAAAAGATTGACAAAAATAAAATATCAAAAGCATTGAAGCGCGGCGTGATTCCGGTGGTTTCTCCCATTGGGACAGATGAAGACGGGAAAAAGTACAACATCAACGCAGACACGGCGGCATCATATATTGCAGTCGCCTTGAGCGCCGAAAAATTAACCTTGCTGACAAACGTAGATGGCGTAATCATAAGCGGAAAATTGCTTTCTCATCTTGACTTTGGCGCGGCAATGCGCGGGATAAAAAACGGCGCCATAAACAAAGGGATGATTCCAAAAGTTGAAGCGTGCATCTATGCAGTCAAAAATAAATGCCCTAAAACCCACCTGATAAATGGTTTGGTTGCTCATTCACTGCTGCTTGAGATATTCACAGACAAAGGCATAGGAACAGAGATAACTTATAGCGGCGGACTTTGATATTCGTAATAATTCCCAAAGTCCGCCTGATATAGGCACGGCTAATATATTTAAGATTATTAATGTCCATGCCTATACAAAAATGGATACTGAAACAAAAATGGATACTGAAAAAACAATTGCATTGGAAAAAAAGCGGATAATGCAGACATACTCGAGGCCGGATTTTGTAATCGAATACGGCAAAGGCTGTCATGTTTTTGACAAAAAAGGCAAGAGATACATAGACATGGTTGGGGGATTGGCAACTTGCATTTTAGGGCACGGAAACATCGAATTCGCTGATTTTGTAAAAAAGCAAATTGTAAAAATAACAAATCCCACTAATCTATACTATTCTGAACCGCAGGTTCTTTTGGCAGAAAAGCTTTCAAGCCTTTCCGGCTTGGATAAATGCTTTTTTTCAAATTCCGGAACAGAAAGTATCGAGGCTGCAATAAAGCTTGCAAGAAAGCACACAAAAAAGCCCAATATAATATCCGCGAACAACGGCTTTCACGGCAGAACTTTAGGCAGCCTTTCTGCAACGGGCAAAGACAAGATAAAAAAGCCATTCGAGCCTCTGGTTCCGGGCTTTAAGCAGGTTGAATACGATAACCCTAATGCAATGGAAGATAAAATCACAAATCAAACTGCTGCAATTATTGTAGAGCCAATACAAGGAGAGGGCGGCATCATAATCCCAGAAAAAGATTATCTGGGGCAAATCCGAGAAATTTGCGACCGGCACGGCATTTTGATGGTGCTAGACGAGATACAGACTGGATGCGCAAGAACAGGAAAGTTTTTTGCATTTGAGCATAGCAAAATAAAGCCGGATATTGTTTGTTTGGCCAAAGGCCTTGCAAACGGCATTCCTATAGGAGTTACAATTTCAAATGACGAAATAGCTTTAAGCTTTGAGAAAGGAGATCACGGCTCAACTTTCGGAGGAAATCCAGTCGCATGCAGCGCCGCAAACTTCACTGTTGATTTCATAATGTCAAAAAAATTGATGGAAAATGCAGCAGTTCAGGGAAGGCATTTAATGGATTCTTTGAGTAAAATAGGTTGTGATTCAATAAAAGAAGTCAGGGGCAAGGGGCTCATGGTGGGCATTGAAATGACACAAAGCCCTCAACAATACCCTCAACAATATGTTAAAGAAAGTGCAGACAAAGGCTTGCTGATAAATCTAACAGCTGAAAAGGTATTAAGATGCTTGCCGCCGCTCACAATAAATAAGCAGATTATTGATGATTCAATTAAAATATTGTCCCGGATAATGGAAAAATGAAGGTTAAAGCTGGAATAATAGGCGCTTCCGGATATGCCGGATACGAGCTTATCAAGATACTATCAAAGCACGAATTTGCAGATATAGAATTTCTAAACAGCAAGAGCCATAAGAATGAAACCGTGAAATCAGTTTATCATGATTTCTGGAATGATGAACTAAAGTTTACTAATCTTAGCCTGGGCGAAATAAATAATTCCAATGCAGATGTGATATTCCTTGCGCTTCAAAGCGGAGAAGCTATTGATTTAGTGCCGAGGCTCAAGCCAAAAGTGGTAGATCTAAGCGCAGATTTCAGGTTTTCTGACATTAAAGCTTATGAAAAAATCTATGGTTTTAAGCACAATGAAAGGGTCAGGGCCATTTACGGCCTTCCGGAAATCTTCCGGAAAAAAATAAAAAATGCGAAAGTTATTGCAAATCCCGGTTGTTATTCAACAGCTTCGCTTATTGCAGGGCTTCCAGTTCAAAAATTAGCGCGCAATATAATATTCGATTGCAAGTCTGGATACAGCGGGTCTGGAATCAAGCCGACTTATGTCAACCAAAAAGAGAATTATCATGATAATGTTATACCCTATAACATAATCAAGCATCGCCACAAATACGAGATTGAGCAGTTTATTAAGGCTAAAATATCCTTTACCCCCCACGTTGTGCCGATTTTCAGGGGGCTGATGTCCACGGCGCATATATTGCCCAAGAAAAAAACTAACCCTGCAAAAATAAAAAATTTATATAAAAAATTTTATAAGGATGAGCCGTTTGTCAGGATATCGGACAAAATTCCTGAATTCCACGACGTACAGGGCACAAATTATTGCTGCCTTGGCGGATTTGAAATTGACGAGAACAACCAGCTTGTTGTTATATCCGTGATTGACAACCTGCTCAAGGGAGCTTCAGGCCAGGCAGTCCAGAACATGAACATAATGTTTGGCTTTGATGAAAGGGAAGGACTGGTTTAAGAAAACTTTGAAAAAGTAAATTTTTCAAAGCTGTCTTTAGAAACATTTATTAACAAGTTTATGTTACTAATCTTTTTAATATGCGTTTAAATAAGAAAGCTAATCTAGTTCTTGAAAATGGCGATGAGTTTAAAGGCTTTTCTTTTGGGGCGGAGCATTCAGTTTCAGGAGAGGTTGTGTTCAACACCGGAATGGTGGGTTACCCTGAATCGCTTACTGACCCAAGCTACAAGGGGCAGATTCTTGCCCTTTCATATCCGCTAATAGGAAATTACGGCGTTCCAGGAAAAGAAGCTAAAGAAAACATCCTAAAAAATTTTGAATCTGACAGGATACAAGTGCAGGCATTGCTCATATCCGATTATTCTTTTGAGCACTCTCATTGGAATGCAAAAAAAAGCCTTGCAGAATGGCTCAATGAAGAGAAGATTCCTGCGATATTTGGAATTGACACGAGAAGGCTCACAAAGACATTAAGGGAAAAAGGCGCAATGCTTGGAAAAATTGTTTTTGAAAATGAGGATATTGATTTTTACGACCCGAACGTTAGTGAGATAGTAAAGGAAGTATCAACCAAAGAGACCATAACCTACAACGAAAAAAGTAACGGCAAGAAAGTTGTTGTCATTGACTGCGGGGTTAAAAACAACATCATAAGAAATCTTGTTGAGCGGGATTTGAGCGTCGTAAGGGTGCCTCACGACCATGATTTTTTAAGGGAACATTTCGACGGATTGCTCATATCAAACGGCCCGGGCGACCCAAAAATGTGCAGGCAGGCAATCTACAATGTAGGCAGGGCATTAAAGCACGAAATACCGACATTCGGAATATGCCTTGGCAACCAGATAATGGCGCTCGCCGCAGGGGGCGATACTTACAAGCTCAAGTACGGCCACCGCTCACAAAACCAGCCGTGCATTTTGACAGGAACGAAGAAATGCTTCATAACGACGCAAAACCACGGCTTTGCCGTTGATATGAAATCATTAGGCGGAGAATGGGAGGAATTCTTTGTCAACGCAAACGACGGCACAAACGAGGGAATAAGGCACAAGACGAAGCCTTTTTTTAGCGTGCAGTTCCATCCGGAAGGGCGAAGCGGCCCCGAAGATACAAACTTCCTGTTCGATGAATTTGTAAGAAAAATTTAATTTTTTGAAGAAAAATTAAATTTTTCAACATCAAAATAGCGGAAAAATGACTAAACTTTGTATGTAATGACTAAAAACAAACTAAAAAAAATCCTCGTCTTAGGAAGCGGAAGCCTGAAAAAATGACCCAACAAACCACTGGACAATGGACACCTGCTGACGTAGAATATTTAAAGGACAATTCTTTACATCTAGATACATTTAAACATTATTTTTGTTTTGATTTTTCAAAGTTTATTATTCCAAAAGCGGTTTATATGGATAATAAACAAAACTCAAATAAAAATTCCAGTTATAAAATGACAGAAGAAACTAAAGAATTTGAAATAAATTTTTGGGATTTATCAAATGGCGTCAGAATAATCTTAAATAAAGAGTTTACTATTAAGCTTTTTGATAATTGTAATATTGAATTAAAAGGATTAGCAGAATTATTGAATGTTTCATACCCCTTTGTAGTTCATTTGAGAAGAAATATTTATTCTATTCCGTTAGGTATAGTCTTAAAATTATCAAACTTGTCCAAAATTCCTCTTGAAGAAGTACAAAATAATATTGTTTCAATTAGAACGAGAGCTGGAACAACTATAAATGTGAAGTTTCCAATTAAAGAAGACGAAAAAATAGCCTCATTGATAGGGCATGTATTTGGTGATGGCTATGTTGGAAGAAACAAAAAGCAGTTTGAGTATAGTAATAATAACTCACAACTAATTAAAGAAGTAAAAACTCAAATTTACAAATTGTTTGGGATTTTACCATATACAGAGAACCAAAATAGAATAAGTTACCCATCTATTATTGGAGAAATTTTACAATCTTTTGGAGCGCCAATTGCACCAAAAATAAAATCTAAAATTAAGGCTATCAAGAAACTTAGGCAGCTTGAAAATAAAAAATTAGTTAAAATAATCGGTAGAGTTGCTTCTAATAGGTCGTTTTTATGGAAACTGAATGGAGGTGAAAATGCTATTGAACAAACATAAGAAAATTTTGGTTCTGGGATCTGGGTCATTGAAGATCGGAGAGGCCGGCGAGACCTTACAATAAGGCGCCTATTCGACTACTCTGGTTCTCAATGCCTAAAGGCATTGCGCGAGGAAGGAATAGAGACAGTGTTAGTGAATCCCAACATTGCAACAATCCAGACCAGCGAGGGCATGGCGGATAAAATCTATTTTCTTCCGGTAACGCCATATTTTGTAGAAAAAGTCATTGAAAAGGAAAAGCCCGACGGAATAATGCTTTCATTCGGCGGGCAGACTGCGCTAAATTGCGGTGTGGGGCTGTCTGACTCCGGGGCTTTTAAAAAGTACAATGTTATAGTTTTAGGCACACAGATTGATGCAATAAAAAATACCGAAGACCGCGAGCTTTTTGTCAAAAAGCTTGAGGAGATAAGCGTAAAGACGCCTGAAAGCGAAGCTGCAACCAATGTTTCGCAGGCGCTTGAAATTGCAAAAAAGCTAAAATATCCGCTTATGACAAGGGCAGCTTACGCTCTTGGCGGCCAGGGCTCGGGCGTTGCCTTTGATGAAGATGAATTAAAGGAAAAAGCGAAACGCAGTTTCGCTTTTTCATCCCAGATTCTCGTTGAGAAATATCTTGGCGGGTGGAAGGAAATAGAGTACGAGGTCGTAAGGGACGCTTATGACAACTGCATAACTGTCTGCAACATGGAAAATTTTGACCCGATGGGAATACATACAGGAGAGAGCATCGTCGTTGCGCCGTCGCAGACACTCACAAACAGCGAGTACCACAAGCTTAGGGAAATTTCAATAAGGGTGATAAGGCATCTTGGAATTGTAGGGGAGTGCAACATCCAGTTTGCGCTTGATCCATCCTCGGAAGATTACAGGATAATAGAAGTCAATGCAAGGCTTTCAAGAAGCTCTGCTCTTGCCTCGAAAGCAACAGGATACCCATTGGCTTTTGTTGCAGCAAAGCTTGCGCTTGGCTTTTCGCTTATAGAGCTGCCGAACACGATTACAAAAGCAACAAAAAGCTGCTTTGAGCCTGCATTGGACTATATTGTGGTAAAAATGCCAAGATGGGACTTGCAAAAGTTCAGGAATGTTAGCTTTGAAATAGGAAGCGAAATGAAAAGCGTAGGCGAAGTCATGGCGATAGGCAGGAAATTTGAAGAGGCTGTCCAAAAGGCAATAAGGATGCTTAACATAGACTTGGACGGGCTGCTCGGCAATGAACTAAAGTTTAACGATGTAGAAAAAGAGCTGAAAAATCCAACCGACAAGAGGCTGCTTGCCGTTGCCGAAGCGCTAAAAAAGGGAATTTCGGTTGATAGGATCCATGAGCTTACTAAAATTGACAGGTGGTTTTTGCACAAGATAAATAATGTTGTCGAATTGGAAAGCAAATTGTCAATGCATAGCATTGACAATTTGCCGCCTGATTTGCTAAAGCTTGCAAAGCAATACGGATTTTCAGACTTGCAAATAGCCAAAATTTTATCTTTAGATAAAATTTTGGCTCAAAATCATAAAAATCCGACCACTCTGGACTACGCTCCGCTTCGTCCAGAGTTTGCTCGCCCTTCGGGCTCGGGTCGGATTTTTAGGATGCCAAAAATAGAAAACTCCTTAAATTCAAATGATACTCCGGATTTCACTTCGCTACATCCAGAGTTTTCTATTTTTGTGCATAATGATGAGATGAAGATAAGGAATTTGAGGAAAAAATATTCTATTCTTCCTGTAGTAAAACAAATTGACACCTTGGCGGCAGAGTATCCTGCAAAAACAAACTATCTTTACCTCACATATAACGGGGAAGAGGATGACATAGAATTCAATAATGGCATAAGTGAAAAAATGGATTTTTCCTCAAAAAATCCATTTTTTCAAAACCAAAGTGTCATTGTCCTCGGCTCCGGAGCTTACCGTATAGGCTCGTCCGTTGAAT
>CAYWNO010000014.1:13897-19126 GCA_964459665.1 uncultured Methanosarcinales archaeon
CCAGATTTCTAAAATCCTGTCCAAGGATGGCAATGGAAATGAGGAAAAAATGCTGGAAGTCAGAAGCCTGAGGAAAAGGCACGGAATTGAGCCTGTTGTCAAGCAGATTGACACGCTGGCAGCGGAATTTCCCGCAAAAACAAATTACCTCTACCTGACGTATAACGGGGAAGAAGATGACATAAAATTTGATGGCAAGAACAGCATTATTGTTCTGGGTTCCGGCGCATACAGGATAGGCTCTTCTGTTGAGTTTGACTGGTGCTGCGTCAATGCGGTTTTTACACTCAAAAAAATAGGATGCGCAACAATCATGATAAACTGCAATCCTGAAACCGTAAGCACCGATTACGATGTTTGCGACAGGCTTTATTTTGATGAGCTGAGCCTTGAGAGGGTGCTTGACATCTATGAAAAAGAAAATCCTTCCGGCGCTATAATCTCGATGGGCGGGCAAATACCCAATAATCTTGCGATGAAACTGCACAGGCTGGGAGTAAAAATTTTGGGAACGTCTCCTCTTAGCATAGATAATGCAGAAGACAGGCATAAATTTTCCGCCCTGCTCGATTCCCTGAAAGTCGAGCAGCCTGAATGGGCGCAAGTAAAAACAATAGAAGAAGCGCACAAATTCGCCGAGAATGTCGAATATCCTGTTCTTATAAGGCCATCTTATGTATTAAGCGGGGCTGCGATGAGCGTTGCAGCGAATAGGAAAGAGCTTGAGCAGTACCTCCAAAAAGCATCGGAGATTTCAAGAGAGCACCCGATTGTCATAAGCAAATTCATAACGGATGCAAAGGAGATTGAGATTGACGCGGTTGCCCAAAAAGGAAATATTGTAATCTATGCAATCTCCGAGCACATAGAGAATGCAGGAGTGCATTCAGGCGATGCGACAATGGTTCTGCCGCCGCAGTACACTTATCTGGAAACCGTGAGGAGAATAAAGGAAATAGCAAAGAAAATAGCAAAAGCGCTGGAGATAACTGGGCCTTTTAACATACAGTTCATTGCAAAAGACAACCGCATCAAGGTCATTGAGTGCAACCTTAGGGCTTCGAGAAGCTTTCCTTTTGTCTCCAAAGTTACGAAATATAATTTTATCGACCTCGCTACAAAGTCCATGCTTGGCTTAGACGCCAAAGGAAAATACAACACGGTTGATTTGGATTATGTCGGGGTAAAAGCGCCGCAGTTTTCATTTTCAAGGCTGCACGGCGCAGACCCAATATTAAGCGTTGAGATGGCATCAACGGGGGAAGTGGCATCACTTGGCGCAAGCCTTAACGAGGCATTCCTAAAGTCCCTGCTTTCAGTCGGCTTTGTGATTCCAAACAAGAATATCCTGCTATCAACAGGCCCCATAAAAAGCAAGGCTTATCTGCTTGAAAGCATAAAAAAGCTTGCGGAGATGGGCTTTAGGCTTTATGCAACTGAAGGAACTGCAAAATTTCTCGGGCAGAACGGGGTTGATTCTGAAGTTTTATACTGGCCAATGGACAAAAGAGAGCCGAATATCCTGTCTTATCTTCGTGAAAAAAAGATAGACCTCGTGATTAACATACCAAAAAGCCTTGAAGAGGAGGAGCTTGCAAATGATTACACCATCAGGAGAATAGCAGTTGATTTTAACATTCCATTGCTTACAAACGCCCAGATTACAAAATTATTTATTGAATCTGTACACAAGAACAAGATTGAAGACTTGGAAATAAAGAGCTGGGATGAGTATTGATCAAATAGAGCTGCAGCTTGAAAATCACTAAAGGTTCAATCGGTGTACTGAAATTAATAACCAGAGGACAACAAAATGGGAATGATGACGGTATTCAATGTTGTCTAATTAAAATGAAAAGCATAATTATTTTGGTTCTTATTATGATTTTATTGAGCCCTTTTGCTTATTCTAATGGCGGATGCGTTAAAATTGCCGCCAAGGACGTTTTTGTCCAGCTATCAATGGCTCCTTTGGCTCCTAAAGTTGGAGAGCAAGCTTCGATGCTGATTTCATTTGGGGATTACAATGGACTTCTGAATGGGACGATCAAAGGGAATATAACGATAGTTCGCGGCGGCCAGAATGTCATTTTTACCAAGTATTTTGAAACTAAAGATGGGATTTTGGATATGAAACACACTTTTACCGAGCCAGGTTATTACGAAGTATACTTTGATTTTAGCTACAAGAACAAAAGATACGCCCCTGAAGATTTTGCGATTCAGGTTAGTTCAAAACAAAATGGAATAATGAATAATGTCATCTTTTTAATTTTTGGTTTGTTTATAGGAGTTTCAATTTCCAGATTGTTAAGAGAACTTTGAAAAATTCACTCAAAAGCGAATTTTTCAAAGTTCTCTATGCGACTTGTAAAAGAAATACCCTATTATTGCAAAAGTAATCAATGGCGAGAACCATTCGGGTATGTGGGCGCCAAAGCTGTGAAGTATCATTACAGCTCCAAGAGCGAATATTGAATACATGGCGCCGTTTTTTAGGTACTTGTATTTCTTTACATTGTCTATGTTCATTAATGTAAGCTGCCTTACAACCAAGGCGCCAAGGCCGTTGCCTATCAATATTATAGGAAGCACGAAAGTAAATGCGAAAGCGCCTATGATTCCGTCAATTGAAAAAGTTGCATCTATGACTTCCAGATAGAAAATCTTGCTAAGGTCAGACATCTTTGAAGAGCCTTCGAGCATCATTTTCTCGGCCTGCTCGGCATTTTCCTTAAAGCCGTGGGTTATGAAGAATGCAGTCGAGCCGACAACAGCCCCGAAAGCTGCAATAGGATTTCGCTTGATTGCAAACCATACTATCGCGCAAAGCAGCACGGATACTGCGGCAAAAAACCAAACTCCCTTCTTTTGTATGAATCTCTCTCCAATCAGCCCATAATGCTTTGGCTCAAGAAAAATCCAGTGAAGAAAAAGAAACATCAGGAAAGTTCCCCCTCCAAGCATCAATACGGGCGCAGACTGCTCAATTATCCCTTTGACGGCAGGGTCCGAGCTGAATGAAGCTGTGAACGAGCCTAAAAATCCAAGGCTAGGACTGCTTATCCAGATGATGGCCCATGGCAATAAGCCCCTTACCAAAAAAACTGCAATAAGAATGCCCCAAAGCAAAAACCATTTTCTGCCTTTCTTGGACATCGTGCCGAGGACTTCTGCATTTATTATTGCGTTGTCTACGCTGATTATTATTTCAAAAAGGCTCAAGCCTAAAATTGTCACTATAATTGAAAACCAGTCCATTTTAGGCGAAATAAGAAGCAGTAGAATAAAAAGTTTGCTTTTTTTTAATTAAGAATTTTGAAAAATTCGCTTTTGAAGCGAATTTTTGCGAAAAAATTGATTTTTTCAAAGTTCTCTTATAGCAAAAGACACAAGTTTTTAGATAATAAATAATGTCTTTTGCTTATTACGAACGGACAACTATTGCATAATTATTTTTGTCCGTGAGTATAGTTTTCATCCCAAGACCAAAAATCCTGTGGCATACATTATCAAAAGCCCTGCCAAAAATCCAAGCACATTTGTTACAGTAAACAAAGAAATCCACTGCCCTTTTGCCATCTGATTTAAAATATCAAAAGCTACATCGAAAATTGCGCCAGACCCGATTGCCAGGAAAAACAAGGCTAGTGTCGGAGAATATGAAAATCCTCCTATCAAAGTTCCGATTATTGTAGGGAGTCCAGCTAGCATTCCCATCAAAACAAGGTGAAAATAAAAATTTTTTATAAGCCTGTGAATTCTTGCCAAAGGGGCTATTATTGCAACTCCTTCCGTTACATTGTGAACCATAAATCCTATTACCAAAAGGCTGCCTAAAGCTACTTCTCCAACTGCATAAGCGCTCCCTATAGCAAGACCTTCCCCTAAATTGTGCAGCCCGATTCCTATCGCAATCAAATATCCTAAAATTAATGCTTTAAGGTGATCTCCTTTATCTTTGACTAATTGCTGATTTTTATAACTTACGGCAGATAAAGCTAAAACTGCCAATAAAAATCCTATCAGGAAAATGCCTATCCCGTTATAAGCTTGCGGAATTGCTTCTAAAAGCTCAAATGATTCTTCTATTGCATCAAAGCCCAAGAATATTAAAAGACCGATTGTAAGAGCAAGTAAAAAGCTATACCATCTCTCTCTTAAATTTCTAAGGAAAGGCAGCCATAACAGCCCTAGAAGAACTGGTATTACTCCAACATAAATTCCTAATAAAACAAACGATTTAAAATAGACTAAATTAAAAGTTGGGGTTATAGAGGCAACATCAATTTCTTTTTCAAAAGTTACGCCGTTTCTTGATATTAAAGTAATTTTTTCAAAATCTCCTTCAAGCCAAGGATAGTTTATTTCAATTTTGCCCCTGTCTAAAGGCTCAAGAGTTTGACTTGGAGTAATTTTAAATTGCCAGTAGGCATCATTTATAAGAACCTGCGCTATTGTAACCGGCTCAGGCCCATCATTAAATACCTCTAATGAAATATGCTCGGGTGAAAAAACTAATTTTTGTATAAATATATTCTCTATCGGGGCAACTGACGATTTAAGAACTCCTAATGGGCCGAATTTAACAAAAATTAAGAGAAGAACGCTTAATAAAATTAGCGGCAGCAAAGCCCCCATCCAAAATTTTACTTTACTTTGTTTTTCAGGTTGATTTTCCATTTTATTTGACAATAATTTTCCCCTTCATCTTGCTATGGCCAGATCCGCAAAATACAGAGCAAAAGCTTGAAAAGCTTCCCTCCTTATTTGCTATGAACTCAATAGTAACCGGCTTTCCGACATCAAGCCTTTCATTGATTCCGTACTCCGGGATTGAAAACCCGTGTGGCACATCCATGCTCGTAACAATCAATCTTACTTTGTCTCCTTTGTTTATTTCAATTGTTTCCGGCTCGAATGCAAATTGCTTTGCTGTAATCTTAAATTCCTTAATATCTCCTTGAAGGGGAGCAGTTCCGTTACTTGAATTTTCTTTGGAACATGCGCTGATTAATAACAAAAAAGCAATTAAAAATAGGATTATACTTTTCATTCTGTTACCTCAAAAAATCCCATCCATCCCAGCTCTGTGAATTCTGAGACGTGGGCATGGAACATGTACATGCCGGGATACTTGAATTTTACATCCAAAATTGATCTTTCTGCTTGTGCAAATGACACAATATCTGTGTAAGCATTCGGCTCTTGCTTTGTTCCGGTTCTGTA
>CAYWNO010000015.1:0-18767 GCA_964459665.1 uncultured Methanosarcinales archaeon
TCTTAGATTTTTCCCATTTATCTTGGGCGATTCTAAACTATACCGCCATGTATCCTAAAGGTATTTCTTAGAGAATTTGGATACAAGCCGTTAAGAGTTATAGACTACAACTGAACTGCTGTGATTTTGTTTTATCCTGTATTTCCGTATGCTTGAACTTTGGATTCAGGCAAAATTCATGCGGCTGCCTTGTCTTTTTTACGTTTTAATTCTTTTGACTAAACTTACCAAAAACACCCTTCCAAACATCATGCTGCAAACCAGTATTATAGGCGATAAAAATAACAGGAACAAATTTTTGTCAATCGAATAATAAAATAAGAAAGCAGACAGGCTGAGCAAGGAAAGGTTAACTGCGTAAGCTGCCATCAGATAATGCCATTTCCTTATTCCTATGCTTAATGTCTGCTGCACTATATTCTTAAATTCAGTATCCTGCGGCAATGAAAGCGAGACAAGCATGAAATAAAACAATGCAATTGAAAAAACCAGCAGCGGAATATACTTTGAAAATATTTTTGAGCTTTCTTCCGCCGCGTCCATGGCCGAAATATCCAGCAAGGAAAAGAAGAAAGAAAATATCAGCCCCAAGTAACACAGCATAATTGCCATCTTCTTTAAAAAAATTTTCGTTAAAGACGAAAATTTTTTTCCATATACCATCCTTGATGTCATAGCCCAGATTATTGAGCCTGATATAATGAGCAAAACAAAAGTATAAGCAGTGTAAGCCCGAAAATTTCCCTTTATATCATTAAAGTTCCTGCTGATGCTTAACGGGTCATCGCCCAAAATGCCTTTTTTCTGCATGATTCTGGAAGCAACCGAAGCTTCGTCAAGCTGCTGTCCCCCCATATAGTCGGCGATTGCCTTTTCGCTTTCCACCATTTTGGGAATGTAATTCAAGCTTATTAGGGAGAATGCGGCAAAAAAAGCAATTTGCGAAATAATTAAAAAAATAAACAGCAGTTTATTTTTTTGGATTAGTAAAAATGACTCTTTTAAGGAGCTTAATATAATGTTTTTTTGTGGCATTTTAATCATTTGAAAAATTAATTTTTTCGCAAAATTAATTTTTTGAAAGTTTTATTCAAATGTTTTGAATTTGCGGCAGGCTCGATTGTCTGGTGTCTGCAGCTTCTGCTTTTTTAACAGGAACAAAGCAGGGTAATCCTGCGGTGATTGGCGTTTTGCAATCAGAATCGCTGCAGCATTTATCGCCTCTGCATTTTCCATACCCGCCTTCTTTATCTCCGCACATCACTTCAAACTTTACTGATGCTGAGCCTGTTTTTGACGGGCTGTTTTTGCTCTTTGCCGTAATCTTGCAGTCATACAATCCCGCATTTTCTATGTTCGAAGATAATATATCGAACTGGTAATTATTATCGGAAGACGGCGGGTTGCTGTTTATTTTAGGAAGGTTTGTCTTCCCGTCAGGCATTTTGCATTCCAATGCAGCAGATTCTATTCCTGCTATGTGCCTTATTGTTGCGGAAACTGAGATAAACTCTCTATCAAGCTTGACCTGCTGCACGACTTGCTGCTGCGCCGTAAGGCCATTTAGCCTTATATTGCTAAAAGAAGGGGACTGTTGTCCAGATTCAGTTGGCTTTTGCTCAACTCTTATGTTTACTATTCTTTCCTGCGGCCTTCCTCCGGGAGCTATCACCGGCTCATTTAGGTTGCAGGCGTCAATGCCAGTAAGCTCCGTGTTGTCTCTTGTGTGGTAAAGCCCTATGGTGAGCTTTCTTGTCTGGGACTGCTGCTGGGTTTGTTGTGATTGTGTTGTAGCGGTTGTGTCAGGCTGGGCGAATACTCTTATCACTCCGTCGGCAAACGCCACGCTTTTCTTTTCATCCCTTATTATTTTCCCATCGCTGCCTCTGCGGACATCTACTCCTACAATTGCTATTTCAGCGCCCTCTTTTTTTAATACCATCTGTTGATTCTCGACTGAAACTTCAACCTGCTTCGCTCCTGAGTTTACTATTTCGCCTGAATTGAATAAGCTGTTTATGGAGAGGCTCTTGCTGCCGTCTATCTCCACTTCGTCTCCTTCATCATCCGTCCTGCCAAGGCTTATGATTCCGTTATTGTTTTTGTCAAAAAACCTGACGCTGATTGAAACTTCCTTGGGAGGGGGGCTTATCATTTTTACCGTGATTCCCGAGGGCGCGGATATTTGGGACCTTAAGTTTAATGACAGCTGCCCGATGTCAAGCGAATATTGCTGTATGCCCTCGAACACTTCTGCAACCTGCGGCTGGCCGTCAAGCGAAACTTTGAGGCATTTGTTCGGGCCTGTGCTCTTGATTGTCGCATCAACTTTGAGCAAGTCCCCTGCGCTAAAAACCAAATCGCTCGTCCTTGTAGAGTCTACGTCATTTATTTTCAGCTCAATGAATTCGGCAATGCCTTTTGCCGTGGCAAATGCGGAACCCTCGCCGCAGGTAAAAGAGCCTGACAGCGGGTCGGCATGGCAGTCTGCTATGTCCCTTATGTTATTGTCAAGCAGAGGGAAGTAAAATATTCCGTCGTCATACCCCTGCGGAAAGCAGTTAGACTTTATGTTTGACGGCGTTTTCCTGTCAGGCCTCAAAACGAATTTCAAATGGTCGTACCTGAAATTTGAATTGTCAATGACCTTGTGGAATTTTTTGTCTTCGAGGATATTGCGCTTTAGCTTGCCAGAGTATAACAGTTGCGTTCCTTTTTCATCTGGAAGCTGTATGCAGTCGCATTGGGCTGCTGCGCTTGAAGTGCCGGTGGAGATAGAAGATGCTATTGATGTTCCGCCTACTTCCCCGCAATTAACTCCCTTATATGTGTCAAGCTGCTTTCTTCCGACGCAGGTTAAATAAACATCATACCTTTCAAAATCGCATCCGGGGTTTATTATCCATGATGACCTGTACTCATATTTGGGCCTTAATGCCGTAGGCTCTATGGCAAGGAACTCTCTCTTGCGCGTTATGGGCTGAACCAATGTTGCAAACGGCGTCGTGTAGGATGCATCAACCAGATTCTTTACGCTTAACTCCCAGTCATAGCCAAAGGCGGCAAGGCATACTTTTCTTGCTACGCTTTCCTCTCCTGTGCCGAGCAAATCGTTAAGCTTTGCGTTTCCATACTCATGCGAGATCTCGCTTTGCAAGTCCGAAATGCTTCCGTAGATGCTCTTAAAGCCTCCCTTGACATAGTCTGCAACATTGTCGCTCGGCTCATCAACCTCTGTTCCGAATTCGGTTGTTGCGCACCCCTGGTCCGTAAAAAACCTTATGAACTGCCATATTGCATCGCACAAGTGCTGCGTGAACAATTCCTTGCATGCTCCTGAATCCCCTTTTCCAGATGTCCTTACCTGTATGAGGCAGGTTGAAAATGAAGCCATCAGGTTCTTTAGAAACTGGAGCCTGCTGCTTATTCCCGACAGGTGCACGCATTGCAGCGCCGCGAAGTGGTCCTTAAACGGGTCAACTGTCAAAACCTTTTTTTCATCGCCAAATGCCTTGTAAAATAAGTTATCCTGCCCAAGGCACGCAGGCAAATCCTTTCCTTCAATGTATCTTTTCGGATGGTATTCGCTATGCACTGCCCCGTCTGCCGAGCCCTTGGCCTGGAATTTTTCCTTCCAATACCTGTAGCTCCATTTCATGTCTGCATAGTCTTTTCCGCTTAAGGTGGATAAAGTTACTCCGAGAGCTTGCCCTCCTTCTGACTCTTTTTTCGACTGATGCACCGGCTTTCTTTCGGGCTCGTACAATGGGTCGTAGTCGTCGGGCTGGTAATACCTTGTAACCGCCTCCTGGGGCTTGTTTGTGCTTATGCAGCAGCACTCTTCCCTTTCCGACGGGGAATCGCTGACGACTATCGGGTCTTTCTTGGGATCGTCCGAATAAAAGCAATCATTTGTGTAGCCCCATGTCCTTGCATACTTTATCTGGCCGCTGGCTTCTTTTCCTTCCTTGCTTGTAGTTGTAAAAGTAATGCTGTCTTTGCCGTCTTTTGCATTAAGGCTCCTGCACTTGTTTGTTGTCGTGCACTCTCCGTATAATCCATCGCCGCCTGAATATTTTATTCCTTTGGCCTGCTTTCCTTGCCCTATCTGAATAGAATCCCCCCTGCCCTGCTTTTTTCCTCCGTAAATCTCGTTGCAAAGCTCGTCGCAGTCCTTGGATTGCGCCGTCGTATAGCTAACTTCGCTTTGCCTGCTTTGCACTGCGTATTTTGTCTTGCCCGCGAGGCTGTTTGTAGTCTGGATATGGTTTAATTGGTATAATCTTTCACTGCCCTGCACCAGCTGTCCCACAGTATACACGGCAGGACCTTCCCTTGCTCTTACCAAAGTGCATTTTGCATCCGCGCCGAAAGTCTCGGCAGCCTTGAAGCTTGGATTCTTTCTTGCAAACTCTGTGCAACTCTCTGCTCTTAAAACCTGGCCCCTTACGCTTTCGTCGCTTTCGCATCCCTCTATTGTCTCTATTTTTTTCCTCAGGTCGTCATCGCTTTCTGTTTCTGTCCATTTCGAAGGCGCCGCATGCCCAAAAATCCTATCGCAGCTCCATCTTAATGCCGTATACGTCCTTGCTTCATAGTCCCATGCGGACGCGGACGTCGGGAAGCACTTTTTAAGCTCAATGTCATTGACGTATTTTAACTTGAAGCCGCTGTATTTTTTAACTATTGTTTGCACGACATTCTTGCAGTATTCCTGATTTTCCTGGCTGAACCCTGATTTTCCTCCGCTAATCAATCCCGCCAGCTGGTCGAGTGTTTTTAAGTTGAAAGCGTACTTTTTCTCCTCCCAGAAAGTAACCCATCTCCTGTAAAACTGCGTGACAAAATTCAATCCAAATGAGCCTAAGCATCCTATTGCTACATAATCAATCACTTTCTGGAGCTGCTCTTGAACATCAGTTAGCGTCTTGATTGAAGTTTGCAGAAAATCCACAAAATCATAAAGCAGCCAGTCGGGAAACGCTTTGCGAAAGTCTATTATCGAGCTGTCAACGACATAGCTTACCTGCTCGCATGTCGTCTGGGTTTCCGACTCCATGATAGTATCGCCGTCCGTGTCGTGCTTGTAGGTTATCCGAACCTTGAGAGGAAATGTCATTTCCTTGTTTATTGCCTTGATGAAGCTTTTCCAGTCGGCTTCTACAAAGCTATCCATTCCCTTGAACCTGCTAAGGTGCATTGCGGAGTAGGATACGGTATTCTCAGGCGGGTTTAGGGATTTTGTGGTAACCCCATTCGGCATTATCTGGCAGCTTATGTTGAATCTTGGGTCCAAAAGCTCCTTTGTGCCGCAGGCTTTGACAATGCTAACGCTTATTATTGTCGCCCTCGTTCCTGCTCCGATATATGAATAATTAAAAAAAAAGTTAGGCTCTTCAGTTCCTTCAGAAAGCCTCTCGGTGCTTAAAAGCACAGGGCTTTGATGCTCGGTTAGGGGTATTATGTCCCAGCTTTGGTTGCCGCTCCAGCACGTTCCTATGTTTATTTTTTGGGCGGCAAAGCCTCTTTGGCCAGTCTTATCCGTCGCAATCACTACAATATTTGCAGTCCTCGATTCCTTGTTTTGGTTAAGCTGCGTGTCCCGAAAATCGCTTGGAGACAGCTCCTTTATGCGGGCGCCGCCTCCAAACAAGAGCGTCAAATCAACACTCTTGAATATGAAATTGCCCTGCGCATCCGCATCAGTTGAAAAATCAGCGCCCGTAGGACAAGCTGATATGGAGATTCCCGAGCGGCATTTTGCGTCCATCCTTTTCTCGGTTATTGAAAAATTATCGAGCTTTATCTGCAGGTTTCTTATATCGGCATCCAGCTTCGCCTGCGGCGTAAGGCTGCTCGTAGTTTGGAGGGTATCCGTCGGCAGTTTTGCATCATTGGGCAGTCCGGTTGTTATTTCAATGGAATTTTCATAAAAGCTAAAAGGTGTTCTGTCAACAAACAGGTGGACCCTCGCATTCGGCTCTGTTTTTCCGATGACATCTACCTCGCTTGCGACATTCTCGAATATCAATGAGCCTGACGGGGGGCTTGTTATCTTTACAGTCGGCTTCTTCGTGTCAAGCGCTATATCCTTTTCCATAATGACAATGTTTGCAGCCCTATCCTCAAACACCAGCTTTAGCTTATACCTCCAGTCTCCCTTGTTAAGCTTAATTGGGAGATTGAATTTGTCGCTTGAATTGGAGATTAAGGCGGGCTTTCTGAAGTCCTCAAAAATATCAACCTGTGGGGGCTTTAGGTTTAATACCTGCCCCCCCGCAAGTGTCTTTGCAGTTATCGGCTCTGATTTTTGGCCTTCATTTCCGAAAACATTCATGGCGGAAACCTCGTATGTGTAGCTTTTTCCGCTGTCCACCAATGCGTCGATGAACAGGTTGAAGTTTGCGGGCTTTGTAAGCGCAATTGGGCCTGAGCCTTCCCTGTAAACAATATAGTGGTTAAACTCCTTATCCTTTGACTCGTCCCATCGCAGTTCAACGGAATTCTGCCCTGTTTTAGTGATGTTTAATCCGGTAACCTGTGAAGTCACCAAAGACTCGTTGGTATTTGCGTCAACAAATACCTTAATCAGGAGCGGCTCGCTTACTCTTCCCGTTATTGAAAAATTTTTCTTTGAAGTAAGTGAAGGTATCTCGTCAAGGGTTATTGCAGGGCTTTGAGTGTCAACGCTTACCTCGAATGTCTTCTCATTTCGGTTTGCGAACTTGTCAGCCATTACGACTTTTATGACATTGTCCTGCCCCAGCTGAATCTCCCTGAAAATGAATTTTCCTGAGCTTCCAACCTCGCTGCTGCTTAGCGCCCTTTTAGGAATCGTCAGGTCATTAACAAAGAGGGTAACCTGCGTAAAGGGCTTAGTCGAGCCCACAAGATCTATTGCCCTCCTGTTGACAAACCTTTGAATCGTAAGGTTGATGAACGGCGGCTCAGTGTCCTTTTTGGATATGAAGCTTTGGTTTGATGAATTCGCGCAGTTATTGGATTTATCGCAGGATTTAACGACGAAAATGTGCTCAATGCCCTTAACGAGCCCGTCTATCAAAAGAGTATGGTTTGTAACAAGCTCTTCGGAGGCTTTTTTCTTGTCGGTCTTGTTTATCCCGTAAAGAACTGTCGTCGTTGCATTCTCATCAGTAATCCATGTGACCCTTGCCGTAGTATCGCTAAGCGGCAATACATCAACATTGCTTATGACGGGCGCAGTTAAATCAAAAGAGGACGCAAAAGCAGTCAATATGTCGGACACAAGGCCTTCATTTCCGCTTGTGTCAGCAGCAGAGACTTTATATTTGAATTCTATGCCTGCCTGAATGTTAGTGTCGTTAAAGCTTGCTATCGTTGAATTGGATATTATAATCCCGTTCCTGTAAATAACATAATGGCTAAAATCGCTTGCGCCAACATCATTCCACGACAAGAATATGGAATTTGGGGTTGACGACAAGAGCTTCAATCCCGTAACCTGCGCAGGGGGCGTTATATCATTTGTCCTGAATGTATAGAAGCTGCCTGAATTGTTGTCAATTGTGATTGCACCGCTTAAGTCCGTCGATTCCACGCTAAACAAGTAGTTCGTGTCGCTGTCTATGCCGCCTGAGATGACAACTGCGTGTTTTTGGACAAAATCGTCCTGCCTTTGCATAAATCCCAAAGAGCTTGTTTTTCCGTACTTGACCCTGCTGTTGGATGCGGTGTCGGTATTCCACTCTATGATTGCGGAATTCGAGGTTGTCTTTGCCGCCGCAACATTCGAGATTGTAAGCCCGTATACGCTTGCAGTGTAGAAGGGCAAAGTAAGAACTAGCTGTATTATCAGCACGGTTATCCAGTCCATTATTCGTGATTTCATTTTGACTTTAAAAAAAATTCAAGCTTAGCTTGAAATTTTTTTTCCTGATTTTATCGTAGTTCTGGCGGCGGAACCCTTTTTGAATATGAATCGAGGCCCGATATGAACAGGAACTTTTCATCATCTGATGCTGGCCCTTGCTCTATTGCGTGAAATATAACCTCGCTGGAGCCAAACAATTCTTCCTTGCTAACTTTCCACTCTCCAATATAGCCTCCGACGATGTTTTCTTCGTCTGCAATATATATGCTAAGATCGTATGTTCCATCCCTGCTGCCGGGCATGCTAAGCTTGAATCCTTCCTCTTTGGGATATACTGCAAAGGTATCAAAGCCAAGCTCTTTTCCCTTGATAAGTATCGATGCCTTCTCGCCCGGCGATAGCTCTTGCGCAACGCTTGGGTTAGGAAGCAAATGCTTCACGATTTTGTAGTTTTTGAACTCCTTGATGGGGCTTAGCGTAAGTACGTATGATTTCCCGTCGGTGTCCGTCTGGATGAATGATTTTGAGTCGGAAAATCCGTCCTTTGTGCCTTTTATTATCCCATTGACGCAATAGGGAAATTTTTTTGTTATGCCTGCGGCAGCCCCGAGGCTGAGCCAGTCGCTCTGCCCCATGCCGCAGTAAGACCTGCCGCATGCGAATGTAAGGTTTACACCCTTTATGTCCTCTCCGGTTGCGTTGTTTACGGTAAATATCGTTATTTCATTTTGCGCGTCCTTGCAGTAGTCTTCCGAGCTTGGCTCAGAATCCGTTTCGAACAAAAATGTTCCTGCGCCGGACCTTTTCGGCTGGTTGTGGTCGATTGAAACCTTAAAGCCGAAATTGAACCTGTAAGCCCTGTTTTTTTCCGTTTCCGGATCGAAAATCGTAACGACTGCCGGATAGCTTATGTCGTATGTGAAATGCCATATGTGAAGGCATAAGAATGACAGCAGGTCGGTTCCTTTTTGGGAGTTTGACTTAAGAATTCCGTTTTCGCTAGGCCTTGCATAAATATTCAAAGGCCAGTTCTCGTATGCAAACGCAACTTTCATGTTCTTGTATTTTATTTCGGCATCCTTGCCAATGTCCCAGATGTAATGGCTCTGGAAGTAGCTTTCCGAATAGGCGCTTTTGCCGTAGGGGTTTGGCACGTAGAGGTTTGGATTATAGTCCGTGCCCTTTATTCTTATGTAAGGAAGGTTTACCCTAAGAACATTCATGAGCTCTTTCTTTACATTGGCTATATTCCATACTCTTGTTTTGCATGTCGGCTCTATATCTGTAGTGGGTATCTGCCTGTCCATTGAATAAAGGTCTATGGTTTTTTCCTCCAGAAAATACTCCTTGTTTTCCCTTTTCATGATGAGCTTTGCCAGTTCATAGGCTTTCCTAAACCTTATTGGCGCAACATAATTAAAATTTTCTATGAGGTATTTTGAGCTGCCGTCTTTTTTTGCAATCTCAAGAGGATATTTCAGATTTACGGAAACATCCTCCTGATTAAACTGCACGCTTGCCGCTGCACCATTAGGCTCTTTTATGTCAAACCTGCCTGAAAAAGGCTCAAAATTGCTGATGCAATTCTTAAGCTCGGATTTGATGTAAGATTCAAGCTGCCCTTTTATAAAATCCTCTGTCGGGACTGATTCTATGCCATCGTGCCACCAGTACGGCATTTTAAAGCCGCTTGCGGGAAAAATTGCCAAATATGCCCTCGGGTCTTTTTCCAGATTTTCCGGTATTTTTATGTAGCCGCCGCTTAATCCAACCCTCTCGAGCCCGTCCTGCGAAATTTCTTTCAGGCAGTTCTCCACATATACTTTTATGGGCTCTACATCGGGATGCACAATCTCGGGCTTGCTGCCGAAGTATTTTCCCTGATAGAAGAAATAAATAACTCCTGCGAGCACCACTATAAGCGATGCTATCATAAATATCGATATCTGCCCTCTTTTTTTAAATGCCATATTGCTTTCAACCTGAAAAAATTTCAGCGGCTTTGCCTCTGTAATTTTTTCAGGTCAATTTTGTTCAGGTCTATCTCAACATAATCTTTTTCCGTTAAATCAAGCACTTTTACTATGTCGCAAGGCACTCTTACCACCAAGCCTCCGCTGGTCTTTATGAGCTTTTTAGTGTATCTCATTTCATATATGTTATATATCTATTTTATATATATTTCAATATTTTTTAAATATGAAAAAAAGTTTATTATATATGAATCATATATCCTATTTATAAAAGTTTCGGAAATTTGAGAGAACTTTGCGGCTTCATCCAAAAAATGGGTTAGCGGCCTAAAGTCAAAGTCCAATTCATAAAAAAATTCAGCCGACAAGGGGGACGTCCCTTACGGGGAACCATGAAAATCCAAGATTTTCAGGGTGCCAAAAATGCTATGCATTTTTTAGCATGTCGGCTATAAAATAAAACGTCAAGGACTTTGAAGCTGCTAACCTGAGCGAAGCGAATTTTTGGATGAAGCCGGGAATTTGAGAGAACTTTGCAAAAAATTAATAAACAAAAAAAAAATAAGGCAAAAATGAACGTGATAATACTCGGTGCAGGGGCCATAGGAAGCCTTTATGGGGCAAAATTATCGAAGCTCAATGATGTTACCTTGGTTGCAAGAAAAGAGCATGTTGGCAGGATAAACAAATATGGCTTAAAGGTTGCAGGGCTGGAAAATAAAACCTACAGGCTAAAGGCATCAACGAAAGTCAATGAAATCGAAGAAGGCACTTTGGTTCTGCTGACGACAAAAGTTTACGGCACAAAAGAAGCCATAAGCGGCATCAAGGGCTTTGTAAAAAAGGATACTATAATCTTGTGCCTGCAAAACGGCCTTTACAGCGAGAATATAGCAAAGAAAATAATCGGCAAAAGATGCCTCGTATTAAGGGCAGTCACTAATTTCGGCGCAGCTTTCCTTAAGCCCGGCGTTATACAATACAACAGCTACAGCTACACCGCGATTGAAAAAAGCCCGAATGGGAAAAGTTTTTCTATCGCAAAAAATTTTGCCGAATGCGGCCTGAACGGCTACGTTTCCGAAAACATAAAAGCTGACATGTGGAAAAAGCTGATACTCAATTGCGTTCTTAACCCGGTTACCTCCATTTTAAGAACAGAAAATAAAGGCATAGCCGATGAAAGGCTAAACCCGCTAAAAAAGCTGATTGTGGGAGAGTGCCTCGAAGTTGCAAAGAAAGACGGCGTGGAATTCGGCATTGATTTTGTAAAAGCAGTCAACGAATCGATAAAAGATTCAAGAAACATCTCCTCAATGCAGCAGGACCTGCTTAAAGGAAAAAATACGGAGATTGATTACCTGAACGGCGCTGTCGTCAAAATGGGGAAAAAATACGGCATCAAATGCCCGGTTAATTCTGCTTTGGCAATTATAATAAAAGAGATGGAGAAAAAGCCATAATTATAAAAATTGAAAAATTCGCTTGAAAAGCGAATTTTTCAAAGTTCTCCATTTAAAACTTCATCTCCCTCAATCTTCTCGTGCGCTCTTTTGTGCTAGGGTGCGTCATGAACAAGCTCAGAAATGAGGCGTTCCTGAAAGGGTTTGATATGAACAAATGTGCAGTCGAGGTGTTTCCAAACCTTAACGGGTTTACGTCAATGTTTTTCTCGATTTTCTCAAGAGCGTTCGCCAGTGCATTCCCGTCTTTTACGGTTTTTGCGCCAGTTTCATCCGCAAGGTACTCCCTGCTTCTTGAAATGGCGAGCTGAATAAGTGTTGCAACCAAAGGCGTGATTATTCCCAAAATAAGCAGGCTTACAAAATTATTTCCACGGTCGTCATCTCTTGCGCCCCCGAATATTGCCGACCATCTTGTCATAGCCCCTATGTAAGAAATGACTCCAGCTATGGTGCCGGCTATTGTCGAGATTAAAATGTCCCTGTTGCGGATATGCCCGAATTCATGGGCGATAACTGCCTTAAGCTCTTCCTCGCTTAATAGGTTGAGTATGCCTTCTGTAGCAGCAACAACCGCATTTTTCGGGTTCCGGCCGGTAGCGAATGCGTTTGGCGAATTGGTGGGGATTATGTACACTTTGGGCATGGGAAGGCTGCTTAATTTTGAAACCTCCTTTACAGCTTTGTAAAGTTTTGGATAATCTTTTTGCTTTGCCTCCTTTGCTCGATACATCCACAAGACTATCTTGTGTGAGAACCAGTAAGAGCCAAAATTCATAAGTCCTGCAAATATCAATGCAAACAAGAATCCGCCCTTCCCGAAAAGGCTTCCTATGAAAAGGAATAATGCAGTCAGCAAAGCCAAAAATATTGCAGTTTTTATCTGGTTTTTCATTGTCATTGTATTTATGTATTGCCTTTAATTTAAAAATTTAGTGTTTTAAAGATGGGGCAGGAGGAAATTTCACGGTTGTTTTGAATCCTCGATTGTGGAAGCTTTGAAGCTTTCTCCACGGTCTTCAGCCGTGTGCTCTCCTTAGCCGTACAAATCTCAGGCTGAGCTACTGCCCCATATTCAAAAGATTTTCGGCGTACTTTAAATCTCTTTCGGTAAAAAAATTTGAAAAATAATGTGGAAAAAAAATCAATTTTTTACGCAAAATTGATTTTTCAAGGTATATTTTTCGAAAAGTTTATATATACCTTATTAAATAATACATTTTTAATAAATTTAATAAATTTTAATGAATTTAATAAAGGAGGTAAAAAAATGTATAAAAAATCACAGGCAGCTTTAGAATTTCTGACGACTTATGGGTGGGCTTTCCTGATTATTATCATAATGATAGGGGCTCTTGCTTATTTTGGGATTTTGAGCCCGAGCAGGCTTTTGCCGAGCAGGTGCAATTTCGGCTCTGAATTCCAGTGCCTTGACCACCAGATAGATGCAACCAACAGCAAGATAAGGTTCAGGCTTAAGAATAACTTAGGAGAAGCGGTAGCTATAACTTCTATAACTTTCGGAAGCGAAGGCTCAACTCTATTTGCATGCCCTACATTGGAGGCGCCGGCCGCGTTGCCGACAGCATGGGCATCAGGAAATGTATTAGACTATAGGTATGGCGGGTGTAACCCCGGGCCTGCAGGAATAGTTACAGGTGAAAAGGGAAAGGTTACGGTAACAGTAGCCTATAACACCGTATCAGGCGGCGCCACTTATGCAAAAACAGTTAGAGGAGAGATATACACATCTGTTCAATAAAAAGAACAGTTATTTTATATTTTTTTCCTGATTTATGAAAGAGCAAAAAAAAGGCCAGGCGGCATTAGAATTTCTCAGCACATATGCGTTCGCTTTCGTTGCCATTTCCATAGCAATAGGGGCGCTTTATTATTTTGGGTTTTTGGATTTTGGCAAATACCTGCCGCAAACATGCGTTTTCCCCTTCCAATTTAAATGCGTGGATTTTGGCTTAAGCTCAAGCCCGTCAAATGATGTAAAAATCAAATTGAGCAATAATATCGGAGAAGAGATTGCCGTAACTTCGCTTATCATAACAAATGACGCTGCGACGCCGATTTCATGCACCCCTAACTCAACTTCGCCGCCCATCAGGTGGAAACCCTCAACAGAAAAAGATTTTTCATTTGTGTCGTGCACCGGCGGAGCTTACATTCCAGAGGATAGGATCGAGTTGAAAATATCAATGCAGTATTATGCAGTCAACAGCTCAAGCAAAACTCCGCACCCGATAAACGGTAAAATAAATGGGATTGTTAAATCAGGGTAAATACAAAGCAAAAGCCCAGTCTTCATTGGAGTACTTGCTAGTCGTAGCTTTAACTTTCATCATAATAATACCTACAACCTACCTTTTCTACAGCTATTCCAAGGAGTCTACACAAGAGATAAAAGATGCCCAGATAACAAAAATCGGCACGACAATAATTGACAGCGCAAAGTTCATCTTTTATTCAGGAGAGGGCTCAAAAACCGAGCTTGAGTTTAATATTCCTGATAATGTCAACAGCGTCAATATATTTGACGAAAGGGAGCTTGTTTTCAATATTGAGACTGAATTTGGAAATTCGGACATTGTTTTCTTTTCCAATGTCCCTATAAAAAAGGCAGACGCAGACAGGTTTAATAATCTTGCAGAATCCGGACTTAAAAAAGTGAAGATAGAGGCAATAAAAGAATCCGGCAGCGGAATAATAACGATTGATGCTGTATAAAGATTGATGCCAAAACATCAGAAAAATTTCAATCCAAAAGATTGAAATTTTTACAAAAGGGCAAATGAAGAAACCTTATGAAAGAGCAAAAAAAATCCCAGTCCGCTATGGAATTTATTTCTTTGGCTTCTTTTATGCTACTTCTTGTAGTGGGCTTTTTTTCTGTAGCCAGCTCAAAAATACTGCAGGCAAAAGAAGATGCAAATATTAAGATTGCAGAAGACGCGGCTGATATTATTTATCGTGAAGTCAATATTGCTGAATCTTCAAATGAGGGATACAAAAGGACATTTATGGCGCCGCAAACAATTAACGGCGCCGATTACAGCATGAGAATAATAGACGATCGGGAGCTTGAGGTAAACTACCTCGGATATGAATATGTGAAATTCTTGCCGTCAAATGTAAAATGCAGCAGCGCAGACGTGTGCAGCAACCTAAAAAGGGACAACACTGTTTCCAAGATTAATGGGATTATAGTTATAAGCTAAACTAAAATCAAACATAGGGGATGTCCTCGTGAAATTTTATGCCGTATACATAAATGTAATTCCAAAGCAGACCTTTTTTTCTTGTGACAAAAACGGAAAAGCCGGCATCCCTGAAAACCTTTTCTATCACCTTGTTGTTTGAAAGCCACGCTACGTTTGGTATGAACTTGAAAAAATCAGCGTACTCCATGAACACCACCTTGCCGCCGTAGGGAAGCAAATCGCGCATCTCCCTTAATACCTTCTTCATGTCCTGAATGTAGCCCATCATGCCTATGCTAACTATCGAGTCAACATGGGGAATTATAGGATGCACCCTGTTTATCTGGTGCTCGTCATGGATAATAAAAACGTTCGAGTGCCCTTTTCTTATAAGCCTCTTCTTTGTTATAATCAGGTCGTTTTTTGACAAATCGGTGGCATATACCCTGCCATTTGGCTTTACGCCTTCCGCAAGGGCAACAGTAAGCGTTCCTACGGAGCATCCGAACTCGAGTATATTCTTGCCTTTTATGTCTCCTAGCAATGAAAGGATTTCTTCCCTTATCCTTTGCGGCAGGATTATATTTTCACTCCAAAAAGTAAGGTATGCAAGCGAGTCATTTACTTTTATGGTGGCATCAGGGTCATAATAGACTTTAAGAAGAAGGTAGACGGGAACGCCCATTAAAATGAACGAAAATCCCAATTTAAGCGTGTTTACCGCGCTTGTGTCATAGAACGCCCACGAGATTATAACTCCGATTATGAAAGCCATAAGGAGAATCGAGCCTATCTTTACAAAAGGAACTTTAAATCTTCTTTTTATAGACGGCTCTTTATACCTTAATATCAGAACCGAGAGGATAATAAAGAAATACATGACAAGCCCGAGGGGCAAAAGAAGCTTTAGCAATGAGCTGTATCTTCCGAAAACCATTGCGAATATCAAAAGAGACACTATTGTTTGGAAGATTATTGCCTTGTAGGGCGTCTTGAATTTCTCGTGGATGCCGCTAAATTGCGCTATAAAAAGCTTGTCCCTTGCAAGGGCAAGAATCAATCGCGGCATTGTTATTATGCTGCTAGCCGCAGAGCCGATCAGAGTAATGAAAATTCCGAGGTTTATCAGGTTCATTCCGAGGCTTCCTAAAACAGTTTCGGAAACAACTGAAAGAGGAGCGCTTGATTGTGCAAGTATTTTCCAGTTTATAACGCCAAGGGACACAAAAGCGCTCAGTATTCCCAAGATTCCTACAATCAGCGTTCCTAGTATGATTGCCCTCGGTATTATTTTTTCCGGCTCTTTGGTTTCTTCCGCAAGATATGTTGCCGATTCCCAGCCGAAAAAGACTTCCACAATGAAAAACATGGTTATAAATATTGACGAAAATCCGAAAGCAAAAAAAGGCGAGTAGTTGGAAGTTTGGATATAAAAAAAGCCCGGGAAAATGAAAGCAACTAAAACCCCGATTGAAACGGCAGCAAAAATCACAAGCAAAGATGCGCCAAGCTCTACGCCAAAATAAGCAATCATGTTTAACAGCAGGATAAAAAGTATGCTTATGCCAATTTTAAGCCAGATTTTTGAAGTGTCCGGAATAAGGTAGTCTATTGCTGCAACAATCAAAAGCGCAGTTGTGAGGTTGCCAACAATCCATGCGGTCCACCCCATAAGAAATGACAGGAACCTGTTATAAGCGTGCCTGCTGAACTCGTAAACTCCGCCTGCTTTAGGGTACATGGATGCCAATTCAGCAAAATACATGCTGATGTAGAGGGTAATGATGCTAATGATAACCCATGCAAGCAGGGACGCATTTCCAGAATAGCCAGAGCCTATTCCTATACCGAAAAACAGGCCCGTGCCCATGATAGAAGACACTGACAAGGACAGTATAGTCCAAAACCCCAAAACCCTCTTTAGCTCGGCCATATAAGTTGAAAAATTCGCTTTTCAGACGAATTTTTCAATATAAGATTCTTTAAAAAGGATTGTTTATACTTTTGAGTGGGGAAAAATTTTACTGAAACAAATAAATTTGAAAAATTTTACCCCACCGCTTGCGGTGATTGGGTCGAATCCCGCCTGCTTTAACAACATTCAATCACATCAAAATACCCCGCCCCTTGGGGCGATTGGGTATTTTATTTATAATAGTCTATAAGCCCCCTAAACTATGAAAAGTAAATCAAAAAGAGATGATTTAATCATAAATATATCCATCTTATTAATAACTCTTTTTATAGGCTTCCTAATTTTAGAATTAACTGTAAGATTAATGGGATTTACAGATAAAACAGGGCAGTTTTATTTTAATGGGCAAAAAGTAAGACCATTTGTTGGTATTGCGCAAACAGAGCAACAGAAAATTTACGCTTTTATAAATAATTCTCAAAATCTTTACATGGGATATGACCACACATTAGGCTGGTCTATAAGACCCAATTATAAGTTTAACGAACTTTACAAATCCAATTCTCAAGGAATCAGGTCTGAAAAAGAGTACAGTATTAAAAAGAATAATGATGCAATCAGGATAGCATTATTTGGCGACTCATTTGTACATGGGGATGATGGGCCATTTAATGAGTCGTGGGGGTTTTATCTTGAAAAATACCTAAATGACAAAGGTGTAAAATCAGAAGTGATAAATTTTGGAGTGCCTGCTTATGGAAATGACCAATCTTATTTAAGATACAAAAAAGAAGGCTACAAATATTCACCCGATATTGTGATAATTGGTTTTCAGGCTGAAAATTTTAATCGAAATGTGAATCTTTTCCGATTTTTCTATTATAGCAATGAAGTCAATTTGCCACTTTCTAAACCACGTTTTATTGAGGATGGATACAGGTTAAAAATGATAAACCAGCCAGCAATTAAACCTGAGCTTCTAATTGATTATATAAACGCCAATCCGGATTTTTTCCAAAAGTATGATTTATATTTCTATCCAAAAGATAGCCTGCTGAAAAGAATATTCTTGAAAAGTAAACTCATGGGAATTTTAATAACTAAATGTCCCGGTTGCGGTGGGCAATATAACAAATTTTATTATAAAAATGTTACAAATATTTACAATTTAAACGAGGAACCAGCCAGATTAGCTCATAAAATAATAAAAAACTTCAAAGAAGAAGCAGAAAAGAATGGAGCAGAAGTATTTATAATTCATTTGCCAAAAGTATCAGACTTAGGAATCAAAATGAAAACGGGCTATTATGGATATCAGCAAATATTTGACAAATTGATGGATGAAACAAAAGTTATTGACCCTGCACCTGAGATGATAGAAGAAGCCAAAAAAACTTCGCTAGAAAGTTTTGCAAGAAAGTACCATTATTCTGATAAAGCCGGTAAAATAATAGCCGAGGTAACAGCAGGCTATGTATTAAACAATTCAATGGTGCTAAATGATGTAAACATATATAAACCGTACAAATATACCATTAAATAATAAAAATGAAAATAATGATGGTCGAGGGAAGGTATAAAGGAAGCATTAACCTGTTAAATTTGGATGCAAACCTACTGCCGAAAACCATAGGGCTTGCAACAACGGTGCAGTTTCTTGATTACACGGATGAGATAATAAGATTTCTTGAAGGCAAAGGAAAAACAGTTTACATGGACAAGAACAGGCAGAAATATGAAGGGCAGCTTCTTGGCTGCGATGTAAGCGGGGCTGATAAAGTAAAGGATAAGGTTGATGCGTTCCTCTACATCGGAACAGGAGTGTTTCATCCATTGGGCATTGCATTAAACATAGAGAAGGACGTCTTCTGCTATGACCCTATAAATGCGTTGCTTTCAAAAATAGACCGGACAGAAACCGAAAGGTACAACAAAAAAAGAAAAGCCGCTTACATGAAATTCCTTGAAGCAACCGAAATAGGAATGCTGGTTTCCTTAAAGCCGGGCCAGAATAATTTCAAGAAAGCATTTGAGCTAAAAAAGCAATTGAAAGATAAAAACTGCTATATTTTTGTATTCGATACGCTAGACTTCAACCAAATTGAAAATTTCCCGTTTATCAAGTGCTGGGTCAACACAGCGTGCAGCAGGATACTTGACGACTATGCCAAGTTCCCAAAGCCATTAACCGATTTGAGCGATATTGAAGGGCTTTTTGAGGAGAAAGTTGTATCTGGTTTTGTGAATTCCAAAGCCCTCGAAAATCCGAGCATCGAAAACTATACTCACGGACAAAAATAATTATAGAGGACTTTGAATAACCCCATTTTTTGAATTGTTTTGATTTTCAGTCTC
>CAYWNO010000016.1:0-11491 GCA_964459665.1 uncultured Methanosarcinales archaeon
AGGCGGGATTCGACCCAATCACCGCAAGCGGTGGGGTAAAATTTTTCAAATTTATGAATTCGTTAAGGATGATTAAAATGACCATTTAAGTAAAACTTTGTAAACCTTGTCCAGCCACTCAGCAAAAAACAAAATTAGAATTGGATTTCATGGATCCCTTGGGCTTGTAATTTTGGAATGAATATTCTCTTTTCCTGTCCGGGTCATTCTCCAGCAGGTGCAGTGCAATGTTTCCTGGATTTGGAAAAACAAGATGCTCTTGAAGGTTGCCGTTTTTCCTTGGAGCCTTTCTAATATGATCAATCCTGTACTGTTCCAAGCGTGAGATATTCTCCGTTAAATCGTTTTGAATAGCAGCCCCAAAACCAAACTCGTCCTCAAAAGAAACAATCGCAAACACAGGAGTTATGCCGGAGCCGCTATAAAGTTCAAGCAGTTTTTGCACAGCTTTTGTGTCCCTTGGAACTGCATAGTTATAGTCAACAATTAACGTGTTAATGCCGTGCTTTTCTTTTAATTCTTTTGCCGCAAGCTTCGATGCAAAAACTCCTTCGCCATAAGTCAAAATTACTTTTTCATGTGCGCCTATTGGCAAAGGACGTTTGTTCTCGTCCTTCATCCTGTGAATATAAGATGTACCCGCAGGATCAAGGGAGGCATCCAATGGCAGATAAGCTCCAGTATAATCGAAATCTGCGACTTTTAGCATGTTCATGACCGGAGAACTCATCAAAATAACAGTAGGCGTTTCGCCTGCAATTGCATTCCTGTAAGCCATTTGGACTGCCCTTGCAGTATTTGGCGCAACGATGCCAATGCCCGGAAACTGCCCCGCAAGGCTTCCTATGTACGAGCCCGAATGATACATCCCGGCAGCTCCGGATTTTTCAAAAAACTCCTCGGCATTTCCCGTCCTCATGCACCCATAGCTCATCCTTATCACAACCGGAATATTGTCCCTCCCATTGCTTCTCTGGAACAGCGAAGAAATATGCTCCAGCCCGTATCTTGGATCATAATCCATGAACTGGATTTCCCCGAAGACCGCGGCATTACCGCCATTGGCATGCTTCAAGCCCGCAATCATGGAGTATATACCCGGCTCGTTTATGCCAATATCCATGAACCTGAATCTTCCTCTCTGCGGATCAATATTATGGGCAAGAACCTGCAGCATTGCGGTTGCCCTATCAATGCCGCCTTGTCCTTGGTATCTTAACCCCAAAGCATTTAACACATTATCCAGCTTAAAAGGGCTGGAATCAGGCACGTCCTGGCCTGTAAAAAGAAACCTGCCATTATAAATCATCATAATTTCTGCCAATGATAAATTCTCAGCCTGTAAAGGAGAAATAAACTCAAGATGCTCGGGAAGATAAGCGCCTTCTTTTACTTTATTTTCTAAATGCTGCGTCCTTAATTTAGGGACAATAGATATGTTTCTCATGTGGGCATGGCTTTTCCATAATCCATCTCTTCTTGTGGAATATCCATCCGAGTTTATTAGCTCTGCCCATCTCGCATCGGTATTACATACTTCATAAGCCATAACAGGATTTAAGTCATGCGATGTATTTGGCTTAATGCCGTTGCACTTGACAAGCTCGATTAGCCTCTCTATCATTTCCCTCTGGGCATCAAGAATAATCTTCTGTGCCGACGATGGGCCAATATATCCGCTTTCAACAAGATAATTCAATGCGTTAAGAATAGGATCAAAATTATTATGCTGCATTGCCTCTTTTAAAGTCAATGTAGGCATAGGAGAGTATATTCTTGACTCGCCAATCTTTGCAAGCCCGGCGTAACTGCTCAGCGAATGCCCGCCCGGCCTTGGAACATTAACTATGGACGCAACCAATCCGCTTTCCCTCGCAGCCCTGTCAATCAAGCCGGCATTTTTTAGCACGCCTGGAAAATCAGAAGAATCATACTCCAGGATTTGAATCAATCCTTTTTCCTGCAGGTGCCTTATCGAATCCAGAGGATCTCCGAATGGGCTGGATATATCGGTAGGGCATGAAATCCCTACGCCATTATCGTATATATGTGTTGCAAACCTTATTACTAATCCTTCACCAATCAGTCTTTTGTAAATCTCAAACCTTTTATTATAATCCTTTCTTGCCTCTTTTATTTCGCTATCGCTTAGCTTTAGAAAATGCCGCGCCATTAAATAAACATGATTGTTAATAAGGGAATATGCCGTCCTGAAATTCGGCTGGTTGACTCCTGAATCGCCGAGAAAGAGGTGAACTACGGAATCATGGGCATAAGGCATTTTGTCTGTGCTCATCAAAGGCCCAAGCCCGATAGCCATAGAAGCGGCTATATCCGAGTAAACGCCTATCATGGATGTTTCTGCTATGAATCCTAATCTTTTGTCTTCGGCATGCCCGACCATGGTTTTTGAATGGGCATCTTTTGCGCCTAAAGCATTTTTCAAAATCTCAGTCGGCATGTCCCTTCTTGGATCGAAATTCAATGCTGAAAAATTTCCCAATCCTATTATTGTCCCGGAGCTTGTCCTGTAATAAGACCAGAATATATCTTTATCCTCGGGCGCATTCCTTCCCTTGTCTTTGAAATATTTTGTCGAAAAAAATGTCGTTGCAGAATTGTCAAGGGGCGTTCCCAGCGCGCTTATGAAAAAGAGTGAATGCGGCTTGAATGCTTCCAAGGCTGCAATATCGCTTGGACTGAAATCAAGCTCTCTCGCCTTGTTTATAACTATCTGGTAGCTTGAGCCCGGAATCTGCCTGTCAGTAAGGCAAATCAGCATTTCTTCCAAAGCCTGTGTTTGGGCGGCATTGACTACAATCCTAAGTGCTTCGTTTCCTGTCAATCCGGAAAGTTCCTCGCGTGAAACTCCCAATTCATTAAGAACATGGCAGGGCTTTAATTTTCCAACATCTTCAATAATCTCCTGTAACAGCATTTTGCCCCAAAATAGAATAAAACAGGTAATGAGCTTCTTATTAAAAAATTAACCTTTTTATCGGCTCCATCCAAAAAATAGGTTAGCAGCCTCAAGTCAAAGTCCAATTACGCCAAACAATCCAGCCGACAATGGGGATGTCCCTTACGGGGAACCATGAAAATCCAAGATTTTCAGGGTGCCAAAAATGCTATGCATTTTTTAGCATGTCGGCTATAATCCTAAAACATCAAGGACTTTGAAGTTGCTAACCGTAAGCGTTAGCGAATTTTTGGATGGAGCCTGAGGCAGCAGTAAAAATGCCCAATATCGAAAAAAAGTATAGAGAAGTAAAAGAATTTATTTTTTTCGCTAAAAATTTTTGCTCCGACGAGACATGAAAAAATTCTCAAAAATTGGTCTCGACGACAGCAAACTTTAATCTGCATCACGCTGATTTAAACCAAAAAGTTAATAAAGTAAAGAATTTTGGAATTGCTTATTAAATATTAGAGAGGAGGTGTTTAAAATCAGAAGAATGAAATTCTTGTGCCTTTTGAGCGTTCTGCTTGTTTTATTCGTGATGCCCGTTAATGCCCTTGATGCGGAAACTACCAAGCAAGTCATAATAAGCATTGACTTTCTTGGCGTTCTGATTGGAGCGGCAATATTGGTTTCCGTTGCGATTACGCTAAAATCTGTCGGAGGAATTATAGGCGCGAGCTACAGGTATATTCTCTATGGAATAGGCTTTCAGGTTTTAGCCCTCATATACACGCTGGTATTTGTAAGGTTCAAGATTTATCCGACTCCCGCAGGAATTGATGTTCATCACCTGCTCATGATATTCGGAATAGTATTTTTTGCGCTTGCAGCCTATAAATTAAAACTCATCAAAACAAAAACATGACAGCATTGAACCAGGATATAGAGATCCTTAATGCGATAGTGTCTTCGATTAGGGCGCTGCTTGGAGATTATGCTAACCTGATATTAAGGGGCGTGAATGGGCTGATGACAGATAAAAACGGCAAAATAACCAAAGTTGAAAACTTCAAGAGCGCACTAAACGCTTTAGCCAATAAATACGAGAATGTGATTGGAAATTCCGCCAATGTTAAAATAGCGGATTCATTGGCCCACTATGTAAAAGAAAATAAAAAGCTTAGAAATAAGCTGCCAAAATCCATACAGGACGCGTTGGGGCAGGCAATGGACATAAGCGGAAGCTTAAGCAAGTGGAGCAAGTCAACAGCAAAAAGGTGAATGCTTGGCAGACAACAGATTTTCGGGGAATAAAAGCTGCGGCTGCCTCATAAGCACCTCTGTTATAAGCCTTGAGATTCAAAGAAGAAAAAACGCCTTGAGGCTGGAAGATATAAACAAAAGGCTTAAAAAAATAAAAGATAAGAATAAAATAAAAAAATTAAAGGAAGAAAGGGCAGTCATTTTAAAGCTCATTAAAGAGTCGCATGCCGGAAAAAAACAGATGAAAGAAAGGTTTGATCGGTATGTCAAAGAAAGCGGATACGTGCCGCCAGAATTTAAAAATTAAGGAAGGTGATATAAATGTCCATGGATATTATTACTGGCCTAGGGGTAAGCGTTTTAGCTGATCCATTTAGCGCAGGAGAGGAAGCTGCGAGCAAAGCCTTCGGGCAGCTAAAAGGCAACAAACCGGACATACTTATCGTTTTTTCTGCGCCGTCGCTTGCAAGCCAAAAGCTGCTCGACGGAATAAAGTTCGTTTCTAAAAGCACCCCAATGGTAGGCGGCACGACAGCCGGGGAAATATCCACGTACGGGCTTAGCGTGCACTCTGTTGTCGTTATGGCCATAAAGTCAAAAGGCATTAAATTCCATGCAGGAATAGGAAAAAATGTCAGCAGCAACGAAGCAAAGGCAGGAAGCGAGCTCGCAAAAGACATCCTTAAAAAGGCGTCAAGAAAAGATGCAAAGACATTGATTATGCTTCCAGATGGATTGGCAGGCGACGGGCTTGAAATAATAGCGGGCGCAAAAAAGATACTTGGTGAAAATTTTGAGATTGTGGGCGGGGCTTTGGGAGATGAAGCGGATTTTAAAAATACTTACCAGTACTACAACGGCAAGGTATACCAAAACACAGTTATCGGATTGCTCCTGTGCGGCAACATAAAATCATCATCGGGAGTAAGGCACGGCTGGGAATCAATCGGCACAAGGTTCAAATGCACCAAGGCGAAAGGAAATGTAGTTTATGAATTCGACAACAAGAAAGCGCTGGATGTTTACAGTGATTGCCTTGGAAAACAAAGGGCTAAAAAGCTTCCAGCTATCGGCCTCGAGTACCCTATGGGGCTGATAGATGAAAGGGCAAAGATTGAAGGCTATGATTATTTTTATATACGATGCCCCGTCGGCATAAATGAAAAAGACGGCAGCGTGACGTTTGCCGCTTCAATTCCCGAAGGAAAGGAGGTTACGCTAACCTATTCTTCACGAACGTCAATAATAAACGGCTCCAAGCTTGCGGCGATGCAGGCAAAGAAGACTCTGGGCGGCATGAAGCCAAAATTGATATTCATGTTTAGCTGCGTTGCAAGAAAGATGGTTTTGGGAAAGAGGACTAATGACGAGATAAACGCCGTTAAAAAAATTTTGGGAAAAGACACTCCAATCATAGGGTTTTATACTTATGGCGAGATAGGACCGATAGATAAAAGAGTCCCGACATTAAGCGGCACAAGATGGCATAACGAGACTGTTGTGCTTTGGGTTTTGGGAGAGTAATGGCAATATCGTTTCTTTGATTACGATATCTGCTTCAACCAACAAAGCTTTGGAAGAGTCAAAGAAAAGCCTCGAAAGGTACTATGAGCTGCAAAAATTGGCAAAAGACATTCAAAAGCAGAACAAGGACTTAATCAGAAAGACTCTTGAGCTAACGGAGCTCAAAGCGCAGCTAGAAGACAGAAATATCGAGTTGCAGAATGCAAACAGGGGCATTCAAAAGCAGAACAAGGACTTAATCAGAAAGACTCTTGAGCTAATGGAGCTCAAAGGCGAAATAGAAGACAGAAATATCGAGTTGCAGGATGCAAACAGGCAAATTCTTAGCGCCCTTGCGGCAAAAACACAGTTTATCAACCAGGCTGCGCACGATTTGGGAACTCCTTTGACCCCTATACTTGCATTGCTTCCCATCATAAAAAACAGCATAACCGACAAAAAAATAAGCTATGATGTGACAGTAGTCGAGAATAATGCCAAGTACTTAAGCGTGATTGTAAAAGAGCTGATAACATTGATAAAAACAGAAGCAAAGGGCGCAGGATACCATTTCCGGAAATTGGATTTTGCTGAGTTGGCCCAAGAAATCATTGGCAACTGCAAAATCATTTTTGATGCGAATGAGATAAAAGTCGCAAGCCGGATTCAAAAAAATCTGCCGATGATTGAGGCAGACGGGCATAAGCTTACGGAGTTATTGCAAAATCTAATATCCAATGCCGTAAAGTTCATGCAAAAAGGCGGAAAATTAACATTCACTGCCAGAAAAACAGATAATTTTATAAATGTAAGAGTAAGTGACACGGGTCTAGGCATGTCAAAAAAAACATTGTCAATGCTGTTTGAGGAATTTTTCAAGGCAGACAAGTCCCGCCATTACCAGGGTAGCGGGCTTGGGCTTTCGATATGCAAAAAAATTGTCGAAGGCCATAATGGCAGGATATGGGCAGAGAGCAAGGGCATAGGAAAAGGCTCAACTATCGCATTCAGCCTGCCCATAAGGCGAGGTGATCTGTAAAAATGAAAAGGAAAAAATCTATATTTTTAGTTGATGATAACAATGACATTATATACAGCGTAAAGGAAGGGCTGATGTCAGTAAGCGATGATTATGAAGTTACGGGCATTGAAAGCGGCCGCAAGTGCCTCGAGATGCTAAAGAGCAATGTCCCTGACCTGATACTTCTCGATATAATGATGCCCGGCATGGACGGCTGGGACGTGTGCGCAAAAATAAAATCCAATAAAAAAACCGAAAAGATACCCATAGTGTTCCTGACTGCAAAGACAGATAATATAAGCAAAAGCATGGGAAGGCTCGCTTCTGAAGACTACATAGAAAAGCCATTTGACATTAAAGACCTCAAGAAAAGAATAGATGAGATTCTAAAAAGCCAAAAATAGCAAAAATGAAAACAGCAAAAGACGTTACTGTCAGTTTTTTTAAAGTCGTGCTGGAAGTTACATCCATAAACAGTTCGAGGAGCTACGGGCTGGTTGTGCTAAAGAGCATCCAAAAAAGGCTTATCCGGGATTTTCCGTTCTTTAATCTCATAAACATTGATGAGAGGGCTGTAAAAGTTGACGGAATGATAAATTCCATCCACACGAAAAAAATAAAGGATCTTTTTATCAGCATAATCGAAATAATAGGCCCGAGCCTTTTGAATCGTTTAATAAAAGAAAAGCTGGACATTGAGGATTTAAGGTATCTTAACAGAATAGGTGTAAGGTTTTAAAATAAAGATGAAATTAAAAAAGAGCGTGGTGCTTTCTATAGTAGTTTTTAGTTTAGCCCTCATGGCGATGCCGTCTTTTGCTCGCACAGAAGCAATTGACCTCGATATCCTAAGCAAAGTTGCAATACCGCTGCACGTTATAGAGCTTGTTTTATCGCTGTTTATCTGCTTTATGGCGCTGCAATTCTTTAGGATAACAAAGCCAATAAACCTTTTTTTGTTCATATATGTCGCGATAGGCTTTTTTGTGATTAATTCTCTTTTAAATCTGTTTTTTTTTTTGATGCGGAACAGGATAGACGCGAGCTTTGTTAACGTGCATATAGGAAGCAGGATAGCATTGATCGGGATGATACTGTCATTCGTAATGTTTTTCTACAACTGGAATAAAATCATGAGAAAGACCGATGCTAAAAATAAGTAAGCTTAAATCGAAAAGAGGCGTGTCGCCATTGATAGCAACAATCCTTTTGATAGCTTTTGCCGTGTCTCTCGGCTCTGTGGTTATGAACTGGAGCCTGAACCTTGGCTCCGATAAGTCCTTGAATGGGTGCAGGAATGTTGAAATCAAGGTTGAAAGCAAAAATTCTGTTGAGGTCTGCTCAGGAATCCTCGGGCAAAATGGGTACATAAACTTCATAATAGAAAATAAGGGGCTCGTTGATGTGCAAGGGCTGGTCATGTGGATTATCGGCGAAAAAGGCACAAAGCTTGTCGACTTGGACGGCGCATCAATAAAAAGCGGGGCTTCTTACAATAAAAACGACAAGGAGCTTACTTATGATTCTTCTTTATTGGGCATCCTAAAGCAGGTGCAGTTCATGCCAAAAATCCAGACAGAGCAAAAAATAGAAAACTGCCCGAAAAATGCTGTAAAGGCAGATAAGATGGGGTATTGCGCCTCTTAGGGAAAAAATCAATTTTCAAGAAATCTTATAGAAAATTTCTCTATAAAGTTATCAATAAACCTTCATAACCTTCTTTAAGCCTAATGAGAATATTATTGAGAATATGAAATAGGTGCCGAGCCACCCGAACCAGTCTTTGTAGCCTACCGGCATTACAACCAGCTTTTTGTTTCCCACAACTATTGACTTTATGTGCTCATTGCCTTTTTTAACCGGCTCTGCGTACCTCCCATTATCAGTTATTAAAACCTCCTTCTGCTGTTTTTCCCCGTCATATATAACTTCAAGGATGTAATCCCCTTTCTCGCCAATAAGATTCCACGTCGAGCTTCCCTGCTTTATTTCCTTTGTCTCGTTGTCCATAAGCTTGATGCCTTCCGTAACTGCAAGGGTTGCATACCCGTTGATATTCTGGTCGAACATCGCAGTCAATGAAAATTCCTGCTGCGGCTTTATGCTTTCATATGCAAATACGGAGCTCATCCATGGAATAAGAAACAAGATTATTGGAATTGATGTAATGATAAGCGGCTTGAAAGAATGGCGCATCTGCTCCATCGCAAGCTTGTTCATCTCGAGCATGTTTTTTTGAAGCTCAGAAGATTTAGACGGGTCTTTTCTTAATTCCTTCATTCTTTTCCTGTATTCATCTGTTTTCTCCTTTATATTTTTCAAAGAGCTTTGGTTGGTTGCATATTTTGTTATTATCAGGCTGACAAGAGAAAAAACAAATGATAAGATTATTATGGCCGCTAAAGCAGGAAGCTTAAGCAAGGGGGCAAATACAATGTTTAAAAAGTCGTAGTATACCATTTGAGTGTAAAAAATTTCAGCAAAGCTGAAATTTTTTCTGATTGTGCAAACATTTCCTATATTTTTTCTCTTTTTTAGTGCTATATAACAAATTTAAAAATTATATTTCTGCCTTTTTCAAAACGCTTCTTAAACCAAGAACGGCATTACTATATAGTTGACTTATTCTAGATTGGGTTACACCTAAAACTTTTCCAATTTCTTCCATTGTCAATCCTCCATTATAATACAGATCAAACACAGTTCTTTGTTTGTATGGAAGTGAATTAACAGCTTGATTTAAAATTTCTCTTATTTCTGAATCAAAAGTTTTTGAATATTGAATGTCATGTTGTCTTAAGTCTTCAATTAAATTCGATAAAGGCGCTTGTTTATCAATAGAGTTTTGGTTGTATCTGGAATTTCTGGTAAATGAATCTCTGGTAAATGAATCCTCTAAATGTAACATATTTACGCCAGCAATCTCTTTTTGCCATTCTACCAGTTTGTCCATCCCAATTTCCATGAAATTAGCAATTTGTTCAGTGGTGGGGTCCATGAGTAGTAGTTTTCTTACTTCTTGAACCGCTTTATCTATCTCTTTTTCTTTTATCCTTACAGAACGCGGAGCCCAATCTAATTCTCTTATATAATCCAGCATTGCCCCTTTTATTCTAAATTCTGCATATGTTCTAAAAGTATTTTCTCTTGATGGGTCGTATTTATCAATTGTATCCATTAGACCAATTACACCTTCATTAGTTAAATCATATTTAGAATAGCGTACTTCCTTTACTCTTTCTGCCGTTTCTTGCGCAATACATTCTATTAAAGGTACATAAGCTAAAATAAATCTGTCCCTTTCATACGCTGGAAGTGCTTTTGGATTAATGTTACGGACCCAATCTGGCAATATTGATTTTGGCTTATCTTCATCTAAGACTCCATTAGAAACATTATCAAATTTAAACGTGGGAGTTACTCTATCTTCTAAATCACTCAAAAAAGTTACATAATTACCGCGAGTTTGATTTAATTCTTGCGGCGTTATATTTGGATTTTTATTTTTGTTCATCTGAATTTGTTTTTGGATTTAAATTTACCCGCCCATGAACTTTCTCTATTCTAATTTTCCTTGAAAATAAACTTTTACATAATAATTGCAATTCCGCCATTCATTGGGGTTCCGAAATCGGTTAACCCCGCTTAATAAAATACCCAATCGCCCCAAGGGGCGGGGTATTTTGATGTGATTGAATGTTGTTAAAGCAGGCGGGATTCGACCCAATCACCGCAAGCGGTGGGGTAAAATTTTTCAAATTTATCTTTTTCGCACAAAGTTAACTTAAGCTCATTTGCTATTGAGGCTTGAACTAGCTTTTTACAAAGTCCCCTTTGTTCTGTAATTTCTGATTCTATACCTCCTGTAATCTCAATTTCACAAATTGATTCGTTCTGAAACTTTAAAGCTGCCATAGTATAACAAAGATTTTGATATGATATGTACTTATTCACATAATCATCATACATAATAGAATCACACCGCTCTGGTTTTTCTGTTCCATTAAGAATCGAATTCAACTTTAATTTGACCTGTTCAAGTCTAGCACTTTCGTATTTACTTTCCGTCATAAAATTTTCTTGGGCCAATACTGCTGAGTTATAAGCACTTAGTCCAAAATAAATAGACAAAATTAAAAATAGTAAAGCGTGATGTAGTGAATTATTTTTATAGTACCTAAAGGATAAGAATACAAGGACTAAAAGGGCAAAACTGCCCAAAATAGATGATGCCATGGGTATAGCAACCCTATCGGGATAAAAATTCACAAGAATAATCCCAATAGAAAAAATAGACAGTATTTCTAGGAAAAAAGGCAATAAAATTATTGAAGCGGCTAATGACACTATAAAAGTAAATATGCTTCTTATCTTTAATTTTAAATCTGTTTCTTGGACTTTTCTATACATTAAGTAAGCCGGAATTAATAATACGAGTTGTAATAAGAGCAAAACAAAAAAAATAAATATAAAAAAAGGCGTACCTTCACTAATATACCTATCAATAAAGCCAAATGCCAATCCTAACTCAACAAAAAAAAAACTAAAAATGATTATTAAAGTTGGCAATTGCAATAAGATGTATTTTTTCCCTTTCACATTTACCCTCCCATAAACTTTCTCATCATCGGATAGCATCGGATTCATGTCCATCAACCTTTTGGGAAAAGCTTGACCAAAACCGTGCAATGTAGGATTTTAAATCCTACGGAACGACTAACCGCCCATGAACTTTCTCATCATTGGGTTCATGTCCATCAACCTTTTGGGAAAAGCTTGACCAAAACCGTGCAATGTAGGAT
>CAYWNO010000016.1:11591-16938 GCA_964459665.1 uncultured Methanosarcinales archaeon
TTTAAATCCTACGGAACGACTAACCACCCATGAACTTTCTCATCATTGGGTTCATGTCCATCATGTGCTGCTTTGCTATGTCTTCATAGAGTTTGTAGACTATCATTACTGTAAGAAGGATTCCTGTTCCCCCACTCAGGGCTCCTGTGAGGTCCGCAAACGCAGCCAAGAATCCTACTGTTATGCCGCCCATTATTGTCAATGGCAATATGTACCTGTTCAAAAGCTTTTCGAGAACGCGCTCGTCTCTTCTAAATCCGGGAATCTGCAAGCCGCTTGAAATCATCTGATGGGCCTGTGATTTTGAATCCATCCCTGCAGTCTGCACCCAAAAAAAGCTAAAAATCACGCTGCCCACAATAAAAAACAGCATGTAGACGAGAGCCTGAAGATACGGGGCAAAGCCAATCAGCAGGGTATGCTGCTGGATTACATTCCTTATGATATCAGGCCCCTGCAGCCAATAAACAAATCCTGATACAGGACTCCCGCTTGAAGAGCTGAATGTTCCAAGAAGAGGGTAGCCTATGTTCTGCAGCAGCCTTCCCCATAACTGGAAGTTTGCTATCAGGGCTGCAACCAATATGACCGGTATGTTGGAAGTGTAAATGAATGACAAAGGCCATCTTATTCCATGTCCCCTTACCATTCCGAAAGATAATGGAATCTCAACTTTCATTGACTGAACATAAACTGCTATAACAAAAACAAGAATCGTTGAAAGCACCGCTGATGCCATTATCAATGCAGTCGTTACGTCTCCTGCAACAAGGCTCTGGAAAAAGGCAGGAATCGCTCCCGAGGAATAAGTCGTGCCTGCAACCCCTCCGGGGCCCGGCAGCCAGTTAAATGCCTGTATGAAAAGGCTTTTGCTTACATTAGCTGCTATGAAAAGGCTTATTCCCGAGCCAAAGCCCCACTTGCTTACGACCTCGTCGAGAAACAGTATCAGCAAGCCCCCTAAAAACAACTGCAATATCAGGATAAGCTGCAGCTGCAGGTAAAAGCCGGTTCCTTTAAACTGCTCAAAGGGCGCAAGCCCTCCCAAAAAAACATATATTGCGCTCTCAAAGATAATAAAAAGCAGCGACATGAGTTTTTGCGTGCCCTGAAAGGTTTTTTTGCCTTCTGGTTTTGTCAGGTCGAATTTCCATATGCCGGAGCCATTGAGCAGCTGAAGAACTATAGAAGCCGTAACTATCGGGCCTATTCCAAGGGATATCAAAGAGCCAAACTCGGCTCCTAATATAATTGATAAGGTTTCAAATCTCTGCAGGGCATTTATTCCAAGCCCGAACAATGGAAGCAGGCCAAGGACAAAGAATATTACCAAGACTATGCTTGTCCACTTTAGCTTCTCCTTGAAAGAGAGCGTTTTTTGTGTAGGACCCTCAACTTCCGGAAGATTCGAGATAATTGTTTTCCAAATAGACATTTTATAAATGTGCCATTATGCTTACTTTTCTATTTTTATTAAGCCTATAAGCTCGCCGCCGGCTTCCTTGACTTTGCCTACGGCTGATTTGGAAGCGTAGGGTGTTTTTATTTTAAATTTCATGGAAACCCTGCCATCACCCAACAGCTTATTAAAGCCTAGTTTTTCTAATTCTACAGAATAAAAGCCGTTTTCCTTCTTGATTAATCCGCTTGAAAGGTAAGTATCTATCTTTTCCTCTATAATGCTTATGTTTATTTCATTAATCCTTGGTTTAGGCGTCTTGCTCACAAACCCGAATTTTCCAAAATACCTTTCCTTCCACAAGCTTGGCTTTTTTGAGTCTGCCCTCTTTCCGCTTCCTGCCATTCCAGCTCCGCCCTGATGCCCCTTTCCGCGGTGCTTTTTCATAGAGCCCCAGCCGTGAGTGGTGTGCCCCCTGCATCTAGTGCTCTTCTTTCGCTTGTTTACTGTCATTTTGATTTTAAAAAATTTAGTTTTTTCTTTATTAAAACAATCAAATCTTTGGTTTTATTAATGGCCTCTTTTAGCTCTTGCTTTGTATATTCCACTTCATATCCAACAGGATATCTACTTTCAAAATAAAAATTTGTGATTTTTCTTAATGGATTTGAAAATCTATTAAAAGATTTATCAATTTTTGTTGCTTCTTCATTAAGTTTTACTAAGTCGTGTATTCTTTCTAATTTCCAGCCGTTATATATCAAAAAGCCCTTTAGGTATTTTTCACCAGCTTGTTGTATGTGGAAAGATACCGTTTCTGCTGACCTGTCATTTTCCAACAAAAATTCCGCATCTTCTATATCTTTTTTTCCCTTGTCAAGCCACTCTTTTATTATCTCTTCTTTAACCATATAAAGTAACTCCTTCTTCTAATATATTTTTTATGAAATCATCCTCGATCTCTAACCTTTTATTTATTTCTTTGGGAGTATAAACCAATGGCTCAATTGCAAAAAGACGGTTCTCTTCTTTAAGTATTTCGCGAATCTTTACTGCCCTGTCAATATGCCTGGATTTTGTCTCTTTGATGATAAGCAAATCAATATCGCTGTCTTTTCTTGGATTGCCATGTGCATAAGAGCCAAAAAGTATGATTTTTTGCGGCTTATATCCGTATGTTATTTTTTTGGTAATATTTTTTATTGCTTCTTCCATGTTCTTCTTTCGCTTGTTTACTGTCATTTTGATTTTAAAAAATTTCAGCTTCGCTGAAATTTTTTAATATTTTTTTTAAATAGGTTAGTTGCCCTAAACCATCCTCTTAATCAGCTCGTTTATTGCAGCGCCCCTGTAGCCCAAAGCCCCGCCTTCCTTGAATGAATGCTTTATGCCTTTCCTTCCAAAGCCTTTTCTTGGAGGGCTTAGGCGAAAATATTTTTTGAATTTCTTGTTGTCCAAAACAAAAAACCCATTATATCCTATTTTTTTATGCTTATCAGTCTCCTGCCCTTTAAATTCCTCTCCTCTTTTGCCCATAAGAATGTTAAAAGTCTCATCATCTATCTCGCCCCAGGTTATGTAGTCTTTTGATTTCTTGAGCATTCCTGCATAAACAGGATTATTCGGCAGCACGCAGCAGTAATTCTTTTTGTAGAGCCTTAGCATCCTTAAAGTATCCTCTATCTTGCCCTTTATCTCGTTCAATCCCCTCACCCTTATTGCCGCCAATTTTTGTTCTGCCATGTTATTTATTTTAAGCCTGTTAAATCCTAACTTTCGCGGAGCCTTCGATAACATGCAGGGCCTGCGCGCTATTCTCGCTGATTTTAAATTCCATCAGCTTTTGCAAAGCGTCAAAGCATGCATACAAAACGTTAAGCTTGCTTCTTGTCTGCCCTTCTGTCTTTGACCATACATCTTTTATTCCCGCAAGCTTTAATATTTTCTGGCATTCTTTTTCGACTATAAGCCCTGTTCCTTTCGGAGCGGGAAACAAGATTATTTCAACGGAGCCTGCCTTTCCACTGACCTTGAACGGCACAGTATGAGCATCGCCGCAGCCACATCTCCAGTTCCCGCAGCCCCTTCTTATCTTTATGACATTAAGCTTTGCGTGCCTGATTGCCTTTTCTCTCGCAGGAACCGTTTCCTTTGACTTGCCATAGCCAACTCCGACATATCCGTCTTCATTGCCTACGACGGCAAAAGTCGCAAATTTAGGCTTGTTGCCCTCTTGGGTTTTCTTTTGAGTCTGCTTGAATACCCTTTTCTGCCCGCCGCCGAACTTTCCCTTAGACTGCCCAACCATCAGCAAGTCCGTTATCAGGTTAGGCAGCAAGGCATCCACTATCTCGGGCTCAAGTATCTTTATGCTCCTGTCCAGCACATAGTCTATTCCGCTTACCTGCCCGTTTTTTATCTGAACTCCCAATGATGTTCTTGGCTTCCATGTGTCTTTTTCAAAGGCGCCTTTTTTCTTTACTTCATCTACTATCTCCTGCTCAAGCTCTTTTACCTCGCCAAGCTCTACTGCAAGCCCTTCCTTGGGCTTTTCGATGATTATTTCTTCTTCTGCAGATTCTTGTGCCTCTTGCGCCTGCACTTCCTCCTCTTTTGGGGCAGGCACTTTTGGCTCCTCTGCTGTATCTTCTTTTTTCTTTTTAGCCATTTATTTTACCTTTTATTTCATTAAAGTGGTTTTGTATGCTTTCCGGATTAAGCCCTTTTTTTGTGTAATTGGAAAAATGGAAGCCGTGTTTTTGCTTGCCCTCTTTTAATGACTGCGCATATTTTGCTATGTGCTCTCCGCAAACCCTTTCTTTTGAAGGAAGTGCTTTGGGGTCGTGAGGAATCACAAGCCCCGACTCTACTGCGCCTGCAAGCGCGGCATACAGCCTTGAGCCGTTGACCGAATCGTTAAGACCCAAGTCCAATATGGCTTCTTTTATTCCAATCCCTACTGCTCTTTTTCCTGCAATCATCCCTATAAGGTATGCGCTGGGGAGATTTCCATTTGCCCCTTTCCATCCAAGCTTTGCCAATGCCCTTGAATCAACCGTAAACAAGATTTTGTCTCCCTGGGCGCTGTACTCTACAACTGATACTTGTAGGTTATTCAATGATTTTCTGACCACGAACCTGTGCTTGTCGGACAGCAGTAATTTTAATCTTTTCTTGTAATGCGTCCTTCCTTCCAGCTTTCTCCTGAAAGGCACGGTAAAAATTCTGCTTTTTTTCATTTTTTTATTAAGCCCCTCTCGCTTACATAAAGCTTCAAGTGCCTTATGCTCCTAAAGAACCCTCCTTTGCTTTTCATGTAAAGCTCGTGATAGTGCATGGTATCAATTGATTTTTTATCCCTAAGGGACTTGATGAAATCGCGCTGCAGCCTTATCTTGTTCATCCATACCATTTTGGGATTAAGCCTTGCCGTTTTTCTTCCCTTTCTTGAGCCAGCGCCTTTTTGCTTGCCCTTTATCTTCTGGACTTTTATTTTTTTAGACCAAAATCCTGAAGTGTTAAGCACCCCCTTTCTAAGGATTGCCCCTTCGCCTATGAGCGAGCGCACATCCGACTTTGTTATGGCTTGCTCGATGTCGTCTAGCCTTTCAGGATCAAATCTAATCCTGTTTACCCCGCATTTCAATATCTGTGCAGCCAGTCTTCTTTGCACGTTAAGCATTTTTGTTGGAAAAAATTTCACCTCAAAGATGAAATTTTTTATTTATTTTTTATGTTTTTTTTTGTTAGTATCCTGTCTTTTTCTTTCTTCTGCTCTTCTTTCTTCTGCTCATCGCTTATTTTTTCAGGCGCCTTTTCTTTTGCCTCCTGCTCTTTTTTTTGCTCATTTTCAGCTTTGGCTTGCTGCTCCTTAGGCTCCTCTTTTTTTGGTTCTTCTTTCTTTTCTTCTTTTTTAATTTCTTCTTTTAGTTTTTCCGGAATTTTTTT
>CAYWNO010000016.1:16948-18569 GCA_964459665.1 uncultured Methanosarcinales archaeon
TTCTTTCTTTTCTTCTTTGGCCTTTGATTTCTTTTTTGAATCCATGAAAGCTTCAATCTTATTGATATGCTCGTCCAAGTTAATGTTCAAGACCGCAATATTCATCTCTTTTGCTTTTTTTAATATTTCCAGCCTTTTTTTGTTTCCTACGCTTTTCGAGATAAAGATGCCTTCCTTTCCAATGCTTATTTTTTTTAATTGCCCAGCCGAGCATACATTTTCAATCTTCAATCCAGTTGAGGAAAGCCCCTTGACTTTTATCGGTGACTTGTAGCCCGGAGACGGCATTTTCCTGTGTCCCTTGAACCTGTGCCTTATCTTTGAATGTATTCCTTTCGGCTTTCTCCATTTTAATTTGCTCCTGAGCCTTTTTCTTCTCTGATAGTCCTGCCTGATAAAATGGGGTTTTTTATCCTTTATTCTGGTTCGCAGTTCCAGCAATGGTTTGAGGTCTGTCATTTTTATTTATTAAATGAAAAGTTATGCAAAATAGGTTTCTTTAAATCCTCTTGAAAATGGTTCAGCTATATGGCTGCCCAACCTAAATGTGGCAAATGTTATGCCTTCCCCTATAAAATCAATGTCTCTTGTCATAATCTGCTCTTTTGTTAATCCAGTGACTTCATTTCTGAAATCTCTTACAACCGCATCAAATTGCTGTTGTGTTAGCTGCCCTTGTGAGTATATTAATCCTTCTAAAGAAGCGTTTACCATCGGAAAAGTCCTTGCATAGTTAAAAACTTCTTCGTCTGAAAGGTTTGGATGCCTGTCCAGATTTAATGCAACTCCGTAGTCAAATAATTTCGCAGGCGAGTTTTCCGGAACAATCAAATGCGACCTACCAAAATCGTCTGTCAGGATAGTATCATTGTAATAAACCTCTCTCGAATGTAATTTTGATAAAATTTCTCCAACTCTTCTTCCAAGCTTGTACATATTATCAGAGGAAGTTTTGCTCTCTCTTAATCCAGAAAAAAATTCACCTTCAATAAATTGCTCAGTTAAGAAGCCGTCTATTGTGCTATATTGCTTTGGGCCAATTTCTTCCTCATCAGCAATTTTTGCAACTTCAAGTACTTTTACCATTTTTAATCACCCAATTCGGCTACTTTGATATGCTTTGAATGAGTCCAAGCTGCTGATACTGATATACCTAACTCATTAGATATTTTAGGATAACTTAATCCACTTTTGCGTAAATCGATGATTTTAGAACTTAATCTTTCTAATTCCCTTTTAGGTGTTTTATATTGTTTATATCTATCGATTAAATTCTGCAAACTTTCCTTTTTTCTCTGAATGTTAAAATTAATATTTTTAGCAAAAGATTCTATTGACCTTCTAGCAGTTACAACTATACCAAGTTTATTTATATTACAATCGTATATATCAAATTCATTTAGAATAGTTAGAATTTCTTTTAGACCCTCTTTATTTGTATTACAAAGAATTATTGCTCTTTGTGTTGGATGGTTTCCTACATGCCCTTGAGAATCTGCAAATCCTTGAATGTATTTCGCTTTTATTTCTTTTGAAGCATTTTTGATAATTTCTGGAACTGTCCAAGTCTTCTCTTTAAAATTTGCATTGTAGCTTAAAATATCTTCACATACTTGTTTTG
>CAYWNO010000017.1:0-17973 GCA_964459665.1 uncultured Methanosarcinales archaeon
AGCTTATTTTTAATCTCAAATGCTTAAAAGAATTCTCATCGCTTCAAAGCTCAGCACTCCCATAAATTTATAAATAAAATTGCCATACTCTTGAAAATGGATGTTGCAATTCTTTATTCCGGCGGGAAAGACAGCACGTATGCAATCGAGCATGCAATGCTCAGGGGCTGGAACATAAGATACCTTGTTTCTGTAAAGCCGTCGAGAAAAGACTGCTTCCTGTTTCATTATGCAACTGTTGAGCATACGAAAGAGTTTGCAAAAATGCTGCAAATCCCTCATTTTTACCTAAAGTGCAGGCATGCAGACCCGTTAAAGGAAGCGGGCATCATAAAAGAGCTTGTTGAAAAAAACCAGAAATCAGCCAAAGTTGATGCCGTCGTATTGGGAGGCACCGGCCTTCAGGAGACTCAGCTTAAAAGCATACAGAATGCGCTAAAGCCGTTAAAGGTTGATGCTTTTGCATCCCACGCAGGCGAAGAGCACGATTTAGTCATGGAGGCAATGATGGACAACGAATATGAAATCCTGATAACGCAGATTGCCTCGGACGGATTAAAAGAATGGCTCGGCAAAAAAATAACAAGGGAAAATTTTGCCCAATTAAAAAAAGATTCGGTAAGGTATGGCTTTCACATAGGATTCGAGGGCGGCTATGCAGACACTTTGGTAACTGACTGTCCTTTATTTTCAAAAAGAATGGTGATAGAAGACATGTCAATTTTGTTTGAAGATGATTACTGTGGACATGTAGTAATCAATAGGTATAGGATGGAAAATAAAGAAATTCTTAATGCAAGCAAGCCAGAAATCCTGTTTTCCAGTTTTATTAAATGAATTTCTCCCGGAATAAACCCGTCATCGGGAAATTGATTTGTAATTTTAAACAAAAATAAGTAAATGGAAAGAGTAAATGTTGATTTAAAACAGGAAACCGATGATTCATACGACATTCTCATAGGCCATGGATTGGCAGATTCCCTTGCAGCCGAATTAAGAAACAATCCGATAGCGAACAGCTATGCTATTATAGCCGATTCCAATGTGGCAAATATTTACGGCAAAAAACTGCTCGATGGATTTAGGAAAGAAAGCCTGCGGGCGCATTTGATTAAATTCCCTGCAGGGGAAAAAAACAAGAGCAGGGATTCAAAGGAAAAAATTGAAAACGAGATGATAAGCCTTGGCTTTAGGAGGGATGCCTGCATAATCGCGCTCGGCGGAGGAGTTACAGGAGATTTGGCGGGCTTTACGGCGGCTACTTACATGAGGGGAATTCCATACATGCAGGTTCCCACAACTTTGCTTGCCATGGTTGATAGCTCCATAGGCGGCAAAACTGCAGTTGATGCAAAAGGCGCAAAGAACGCAATAGGGGCGTTCCACCAGCCAAAAAAAGTCATAATGGACTTGAATCTGCTCAGCACGCTGCCGAAAAAAGAGCTGGCAAACGCAATGGCGGAGCTTGTAAAGCACGCCTTGATAAGGGACAAGGATTTTTTTCATTTTCTCGAAAAAAATATGGGCAAAATCTTTGAATTAGACTCGAAAATTTTGCAATACGCGGTTAAGAGAAGCTGCGAGATAAAAACGCAGGTTGTAATTCAGGATGAAAAAGAAAATGGGATGAGAAAAATACTTAATTACGGGCATACAATCGGGCATGCGATAGAATCTGCCCTTCGCTACAGGATAAGCCACGGGGATGCAATATCCATCGGAATGTCTTGTGCGGCAAAGCTTTCTTCAAGCCTTGGCTTTTTGGATGAAGGCTCTGCAATAAGGCAAAATAACCTGCTGGAGCATGCCGGCCTTGCGCACAGGCTAAGCCACCATAAATTAAAGCCAAAAAAAATTCTTGAGCATATGCAATACGATAAAAAAATAATGAACGGTAAAATGAATTTCATATTGCTCAATTCGATAGGCGATGCATTCATCTCGGACGAAGTAAGCCTCGAAGAGATAAGGAAACTTTTTTAATGGATAAAATGCCGGATAAACCAATAACCGTAGGAATCATAGGCGGCACTGGAAAGATGGGGCAGCTTTTCAAGAAATTTTTTGAGGGCAATGGCTGCGAAGTCTTAATCTCATCCCGAAGGACAAAATTAAAACCAGTAGAGTGTGCGAAAGCAAGCGATGTTGTTCTGATATCCGTCCCTATAAGCATTACTTTAGAAGTCATAAGAAATATAGCCCCATTCGTAGATAAAGATTCGCTTTTGATGGATACAACCTCTATAAAGAAGGGGCCAGTCGATGCCATGCTTATGCACTCGAAATGCGAGGTCATAGGAATGCACCCTTTATTCGGGCCGGGCGTAAACTCGCTTAAGAACCAGACTATTGTTTTGTGCCCGGCAAGGGCTAAAAAATGGAGGGATTGGGCAGTTGGCATATTTGAAAAAGGCAATGCAAAAATAAAAATAACAACTCCGCAAAAGCATGACGAGATGATGTCTATTATACAGGGCTTGAACCATTTCAGCACTTTAAGCGTCGCCCATGCGATGAAAAATCTTGGCATAAGCGTTAAAGAAAGCCTTGAATACACAAGCCCGATATACAAGCTTCGTATGGCGATGGTTGGAAGAATCCTGAACCAGGATCCTAAATTGTACGCAAGCATAGAGATAATGAATCCCGAAAATAAAAAAGCGCTTGCAGCTTACCTTGATTCTTGCAAGGAGCTTGAGAAGATAATCAAGGCTAAAAACACCAAAAATTTTTTAGAGTATTTCAATGAATGCTCAGAATTTTTCGGCGTTTTCAAAAGTGAAGCTGAAGAATTGAGCGACTACCTAATAGAGAAGATGGTGGATAGAGATAACTAAAAGTTTAAGCTGACAATAATTTTTAGCATTGTAAGAATGGCTCAATTAGTGAGATTAAGAGTAAGTGAAGGTAGTATGGGGGCAAAGAAAAAATTAGTTTATGTATCCAATCCAGAGGTTGTCGGCTACACACCAACATGAAAATCGCAACTTTAGGCCCAAAAGGAACTTTCAGCAACGATGCTGCAATCAGGCACGATAAAAATGCGCAAATCGTTTTTACAAGAACCATAAGGGATGTTTTTGAATGTGTTTGCGCGGGCGATGCGGACTGCGGCATAGTTCCTGTGGAAAATTCCATTGCAGGAAGCGTGGGGCAGACATTGGATTGCCTGATTAAATCCGGCCTTAAGATAAAGGCAGAATCCATCCTTAAAATAAGCCACAACCTTGCAGGCTTTGGGAAAATCGGCGATATAAGGGCAGTTTACATGCATCCGCAGGCGTATGAGCAGTGCGAGATGTTCATCAAAAAAAATCTCCCAAAAACTGAAATAATGTTTACGTCAAGCAACGGCAAATCTGCAGAAATGCTCTCAAAATCGGAAGACAAAGGGCATGGCGCCATAATACCGAAAATTGCAGCAGAAATCTACCACATAAAAATATTAAAAAAGAATATAGAGGACAGCCGCTTTAATGTCACGAGATTTTTTGCAGTGGCAAAGGATGACAATGAAAAAACAGGCTGCGATAGGACAAGCATTGCCATCTATCCAAAGTCCGACAAGCCGGGCATTTTGTATAAAATGCTTGGGGAGTTCGCGAGCAGGGACGTAAACCTTACAAAAATAGAGTCAAGGCCATCTAAAGGAAGGCTCGGCGATTATGTTTTTCACATAGATTTCGAGGGCCATAGGGCGGAAAAAAAAATTTCGGAAGCATTAAAAGGCATGGAAGAATACGGCTCTGTGAAGATGCTTGGAAGCTATCCAAGGAAATATTGAGAAGAATGAAATGGCGCCTTATCGAAGAGAAGGCTTTTTCGCCGGCCATGAACATGGCGATAGACCATTCAATATGCGAAAGCGCAGCCTTAAATAAAGAATTGCCGACGATAAGGTTCTACAAGTGGATGCCAAGCTCTGTTTCAATCGGAGCTTTGCAAAACCTGCAGGAAATTGATTTAAAGGCGTGCAAAGAGCATAACATAGGGATAGTAAGGAGAATGAGCGGGGGAAGGGCGGTTTTTCACGATAAAGCCGATTTTACCTACAGCGTGATTGCTCCTATAAAAATTTTGGGCGGAAGCATAGAAAAAGCCTACAGGCAGGTTTGCTCATGGATGATCGATTCCCTGAAATGTTTGGGAATCAAAGCAGTTCTTGAAAATAAAAATGACATTTCAGTCGGCGGCAAAAAAATTTCAGGAAACGCTGCAAAGCTGATGCAAAACGGGATTTATCTTCAGCACGGCACTTTGGTTTACGGCATGGAGCTTGAAATCATGCCAAAGATTTTAGGCATTCCAAAAATTTTGGCAAAGGAGAGGATAGCCTCGGTTTTAGAATACAAACAAGCAAGCCAAGATGAAGTTTATTGCGCATTAAAGGATAATTTTACCGAGAATAAGGAATTCAAGGCAGCAGAGCTTTCATCTCATGAATTAGGGCGCTCGGAATATCTGGTAAAAACAAGGTACAGCACAATAGAGCTTCCTGCAGGCTCAATTGCAAGGGATAAGGGAGTATGCTACGTTATAGATTAATATAGGATATTTGAGCATTAAAATAGATTCAAATAAAAAAATCAATCTGTCGCCTTTTGGGTGACAAAAATACACTCGGCGAAATTTGTCCTGCCACTAAATTTCGCCTCGGATTTATTCAAAGTTCTCTTTACGTTGCAGGCGCCGCGGCAGGAGATGCTGCGGGAGCTGCCTTCGTCTCTATTGTAAAGAACTCATTTATTCCTCTGCCCAGCGTGTAAACTCCCGATAAAAGCCGATTATAGAATTTGCCTGCGCCTTCTGCAAGATAGAATGGATTCAGGGAATTTGGCAGATATGTCGAAGGATAAAACAATCTTTTATACTCTGTTTTTCCTTCTGATTTTGTCAATAAAATCTTATACAGCACGCTACTTGCCGCAAGAAACGGGAACAGATACGGCGAAAAAGCAGGCAATGCATAATTCAATCCGACAGCAACAGATGTTAAAGCCGATAAGGGAAATGTTCTTTTTAGATCCTTCCAATAATTTTCTTTAAAGTATTCTCCCATTCCCTTAAAAGTTCTTTTTTTAACTAAGTGGTCCAAAGGATAATAAAGCGCATTTATCAATGGGTTTAAAAGCCCGAATGTTAGGCCTCCAACAACAAAAGAGCCAGTTAAAGTATCCAATCCAAATGCATTTGGAACCTGTTTAATTGTATTAACCAAACCCCAGATAGGGGGGGCTATTGCGGCACCGATAATTGATTCGTTCCGATAATCCTTCATTTTAGTCTCTATTCCCGATATGGAATCTTTAATTTTACGGCCAATTGGAAAAGCTGCCGAGGTTACTAGCCAATCTGCACCTCCGATAAGATACGTTCCTGCTATTAGAGACGAACCTAATGCAAAATTTGCCAACCCCCCAAGTGCCTGAGAACTTTCAGTAACCAAACTTTCCAAACCGGATGATTGCTTTGGTTTTTCTTCCTCCTTCACTTGATTTTCGTTGGCCATTTTCTTCAGAGAGCCTTTATTTCGTTTTAAATTTTTCTATTTTAATCACTTGAGAATAATAAATTTTAAATTGCTGAAGAGAACTTTGAAAAATTAACCCTTTAGGTTAATTTTGCAAAGTTCTCAAGAGGTAAAGCCTCTCTCTGGAAACCTATCGTGAAAAAATTGATTTTGCAAAAAAAATTGATTTTTTCAAGATTATTCTACCAAAAAGAATATATACCTATTGGAATAATTAATTAAATCACAAGCTTTAAATACTAATTCTATACAAATTGGAATATTAATTTAAAAAAAATATACTAAATGGTATAACATACAAAAATTTTACAGCTTTGCTGTAAAATTTTTGTTATAGAAACCTTTTTATACTATTTAGAATATATTCCAAATGGTATAGAATTTCATAGAAACTCCCTTAAGAGTGTGAATTAGTTGAGCAGTAAAGAGAGCTTAATTAGAAGAGACTATTACCTGAATTTGCTAGATAAAAATACGGCTGCTTTCAAAAAAGGCGCTGCAAAAAATATTGCTCTTCTTGGCCCAAGAAAATCCGGCAAAACTTCTATTGTCAAGAGGCACATCAAAAATTCCATAGACATTGTTTCCGTTTACATTGATTTGGAGAAAATAAGCCTGAACCCTGAAAATTTTTCAGTGGAATTCATTGGCAATGTAATCTTTCAATTCTTAAAAAAGCCGTTAAGCGAGTACAAGGATTTTCTTGCCATAGAAAATCTGCTAAAGCTAAGCGGGCAAATCAAAAGCCCGAAGGCTTTTAATTTGCTAAAGCTTGTTGAAAATGAATTATTGAAGATAAAGCCAAATCAAAAATTTCTTGTAGAATCTGCCTTTAATTTTGCTGATGTCCTGGGGAGCGAAAACAGCAGGAAATTTTTGATTGTCCTCGATAATTTTGAGAACCTGCTTGACCTGAACAATTTCTCCCAGATTAAGGATGTTTTGGCAGCCATAAACTTTGATGCTGTTAATGTGAGTTACATAGCAACAAGCTCCGCAGTCAAGCAATCCCTCTCTTTGCTCAAAAAATTTGAATGCTACGAAATAAAGAATTTTGACAGGAAAGAAACTTTCGACTTCGTCAAAAATTTCTTTGAAAACAAGGAAGCAAACAGCGAAAAAATTTCCGAGGAAATTTTTTCGCTAAGCCATGGACATCCTTTTGTAACATCTGCGATATGCAAGAAATATAATGAAACCAAAAATGCCCGCAAGGCATTTTTGGTTGAATTGTTGACGAAAGAGCATTCCGTTTACAACTACTGCAAAGATTCGCTTGGGTATTACTACAATCGCGCAAGAGGGCAGACGCTCCTCAAGGCAATCCTGAAAGTCATTGCCAATGACGAATTAAGGTTAAGCGAGATAGCTAAAAGAATCTACAGGAGCGCTCCTGTAACAAAAAGCATTCTTGAAAGATTGATGGACGTGGATATAATTTACAAGAAAGACAACAGGTTCTACTTTTCCGATAACGTGCTGAAACTTTGGATCAGATTCGTATATTCCGGATACGAATTTGATGAGGTTCCTGACGATAAAATTTTAGACGAGGTAGCCAAGAGACTATGACTACACACAAGCTGCCATGGATTTTTGCAGTTATTCTTGTATTCATAGCTGCGGCTCCTTTGGCGAGCGCCCAATCTGCCGGAGGAGGCAGCCTCTCTTTTGTGCTGATAAACGCAGCCATAGTAGGATTCGTATTGTTCATGATTCAGGCATTCTTGCTTCCGGGAAAAGATGGCAAAGAAAAAACTGCAATATACGTAGGGATAATAGTCGGCTCTTTGATGATTGGGTTCTTGTTCGGGCAATCGGGATTCATCTGGCAGGGCTATTTCGGAAGGTACTTTAACTTTTATGTGCTTGTAAACGCAGCAATAATTGCGACGGTAATATACATTATACTTGGCTATAAAGTAAATCTTAATTCAAAAGAAGGAAACGGCGGCTACATACTGCTGATATTTATTATTTCGATGGTATTTGCCGTAAACATAGGGCAGCACTGGATATGGCAGCTAACCGTCATAAGAGACTTTGCAGGCTATCTGTTTGGCGCTGACGGATTGCTAAACCCAAGCCCGCCTGCTTACAGGCTGTGGGTATTCATATCAAGCTTTGTATTGATGGCATACTTCTTTGTGGCTTACCTTAACACAGACAAGAAGCTTGAAAAAGGCGGAAATATCATTACTTATGCCATATCATTGCTTCTCGCTGCCAGCATGACCCGCGCAGGAATAGGATTCCCATTAGTCGTAAAAATCGCAGAGCTTGTTTTCTTCATGGTGCTTGCAGATGCACTTAAAGGACAAATCGGAGATGGAAAGTACGAGTGGGGGCTTGCATTCCTCATAGTAGGCTGGTCATCTTCGGCGGTAACTGCGGCTTACGGCAAAGAGTACGAAGGCATAATCGGCTCATTCATGGCGCCAATGCTAAGATATTATGGGTTGATACCGACTGCTCCTGGAGAATCGGTAGGCTTTGGACCTATACTTTTAAGCCCGCCTGTTTTGATTTTAGTTGCAATATTATTTGCCATGGACCTTTTAGGCACTGGAAAGGTTAAGAAGTTTGGGGCAGGTGGAATGATAGTATGGGGACTTCTGCTGCTTTTCTTCGGCGGAAGTTCGCTTGGATTTGGGAAAGTTGGGACGATGGGAATGTATTTATTACTTGGCGTAGCGGGTATTATTGGATTATTTTTCATTATTGGGAGGGGGGAGAGGAGGGCTGATGGAATGTGGAGGGGCTTGAAAAGATACGGTTTAGTTCCTATGTTACGCCGTATGAGATCCTCTCCAAATAGCCTTATAAAATGGATATTAAAAAAAGCCACACTCAGAGATCCATACTTTGAAGGAGAATTGCCTCCAGTTTTTAAGGACATTAGGGCAGAACTTATGATACTCATGAATTACCAAACAAGATTGCATACTTATTTTGGCAAGAGGGGCGGTGTTGCAGAATTTGGGAGGCAAGCTGGAGTCATTGAAGGATATTTTGAAACGTCAGCAAAGACCTATGATGATATGAAAAGTTCGATGAATAGATACAGGTTTGGAGGGGCAGATCTTGTTGAAAAAACCTACGGCTGGTCAAATAATAGGCAGCTGATAGCTCTATTTTTCGATATGCTTAAAAAAGACTTAGAAGGAAATCTTAAAGCGCCAATAACACCTGAAACTAGAGACGGGTATCTTGGTCCTTTGACAACTACACTAAACAATCAATTGGACTTAATGAAAAGGGCTTATGCCCAGTTTAAAACAAATGCAAAAAGATTTGGTTTGATTCACAGACTGCGAAGTCTAAAAATAAAATTGCTAGATCTTTTAGCATTAGGTGGTGTATACAAACACTCGTATAGATTTGCCAATGAAAATTCCTTATTTGAGAAGTGGGACTGGAAAATAGATGATGATAAAAATTTGGAATTTACAAAGCGAGATAATGAGTATGAGAAAGAAAAAGAAAAAATAATTGAAAGCATCAAGAAACAAGTTTTTATTGAGCTAAGACAAAAAAAACAAAAGGAGATGGTAGAAAGGATATATAAAGAGTATTATGCTCAAACGCTAGCTAGATTCGAGCCAGTTTTTATAGAAAAAGACTATGATGATAAAATGCGTCAAGAGGCAATGAAAGATATAATGAGAAGTATCTATTTGCAAGAGCTTAAGAATCGCGATAAGGAAATTGAAAAAGAAGCTTTATCGGAACTGGAAAGTGAAGGTACAGCAAGAGAGATAATAGAAAGAATGCCTCGTAAATATAAGCTTGGACTTATTAACACATCCGCAGGAGAGCTAAGACACGAAGTTAACATAAAAGGATTTGTCTTAGAGGATATACACAAAATTGAAGTAGATGAGAATAAAATTCCTTACATAAAAAAAGTAAAAATTGAAGACATCGAAGATTTTCCAGGTGATTCAACAAAACCACAACTTGCTACATTTGAATTCATAATTCCAAAAATACTATCCGAATGGGACTTTTTACTTGAAGATTTAAGATTTGGAACGTTCCACCCATTTAGCAGGTCGCATATTGACTACACCACAATTATAGATCAACAAAAATCATTGAACTTTAATGGAATTGGTAAAACTAAGCCAGATAGAGAGCAAGGTCATGCTGCATTTGACCTAGAAGCTCTTAAAATTTCTGGCAAATTTGTTTATTGGGGCAGGAGAAATTATTGGGATACCACCCCTGAATTGAAAAATTATTACCCGACAATTTCGACTATTGGACTTTCCAGATTTATAACCAGTGTCGTAAGGCTAAGGGTTCAGAATAATGAACTTGAAAACAGGTACCTTAGCTACTGGGTCTGGGATACATCCCGTATGGATGAGCCATTTACAAGTGTTTTAGGGAAGGAGAGTGAAAAATGACTAATGAAAATGATGCAATTATAAGTAAATTAAAACAAGTAGACACTATTTTAGATCAAGTTTTTGGCGACAGGCTCTCTAAAATAGTAGAAATAGATGCAAGAAGAATCAAAATTTCTAAAGTCATAGGCACTAACGAAAATCTTTTGTCAAATAATCCAAATTTAAAATTAATATTGCTAATTCAAAATACTTATAAAGAAATAAACGGAAATTTATTATTATTTTTAAGAAGCCTAAGGGCAAAAAGAACATGGGTTAAGAGTTTAGATGGCGAACTATCAAATTATGTGCTCAATCAGCTGGAAAGGACAGAAACAGAATTTGGTTACAAAGAATCCTATAAACTATTCATAGAGATTTATACAAAAATTTTGGTTAATCAGGATAGAGAGTATATAATCGGGTTTCTTAAGACGTCTCCACATCCAGCAGAATTAAAAAACGCATTAGAGGGCATAAAAAATAAAAAAACTGTAAATAAAATAAGAGAAGCTATCTTTGCTTTAACAAATGAAGAATTAGATTATTTAGTGAAGTATCACGAAGAGATTAATTCTTGGAAAAATAAAGAAGTAATAACAGAGGACGTACAATTTTTCAATGCAAAGATAAATTCTTTCTTGTATGGAAAAATTGAAAAATATATTGGGATTTTATCTTACTTTAAAGATGAGGAGTTAGGACAGATTATCTTAAAAAATCCCGCTTATTTACAGCTTACAAGATATAACTTACAGTTAATATATCTAAGAAGGATACAAAAAAAAATTGAGTCTTATAAAACTGGAGATTGGTCACAATTTAATGATTTTTATACTAATATAAAAAAAATAGCAGGCACATTTGTTAGAGAATTTGGAAACAACAATGTTGCAGAGTGGCTATTACAAGGTAAGGATAGTATTAGAGAATATCCGCAAAGATGGCTTCAAGAGATTGACAAAAAGATATTAGAAGTAAGTTCAGTAAAATATAGAAAAGTTAATGTCATAGTTCCTTTTATAAAAGAAATGGAAAGAGTTTTTAATTTAAGGATAGATAGATTAATAAACAAAACGAGTCCTGAAATTAATGATTTAAAAGAAGCGTTAAAGCCGTTAATAAAACTTGAAAAAGATTCGGCAGACAACATAATGGCAGAAATAGCAAAATACAGGAAGGGAATAAAAAAAATATTAGAAAAAATAAGAAAGGATTTTGATGTTATAAACAATAGATGTGTAGATTCATTATATGATTTCTATAAAGCTAAAATAGACGTTATTGATGGAGATATCAAGCCAGAAATTAAAAACCTTTTAGCAAATGCAAAAGTCTCTAACGAAAATGAAAAACAGTTCCTCCAGTATCTACTAAAAACGACTGGTAATGACTTGGAAATTACAAGCACAGATCCTAAAAGAGTCATTGGTCTTCTTTATAGTCTCGATAAAGCTGATAGGGCATTAAAGACTACTGGGTACAGTTTACGTTCTATAGCAATGATGATAACTAAAGAACAAATCTTAAGAAAGATAGGCAACCTAAATAAAAACCTTGAAATAACTGAAAAAGCATTCAATAATCTTGACATGTTTATTATGAAAAAATTGAAATTCTTAATTGAGCAAGACAAAGACACAAACAAAGAGCAAAGAGGCGTAGATTATGGCAGAAGCAGGGCAGCCTGAACAAAAACCACCAAGCCCGTGGATTCAAAGAATTAAAAACGTGATTACCACTGGCTTAAGAAATATTGGAGTAGGCAGGGCAGTTAGACATGCCACTAGAGAAGAATTACAATATGAATTGGTTGGAGGTCAGGAATTTCCCCCAATTAGAAGATTAAAGGAAAAAAATCTTATAGAAATAATGAAAGACCGTTCTGGTGCGGTTTTTAGGGTTGAAAATAACTGGGATTTTTTTGAAGGTTTAAGAAGCGAAGTTGAGGATATTTATGCCAGTTCCATGATGTATATTGATGTTGAAACTGGCAGATACGAATTTGGGATTTATCAAAATGGAGTGGGAGGTGGAGCATCAGAAAAAGATGAGTTTGAAGAAATACCGATCAGAGATAAAAGGTATAACTATCCTCTGCCGCCTAAAGTAAAAATCAGGTATCCTATTTTAGGTATGAAGAGAGACTGGACAGTAACTATCAGCCCATTTGGTTATAATGTAAGGCAAGGTTACATCTCCAAATATATAGATTTGATAAAACAAATTTGTGAGGATGCACAAATCAATACATTATCAAGCGCAAAAACAGAAGATGAAAAAAATGCAATAATCAATAGAATTAACCACATAAGGACAGTGTACTCAGAGAAAATAACTAGCTTATTAAATGAATATTGTACTTTAATTGAGGATAATTATTTTGGTTTTATTAAAGGAGCAACTGATGAAAGCTTTAGAATAGAAGGCAAGTATTCAGACTTATATAATAAACGCCTTAGAAAACAGGACTTTTTATATTATAATAATTTTGATGTCATACAGCCTATCTTATACGGCAAAGGTGCTGAAAGTGCTATGATAAAAGATAAACTTTCAGATCCCAGGCATGGATGGATTACCAAAGAGAATGAGCTTGCGCCAGGGCTTGACCAATACGGATACGCATTAGAGGTTGATGAGGATGGAATAGTTATGATAGACAAGCACCCAGACTCTATAGGTCCGCAAAGAAGAGTTCTTTCTCAATTTATAAAAAAACTAGACCTTTTAGAAACTGTGAATTACATGAATGCGCATCATGACACCTATAGGGATGACCTAAGAGATGGCCGTTATCATCCAAAGAGCATAACGGTAATGGATTACATACAGGCGAATAATAAATCTATCTGGAATCTTTGGGACACAAGAAAAGAAGAAGATATCATCTCCCAGTCAAAGTTTGATGTAAAAAAGAATACATCCTTAGGAGAAGGCGAGATTATGCCAATAAATATTACACCTACAGACAAAAATCCGGCATTTGACATAAGCTTTATAAAAGGGATTCTAACAGAGATACCTTCTTGGAAACATGCGGGTAGGAAGTATTATTATGACGTTCCGGACGGTACTATGTCATCGAAAAATAATGAAGTACATATCTCTTCAAGAGGCGTTTCAATGTATATAATAGAAAAAATTACACGTGAATCAAGGAAATTTGAAGATACGGTTAATGTTCTAAATCAACTTTCTGGAGATGTTGGTTTTGACATTGGCACAAGACCATGGGAACTGTGGGGAAAAACTATGATACAGCGTCCTTATTCATGGAGGGAAATAATTGATCAAATAAATAAAGTTCTGGAATCCAAAATTTCACAGTTCAGAGAAAGAGTCAGTAGCAATTGGGATAAAATCAAATAAAATCTATGACAATGTAAAAGCTCAGAAAAATCCCTATCCCAAATCTTCCCCTAAAACCAAGAAACCGTCCTTCCATCCCTGCCCCTGAAATGAACGCGATATCCCCAACTTTTATGCAGAGCAAATCTCTCCGACCAATAAGGGAGATTATGAAGCGATGGCTGGCTTTCCTTCCAATAATCCGGATAAAATAAGACTGCCGTAAAAACGATAATTATTTATAGATAATTTTATAGTTGATTTTAATTATGAAAGAAGAAGTAAAGAGATGGTGCGAGCAATCAGATGCTGAAAATTTTTTAAAAATAGCCTCAGAGGTTTCTATATGTATAAAAAAAATCATATAATCGCGGAACTGAATCAATTTAAGAATAGGCTTTCTGTTAATATGCCGATAAATAAAATGATTTTATTTGGAAGTATGGCCAAGGGAAAAAGCCATAAAGACAGTGATATAGATTTAATTGTTGTAAGCCGAAAATTCAAGAAGAAAAAATCTTTTAAGCGTTCCCTTGGATTTTATAAATACTGGACTATCGAATGTCCTGTAGATTTCTTATGCTACACGCCAGAAGAGTTCAACAAACTAAAAAAGCAGATCACTATAGTAAGAGAAGCCGTAAAAGAAGGAATTGAGATATGACTTATTTCTAGACCTTCCCATAAAACCAAGAAACTGTCCTTTCATCCTTACCTTTAAAATTGACTCGATATCCCCAACTTTTATGCAGAGCAAATCTCTCCGACCAATAAGGGAGATTATGAAGCGATGGCTGGCTTTCATTCAAATAATCCGGAAATGTTTTCTCCCAGACAATTGCGCCTTTTCTTGTTTTATTATGGCAAAGTTTATCCGTGAAAACCCCAAAAAGAAAACATTTAAATATAACATTGTCTTACAACGTAATAAATGTATAAATTAGTTGTATCAGATGCTTCAACTTTGATTTTATTGCAAAAGATTACTTTGTTAGATAAAGCAGTTAATAATTTTAATTTTATAATCCCGCAAGAAGTTTATAATGAAGCCGTAATTAAAGGGAAAGAAATAAAATCAAAAGACTCGTATTTAATAGAAAATAAAATTAATGACGTCTTAATCAAAATTAAAAAAATAAATGATGAAATAAAAGTTAAAAATATAATTAATGAATTTGGATTGGCATTAGGCGAAACAGAAGCCATCGTCTTATATTTACAAGAAAAAGCAGATATTTTGGCTACTGATGATCACAAGGCGATAAACTTGTGCAAAATATATAAAATTCCTTTCATGACTGCATTGACTCTGGTTATTGCAGCGTTTGATATGGAGCTTATCAGTAAAAATGAAGCGAAAGATATGGTTAAGAACTTAGATATTTATGGGAGATACAAAGATGAATTGGTATACAAGGCTTTAAGCTGCATAGGTGGAAAAAATGACTAAACTGATATCAGTTACCGCAAGGTTAGGCATAGATCATGTTGAATACATAAAAAAAATAAGCAGGATGTTTAATTTAGATAAATCCACAGCTTTTAGGAGCATAATTCAAAAAGGCATACAAGAAGACAAGAAAGAAAGAGCGTTGGAGTTTTACATTAAAGGTAAGTTTTCTGTGGAGCATGCTGCTAAATTTGCAGATATGTATTTAGGAGATTTCTTTGATTTAATGAGAGAAAGAGGAATAGAAAGCAACCTAACCTTGGAAGATTTTAATGAGTCAATAAAACATGCAAAGAGATTAATTTCTTAAGATAAATAAAAAATCTTCTGTCGAGATAACTTAATACGTACTCTAAACAGGCACAATATAAAAAGTGAGTGATTTTTCATTGTTGAAAAATAGAGCTCGTCGAGTCTTAAGTTTAGACCAGTGAAAATCACTCACTTTTTTGACAGTGCCTCTAAACAGATACATTTATATATCACTTGCTACATTTATATATCACATGATACAAAAATGCAGCGTTTGGAAAGTTTTCGCGCATCTTGCAAAAAATCCTGCAAAGCGCTATCAGGTAAGGGAGCTTTCAAGAGAAATAAATCTTGCGCCCACGTCAATAAATCTGCATCTAAAAGAGCTTGAAAACAGCAATCTTGCAAAAAGAGAAAAAATCGGAATATACTGGTCGTACAAGGCCAATTTTGATGATGAAAATTTCAGGTTCTACAAAAAAATATTGAATTTAATAAATATTAAAGAATCAGGGATTATTATGGGGCTTGAGAACATTGCAACCCCGGATGCTATAGTCTTATTTGGCTCTTATGCAAAGGGAGAAGACACTGAAAAGAGCGACATAGATATCTTCTTGTTGGCAAAGGAAAAAGGTATCAACTTAGGAAAATATGAAGCCAAGTTAGGCAGAGCCATACATTTATTCTTCTCGGAAGATTTGAATAAACTGCCGAATGAATTGCAAAATAATATACTGAATGGGATAATATTAAGCGGATTTTTAAGATGGAAAGCCTGATGAAAATAGCTCCAGACAAAGAAAGGGCAAGAAGCCTGATTAAACTTGCTAAACTAAGATACGAAAAAATAAAAACATTTGACGAAGAAAAAGAAAGCTCATTGATTGCCGAAGGTTTCTATGAAGTTTCAAAGGAATTAATAACTGCGATTTTATTTATTGACGGCTATAAAACCTTAAGCCATAAAGATTTGATAGAATACATGAGTTTAAACTACCGGAATTATTTTTTAAATGCTGATATAAATCTTCTCGATCAATTGAGAAAATTAAGAAACAGCATTGTTTATTACGGGGTTTTTGTTGAATCTTCGTATATAAAACGGAATAATAAGCCCATAAATGAATTAATATCAAAATTGTTAAAAATTTGCGAGAATAAACTAAAATAAAATGCTCCTAATAAAATTCCCGTTCAAGTATTATTCTTTCCTTCCCGACTCTACTTTGGCGACGAAGATTAGGGAGGAAAGCTGGAAGCTCGATGCGCTTTTTCCTGCCATCAAAAAGTCAAAGTCAGAGCTTGAAAGATTGGGCAAAAGCATAAGCTCAAACACCGCCGAAATCCTAAAGGCGCAGGGCAGCATTAATAGGCTGGCAGAAGAAATAAGGGAAGGATTCATCCACCTAAAGCTGATAAATTTCTATGACAGCACGATACTTTACCTTTATTATAGGCTTCTGCAGGATCTTTTCAGCGTTTGCAGGATGGAAGAATCAAGATTAATCAAGGAAGTAGAAAATGCCGCATCGCTGGAAACCGAGCTGAATGAGCAGGAATTAGACGGCATAAAAAAAGCAAAAAATGAGCTTGAAAAAAAGATAGCAGAGCACGAAAAAATCATCAAAGAGTTATCAATAGACGAAAAAGACCTTCTTAAAGCTTACACAAGCCTTGTCAAAAAGCTAAGAAAGCTAAGGTGGAGCGCGGAAAAGCAGGCGCAGCACGAATCATCTCCTCTGGAATTTACATTAAGGGGCATGGAAAACCTTAGCAAGACAATAAAGACGCTAGCAATAAATGTAAAGAAGGAAGTCATACCGGAAAAAGCGAGATTGATGGAAAAAATCCGGGAAGGCGAAATACAATCAGGCTATATTGCAGAACTTGCAAGGCTTTCTTCAAAGGCGATAGAAAACATAAGCAAGGATGTTTCTTACTCATCGAAGCTTATTTCCAAGTTTGAAAAGGAAACGGCGAGCCTCAAGTCAATTGTAGAAATCCTTAAAAGGAAAATAGATAAATTGATAAAAAGCAAAAGAATAAGCGAAGAAGCGGGGAAGCAAATCACAAAGCCGTGGGAAGATGCGCTCTATTATCTTGAAAAGGGAATGAACAAGGACCTGATGCAGATTTTCAGGAACGTTTTTGTCGAGTATAAATATGTAGGCACAAGGGAGCTTAAATAAAACTGAAAAAATCGATTTTTTCAAAAGAGGTGTTATAATGGAAATAGTATTATGGAAGAAGCCCAAGAAATGCACGATTATAGAAGGCTTTCCCGGCTTTGGGCTGGTCGGCACAATCGCTTCGGAATTCCTGATAGAGCATTTAAAGACCGAGCAGATTGGAAAGATTCTCTTTAATGACATGCCTGCAATGGTTGCGATACATGAAAGCAGGATTGTAGAGCCTTTGGGAATATTCTACAACCAAAAGTACAATATTGTCATTTTGCATGCAATTACCGCGGCGACGCATTACGAATGGGACATGGCAAGCACAGTTACAAAGCTCGCTTCCGATTTGAACGCTATAGAGATAGTATCCCTCGAGGGAGTGGGCTCGGGCCAGGAAAGCGTGGAAAGCAGGGTGTTTTATTACTCAAACAATCCCAAGAATGCAAAGCTGTTCGAAAAATGCGGAATCGAGCCTTTAAAGGAAGGAATAATAATAGGCGTTACAGGCGCAATCCTTCTTCGCGTTGGGAAAATACCTGTAAGCTGCATTTTCACGGAAACCCATTCAAACCTGCCGGACAGCAAGGGAGCGGCAAAGGTGATTGAAGCGCTTGACAAGTACCTTGGAATGAACATTGACTACAAGCCGTTGCTTGAGCAGGCGAAGAAATTCGAGGACAAGCTTAAGGCTATACTGCAAAAAAGCCAGGAAGCTCAGGAAATAGGCGACAAGAAAAAGCTAAGCTACTTTGGATGAAAAATATAGAGGACTTTGAATAACCCCCTGTATTTATAAAGTAAATGCAGTTTATT
>CAYWNO010000018.1:0-17415 GCA_964459665.1 uncultured Methanosarcinales archaeon
ACACTGTGGCATAACTTATTTTGGGTAGGGAAATAGTTTTACTGTCCCACACTCCTAATTTAGGCATAAATTTAAATATAAAATAAGATTATTAATGATAAAATGCAGGTAAAAGACTTAAAGCCAAAACAAGGAAACGTGGATATAACAATTGATGTTGTTGATGTAGGCACCCCAAGGGAATTCCAGAAATTTGGAAAAAACGGCAAGGTTGCAACCGCGATTGCAAAGGATGAAACAGGGGATATAAAGCTTACATTATGGAATGAGGATATTGACAAGGTCAAATCAGGCGATAAGGTTCACATTGTAAACGGCTACGTAAATGAATGGCAGGGAGAAATGCAGTTAACCACAGGCAGGATGGGAAAGCTTGAAATAGTCGGAAAGGCAGACGCTGGCTCAGGCAAAGAGCCCGAGTCAGAGATAATGTCCAACATACCGCCTGAAGAGAAAAATGATGAAGAAACAAATGCCGAAGGCAATGTTGAAGAGGACATAGAAGATTTAAATGATGATGAGATTTAATTTGAGTTCTCATTTATTCTTCCCTGTCGTATTGCCCTTTGACCTTATATTTCTTGGAAGTGAGTATTTCATTGTACAGCTTGTCGTACTCATCCTGATATGGGTTTTTGCCAAAGAAAAGCTTGTAGATTATGTAAATGCCTATAAGCACATACACGCTTATCAATATTATTTTGTTAATCTCCATAAAACAATGCTAGTGCCTTCTAATATTTAAACTTTTTTGAAAAAATCAATTTTGCGAAAAAAATTGATTTTTTCACTTGCACAAAAATCGAAGATATTTCCTTATGAATCCGGCTCTTGCGATGTTCTCTAAGAGCAGCTTGTAGTCTTTTCTTTTAAAGTCATCGAGGATTATAGAAGTTACTTTTTTATGCTTTTCGTCTGCTTCGTAGTCTGTTATCTTCTCTGCAATTTTTACTCTCTCTTGGATTTCATGTGGGAAGATGTGCAGAATGTCGTTTCCTGCGATAAGGTCAATGCTGATGTTTGCGTCAAATGCTGCAGCAAATGTCCCTATCCAAGAAATCGTAAATAGCCTACTACATACATTTTAACAAAAAATTTAAATACTATATATAATAGCATTGCAATAATGAAAATCCTGCTTGTAAATCCGTCAAATTCTGCTGTTTACGGCAAACCCATGGTTCCCTATCCGCCACTAGGGATGCTTTATGTAGGCGCTGTTTTGGAAAAAGAGCACAAGGTTTCTCTATACGACTATGATGTGGATATACATACAGACAGGGAATTAAGGCATGTTATAAGCAGCGAGAATCCTGATGCAGTTGGCTTGACATCAAGCGCCACATCGATAAAGAGCTGCAGGGAAATAGCCTTGGCAGTAAAAGAACATGACAAGGACATACCTACCATTTTAGGCGGCATACATGCAACAATGAATCCTGATAAGTGCATTGATATGCCTAATTTTGATTTTATAGTGCGAGAAGAAGCTGAATACACGATTCTAAATCTTATCAACCGCCTTAATGACAAGAATTTTGATGAAGTGAAAGGAATATGGTACAGAAAAAATGGAGAGGTTGTCATGAATCCAGCAGCGGGAAAGATAATGAATTTGGATGAGCTTCCGTTTCCTGCAAGGCATCTTATCAGAAATCCTGACGGGTATCATCCGATAGATGCAATAAGAATGCCAGTAACGCCAATGATGACTTCGAGAGGCTGCCCGGAGCTTTGCAATTTCTGCTGCACGAAAAACAATCTTGGGCTCATGTTTAGGTCCAGAAGCCCTGAAAATGTTGTTGCTGAAATGGAGCATTGCATCGAAAAATACGGCATAAGGGAAATTCATATTTGCGATGATGTTTTTACATTGAGCAAGGCAAGAGTGATTAAAATCAGGGATTTGATGAAAGAAAGAAAAATAGATTTAACGTTAATCCTTACAAATGGCGTTCGGGCAGACCAGGTTAACAAGGAAGTGTTATTGGCATTAAAAGACATGGGGCTGCATTCTCTTGCTTATGGCTGCGAATCTGGAAACCAGGCGATTCTTGACCACTTAAAAAAAAGATTAAAGCTGGACACCGTAAGAGAAGCTTATCGGCTTGCTAAAGAAGTAGGATTGACAACTTATGCTTTTTTTATTATAGGCCATGTAGGAGAAACAAAGAAAACAATAAATGACACAATAAGATTTGCGAAAGAAATTGACGCTGATTTTCCCAAATTTTACATTTTGAAGCCTTATCCGAACAGTGATGTATGGAGAGAATTAGATGCAATGGGGTGCATAGACAATTATGATTATGAAAATTATGGGCTTTATGCAAAGCCGGTTCACCATTTGCCCGATTTAACAGCAGAAGATATGATAAACGCTGAAAGAATGGCTTACAGAAAGCTTTATTTAAGGCCAACCAGAATGTGGAGGTACTTAAAGAGGATTAAGTCTTTAGAACAATTCAAAATTGAATTTGGCTCGGCCATTTTTGTCTTAAAGCAGGCCGGAGTCATACCCGATTTTCTTTATAAAACTGTTTAAGAGAACTTTGTAATGAAAATAGGAATACTCGGCGGAGGGCTGGCAGGCATATCGGCGGCATATTTTTTAAGAGCGCACGAGCATGAAGTCCTTGAGGAGTTTAGCAGAATAGGAGGCCATTGCAAGACGAAAAAGAAGGATGGCTTTAGCTATGACATGGGCGGGCACATAATATTTTCAAAAGATACTGAAATACTGGACTTCATGCTGAAAAAGATGAAGGGCAACATAAAAAGCCATTACAGAAACAACTCGATATGGTTTAAAAAAAGGTTTGTTAAATATCCTTTTGAAAACGGGCTGAGTGTTTTGGACAAGCAGGACATTTTTGAGTGCCTGTATTATTTCTTTAATAATGATTACCCTAAGCCGAAGTCCAACTTTAAAGAGTGGATATACCACACGTTTGGAAAAGGCATAGCAGAAAAATACCTCATTCCTTACAATAAAAAAATATGGAAAATTAATCCGGGAGAGCTTGGATTAAATTGGGTTGAAGGACGAGTTCCAAAGCCGCCTGCAGAGGACATAATAAAATCCGCCATCGGGATAGAAACAGAAGGTTATACACATCAGTTAAATTTCTGGTATCCTGAAAAAGGAGGCATAGAGTCCCTTGTTTTGGCATTAGGCAAAAGCGTTAACAATATTTTGCTGAATTACAAAATCAAAAAAATAAAAAAAACAAATGACGGATGGAGCATTAGCGACGGCAAGGCCGAGAAAATATACGACGTTATTATCAATACAATGCCCATTCCTGATTTACTGTCGTGCCTTGAGAATGTCCCGGGTCATATAATCAAGGCAGTCAACTCATTGAGGTATAATGCAATTATTATTGCGATGATTGGCTTAAACAAAGTTAAATTTACAGATAAGTTTGCTGTTTATCTTGCTGATGAAAACACAATTTACCACAGGCTGTGTTTTTATACATTTTTAAAGGCAGACCATGCGCCTGAAGGAAAGCATACAGTCACAGCGGAAATAACATACTGCCCCGGTGACAAAATATCCAAAATGTCAAATGAGGAAATCATAAAGCATATCATTGATACAATGGAGCAGCAGGGGTTTATTGATTCAAAAGACGTATGTGAAACGGACTTGGTTAATTCAAGATACGGATATGTCGTGAACACTATAGGGTATCTGGGCAAGCTTAAAAAGATAAGGGAATATTTTGATTCCATCGGCATACACTTGTGCGGCAGGTTTGCGGAATTTGAGTATCTTAACACGGATGCAGTCATAAGGCACGCATTCGAGCTTGCAAAAAAAATAACCAATGAGCCGAATATGAAACTAGAATAAAATGAGATTCTTTGTTACAGGCGGCGCCGGCTTTATCGGAAGCCACTTGGCGGACAGGCTGGTAAAAGAGGATTATGTTACATCCTATGACAATCTTTCCTTGGGAAAAAAAGAGTTCTTTGTGCAGCATCTTAAAAACAAGAATTTCAGGTTCTTAAGGGGCGATTTGCTAGATTTAGATAAGCTAAGAAGCTCGATAAAAAGCCATGATGCGGTTTTTCACATGGCTGCTAATTCCGATATTTCCATTGGAACAGCCCAAACAGACGTTGACTTAAAGCAGGGGATAATTGCAACTTACAACGTGCTTGAATCAATGCGCCTTGAGGGGATAAAAAACATCGTTTTTGCATCATCGTCGGCAGTCTATGGCGAGGCAAATGAATTTCCAACTAAGGAAAGCTACGGGGCAAAGCTTCCGATTTCCTTGTATGGGGCAAGCAAGCTTGCTGCCGAGGGCCTAATATCGGCATTTTGCCATTTGTACGGCATCAGGGCATGGATTTTTCGCTTTGCAAACATCATAGGCGAAAGAAGCACGCACGGAGTAATGTACGATTTCGTGAACAAGCTAAACAAAAATCCCAAAAAATTAGAGATACTTGGCGACGGGAACCAAAGAAAGCCGTATCTTTATGTCAAGGACTGCGTTGACGGGATGATATACGGATTTAATCACGCGCACGAAGAAATAAACATATTCAACCTGGGATGCGACGATAATGTGGATGTTGGCACAATAGCAAAAATCATAATAAAGGAGATGGGATTGAGCAATGTTCAAATAAGCTATACGGGCGGAAAACAGGGATGGAAAGGGGATGTTGCCTTTGTGAATTACGATACAGCAAAGATGAAGAGCCTTGGATGGGAGCCTACCATTAACTCCAAAGAAACAGTAATAAAAGCGGTAAAAGAATACCTGGGGAAATAAAGATGCAGGCAGTTATACTCGCAGGCGGCTTAGGCACAAGGCTTAGGCCTATAACCTACAAGATTCCAAAGCACATGGTTAAAATTGCAGGCAAGCCGTTTCTTGAGCGTTTAATAGGCATGCTCAAAGAAAACGGCATAACTGATATAGTGCTGTGCGTCGGATACTTGCATGAGAATATAATGGATTATTTCGGAAAAGGCGAGAAATTCGGGGTTGAAATAAAATATTCCATTGAAAATAAAAATCTGCTCGGAACCGGCGGGGCGATAAAACACGCCGCAAAATACCTCAAAGGCAATTTCTTTGTCATTTATGGCGATTCATACCTCAAGCTGGATTACAAAAAATTAATGCAATCCCACCAAAAATTTAATAAAACAGGAACAATGGCCGTATACAACAATAAAAGCAGGACATTTGTAAAAAACAATGTCGAAATTGGCAAAGATGGCCATATAGCAAACTACAATAAAGAGAGCACAGATAAGAAAATGAAATATGTTGATGCCGGCGTGCTGGCATTTAAAAAATCAATCCTGAAAAAAATACCTTCAGACAAAAAAATATCCCTGGAAGAGGATATTTTCCCTAAAGTTATAAAAAGCAAAGAATTATGCTCATTCAAAAGCAGCAGCCGTTTTTATGATATAGGCTCCATGCAAAGGCTGCGCGCATTCAAAAAGGTGCTTTCATGATAATTTCAAGGACTCCTCTTAGGATAAGCTTTGCCGGCGGCGGCACGGATATGAAGGATTACTATAAAATAAAAGGCGGTGCTGTGATAAGCACTGCAATAAACAAGTATGTCTACATAACCATAAACAAAAGGTTCGATGATACAATAAGGATAAGCTATTCAAAGACTGAGACGGTAGACAGCGTCAATAAAATAAAACACGATATTGTGAGGGAAACGATGAAGCTCGTGGGCGTAACAAAGGGCGTTGAGATAACTTCAATTGCAGATGTTCCGTCTAAAGGCACGGGCTTGGGCTCTTCAAGCGCATTTACGGTAGGGCTTCTCAATGCGCTTTATGCATTCAAGGACCAGCACAGGTCTGCAATGCAATTGGCGCAGGAGGCATGCAAAATAGAAATCGGCATATTAAAAGAGCCGATTGGAAAACAGGACCAGTATATGTGCGCTTACGGGGGCTTTCGTCACGTGCAATTCAGCCCGGATGAAAAGGTTTTTGTTGACTACCTAACTTGCAAAAAGGATACGATTGAAACCCTGAAAAGAAATCTTATGATGTTTTACACGGGCATTCTAAGAAGGTCGAATACGATATTATCGGAACAGACTAAAAACATTTCAAAAAATAAGCAGATCATGGATAAAATGAAGAATCTGGTTTTCGAAATGAAAGAAGCGCTGCTCAATAACCGGGCAGGGGAATTTGGCAGGATGCTTCACAAAGGATGGGTTTATAAAAAGAGCCTCGCTTTCGGAGTGTCAAATGATATAATTAACGGATACTACGAAAATGCCCTTGAAGCGGGAGCTTGCGGCGGCAAGATACTCGGCGCAGGAGGGGGCGGATTCTTGCTGGTTTATTGCGAGCAGGATAAGCAGGAAAAGGTAAGAAAAATCCTTCATGGATTAAGGGAAGTTCCATTCACTTTTGAGCAGCAGGGAAGCAGCATAATATATGTCGGCGGCTAAATGGAAAATTTCAATGATTATTATTTGGGCGAAGCAAAAAGGATTATTGATTGCATTGACAGGGATAAAATAAATGCTGCAATAGGCATGCTGCTGGATGCCCATAAAAAAAACAGGCAGATTTTTGTTATAGGGAATGGAGGCAGCGCATCTACGGCAGCGCATTTTGCGAATGACTTATCGAAGTTCTGCAATGTCGAGGGCAAAAAAAGGTTTCGGGTCATATCCTTGGCAGACAACGTTTCCACCATAACGGCATTGGCAAATGATATCGGCTATGACAAAATATTTTCCGAGCAGCTGCTTAATCTTGTAAACAATGGGGATGTCCTTATAGCCTTGACTGCAAGCGGCAACTCTCCAAATATAATAGAGGCCGTAAAAACTGCAAAGCAGCATGGAGCGCAAGTATTGGCATTTCTGGGATTTAATGGCGGCAAAATAAAGGGAATGGCTGATTGCTATATCCTCGCGGAGTATGACGATTTTGGGCTTGTAGAGGGCATTCATCTTATTCTGGAGCATTTGATTGTAAATGCCGTAAGAAAAAGGCTGATTGATGAAGCTAAATAAATGGCTAAAAGAATAACTGACGAATACCTAAAATTATTGACTAAAAATCATTATGATAAATACACTTTCATTGAGCCAGATTCTGAAAGCAGAATCCGATCCATAATAAAAAATAAAAATTACCTGTTTTTGGATTTAGTTCCTTTAAAAGATATAAAGGGTAGCATTATCGAGGTAGGATGCGGCACTGGAAAATATTTGAAAATTTTGGAACTGGCGGGAAAAAGGGATATTACAGGAATAGACCTATCTAAAAATTCTTTAAAAATAGCCAAAAAGTATTTAAAACATGCGAAACTGGAAGAAGCAGACGCAACCAACCTCCAAAAGTTCAGGGACGATTCGTTCAGCACGGTTATATGTGCAGGTGTTGCCCATCACACACCATTGCCAAAAAAAGTCTTTAAGGAATGTGCAAGGCTATGCAAGGGGGATGGGTTGATTATTTTTGCAGTATATAAAAAAAATAGCGCATATTATTATGATTATTTGGTATTTAGCAGGATTGTGAAAGCAATATTTAAATTGAAAGCTCAGAGAATATTTTTTCCATTTTTTAGGATTTGGTTTGCTTTCCTGAATGGCACAGCTTGGCTTTCTTATTCAAATGGCAAGCCTGTTTTTGACGATAAAGTCTTATTATCTTCTGTTACAGACCGATATTTATCGCCTGTTGTCAAATTTTTTACGTTACAGGAGATGAAAGATTGGATCAAAGAGGAAAATCTGGATTTGCAAAAAGTGTCTTATACCTGCAGAAAGAGCGTGATTAACCTCTTAATGAAAAAGTAAATTTTGCGAAAAAATTGATTTTTTTAACTTCTCAATTCAATTCTCAGCTTTACCAAGCCTATAACCATCTTCGTTATGATTTTGGGCATTTTCCTGAATGAGAATACGACGCCTTCTTCCTTGACTTCCCTTTTGTAATGATTAACTGGATACTCAGCAACATTGTATCCTTTGTGCTTTGCCCTGATAACAAACTCCGCATTTCCTGCGTATGGGAACAGCTTTACGTCATCAACTAAGCTGTCTATGACTTTTTTCCTGTAAATCCTAAAGCCGCAGTTGGTGTCCCTAAGCCAGACCCCGAACATGATGCCATACAGGAGATTTCCAATTTTTGATGTGAGCCTCCTGTATAATACATCCCTCCTTACCTTCTTATAGCCCACAATCAAATCGGCATTTTTCGCTTTCATCTCCTTGTATAATGCAAAAAAATCTTTCGGGTCGTGCTGGCCATCCGAGTCGCTGAAAAAAACTAATGGATTCTTTGCAAGCTTAAGCGCATCATTTCTTGCCTTTTCGTAGCCTTTCCTGTTCGGGCTTGATATAAGCCTGAACCCAATCTCCTTCTGAAGCCTTTTTAGGACATATTTAGTTCCGTCAGTGCTTCCGTCTTCAGTTATTATGAATTCTGAATTTTTGCAGTGTTTAAAGAACTCGCCATAATATTTCCTTATGACTTTCTCGATAACATCAACTTCATTGTAAACCGGCATAACAATGGAAATATTGCTGATTTCCTCGCTCATTTGAATTTGCCATAATCACGGGTTAATATACTTTTCTTTGAAAAATTCACTCAAAATTGATTTTTTCAAATTTCTCAATTCTTTATTAGAAACATTTTTATATTATCTTATCCTATCATAACAGCAAATGGGCAAAGAGATACTTCTTGTGCAGCCGAAGGCAGGAATATGGGAAAACCTGGGAATCCGGCCTCCGGACGGGCTGCTTACAATTGCCGCAATGCCTTACAACATGGGCTACAATGTAAAAATTGTCGACTTGCGCCTTGAGAAAGATTGGCGCGCTGCAATGAAAAGCCACCTTGAGAAAAGCCCGTTGTTTGTTGCAACCTCGTGCATGACTGGGCCGCAGATAGCTTATGCGCTGGAGCTTTCAAAATTTGTAAAGCAGCATGACAAGAGCATTCCTGTCGTATGGGGCGGCGTTCATCCTACTTTCAATCCCGGGCAAACCCTTGAAAATGACAACATAGACATTGTAGTCATTGATGAAGGCGACCTGACATTTCTGGAGCTTACTGAAAAGCTTGGAAAAAATGAAAGCCTGAAAGAGGTCTTGGGAATAGGGTACAAAGAAAATGGAAAAATAATCATCAACCCGAAAAGGCCATTGATTGAGGACATGGACTCATTGCCGAGCTTGCCATACGACCTGATTGATACAAAAAGATACTTCGGCTTTGACCTGGATAACGGAGAATCGTCCATATCACTAAGCACGAGCAGGGGCTGCCCTTTCAAATGCACTTTCTGCTATGACACGAACTTCTTCGGCAACCGCTTTCGGGCATTCTCCCCAAAGAGGACAATTGAAATAATCAAAAATGTCGTTGAAAAATTCAAGATAAAAAACATATACTTTCAGGACGACAACTTCTGCACAAACCTCAAGAGGTACAAAGACATTATTGAGCTGATGATTGAGGAAAATCTTGACATAAAATGGGGCATGCTCGGCGTTCGGGTCGACACTCTTCAAATAATGGACGATGAATTATTGAAAAAAACTGTGAAAGCCGGCTGCACCAACCTGAATTCCGGCATAGAAAGCGGCTCTGATAGGATATTAAAGCTCATAAAGAAGGGGATAACGGTGCAGCAGATTATAGACGCCAACAAGAAAATTTCAAAATATGCGTTCAAGGCCAAATATACGACAATAAACGGCTTTCCCACAGAAACGGAGCAGGAAATCAAGGACACTGTAAAGATGGCTTTAAGGCTGATTAATGACAATAAAAATGCTTACGTGTCGTTCAATATCTACATGCCCTACCCGGGTGTTGAGCTGTGGAACCTTGCAAAAGAGCATGGGGTTTACGAGCCCAAATCCCTGGAAGAATGGGTCAGGGTTGACCAGGACAATGTGTTTGACAACCTACCGTGGCTCGACAACAGAAGAAAGAGCATCATAAAGAATCTTGTTTTCACGTCCAATTTTGCAAATAAGAACATAAAATACAAAATCGGGAAAAAATACCTGAAGTTCCTTTTTGACATGTATTATCCGATTGCAAAATTAAGGTTCAAGCATAACATATACCAATTCCCTATTGACAGGATGATAGCAAATTCAATTGCAAATGCGCTATATTAAATTATGGATAAAGAACATTCTTACTCAATTTGGCTAATGCCGACTGGCAGAATCAACAAAAAACTTTCTAAAATAATCCTTGAACTGAGTAAGAAACATAAATCTCCGAAATTCAAGCATCCTTACTATGCACCATTACCACAATTAAAAAAATTTATAAACATCCCAAAAAAATCAATATGAGATCGGTTTTTTTGGAGAGATAAAAGATGCCTAAAAGAGTGCTGAAAGAATTCAAGGTAGAGTACCTGCAAGTAATGGATGAGAACGGAGATTGCGATGCCGCATTGATGCCAAGGCTCTCCAATGATGAAATCAAAAAAATGTACGAGATGCTTGTTCTTATAAGGGTTTTTGACCAGAAGGCATTCAACATGCAAAGGCAGGGAAGGCTTGGAACATACATACAGTTCAAGGGGCAGGAAGCGTGCCAGGTTGGAGGCGCTTTTGCGCTAAAGGACGATGATTTTATCTTCCCTATGTACAGGAACAGCGGCTTGCTTATTGCAAGAAAGCACCCTATGATGCAAATTCTTCAATACTGGAACGGCGATGAAAGAGGGTTAAAAAGCCCGCCAAATGTAAATAATTTTCCCATCTCGATTCCTGTCGGAACCCATGAAATCCATGCTGTAGGGGCTGCATGGGCTGCAAAGCTTAGGGGAATAAAGCAGGTGTCTGCGACTTATTTTGGAGAAGGCGCGACATCCAAGGGAGATTTTCACGAGGCTATGAACTTTGCGGGAGTCAATTCTCTTCCGGTAATTTTTATATGTGAAAACAACCAGTATGCAATCTCTGTTCCAAGGGAAAAGCAGACAAAAGCAGAAACGATAGCGCAAAAGGCGATAGCCTATGGATTCGAAGGATTGCAGGTTGACGGCATGGATATTTTTGCGGTCTATAAGGCAGTAAGCGAGGCTGTGGAGAAGGCAAGGTTGGGCAAAGGCCCGACTTTGATAGAGTGCTTTACTTACAGGATGTGCGACCATTCGACATCGGATGATGCCTCGAGGTACAGGCTAAAAGGCGAGATGGAGCAATGGAAGGGAAAAGACCCTGTTGACAGGCTTGAAAAATACATGCGAAAGAATGGGCTGCTGGATGATGCATACAAAGAGAAAGCCCTAAAGCAGTCGCAGGAAAATGTCGAGAAGGAAGTTGCGCAGTTTGAGAAACTCTCACCTCCAGACCCCAAGGATATTTTCAATTACGTATTTGATAAAATGACTCCGCAGCAGAAAGAGGAGATGGATGAATTGTTTGGGAAGTAAAATAAAAATAAATCAAATTTAACAAATTATACTCACGGACAAAAATAATTAGACAATTGTTGTCCGTTCGTAATAAGCAAATGACATATACATTGTATAAAAATTTGTGTCATTTGCTTTAAAAAATAAAATTTAGAATCGAGATGAAAAAATGGTAATTTTAACAGCAGAAGGCCAGATTATACAAGGTTCAAGAGGAACATCGAGGAATATGGTATGCAGAGTTGATGTTGAGGTAGGCAGACTTACGTTTAGAGACGTAAGGTTGGAAATAAGTTTTGAGGATAGAAATTTAGAGCAGCTTGGGACAGTTAAATTTGAAAAACTAAATGGAAAGATTATTGAAATGTTAATAAAATAATTATTAACAAAAATTTTTATGTTATTAAAAATGAAAGAGGAGATTAAAAGATGGTTAGAGCAATCAGATGAAGAATTCGATACCGCAAAGATTAACTTTAATGCCGGAAAATTCTTCTCGGCTGCCTTTTGGTGCCAGCAATCGGCTGAAAAAGCATTCAAAGCGTTATTGATTGCAAAGACCGGCAAATTCCCAAAAATTCATGACCTGACAAGGTTAGCCAAATTAACGGGTTGCCCCGAAAAAATATTGGAACTATGTGCCAAGCTAAATCCCGCCTATACTGTATCCCGTTATCCCGACTCGCTTAAAAAATACTCAAAAGAAGAATGTGAAGAAATCATAAAATATGCTGAAGAGGTATTACAATGGATAAAAAAAAACCTGAGATCATAAGTGAACTTAAAAAATTTAAAAAACAAAACAAAATTGAAAAAATGTTTTTTTTTGGATCTAGAGCATACGGAAAACCTCATAAGCATAGTGATGTGGATTTGATGGTAATATCAAAAAGGTTTAGAGGCAAGGGGCTTCTTGAAAGAGCTCCTAAATTATACATTCAATGGAATTTAGACTATCCGGTAGAATTTCTTTGCTACACTCCGGAAGAATTCAATAAACTAAAAAAACAGATTACAATAGTAAGCGAAGTTGTAAGAAATGGGATAGAAATAAAATAATTATTAACAAAAATTTTGATATTCGATTAAAAATTTTTAAAAAATGGCAGTAGCAAACATCGTCCAGGCAGTGAATATGGGGCTAAAGCAGGAGCTTGCATTGGATAAAAATGTGGTTTTGCTCGGCGAGGACATAGGCGTAAATGGCGGCGTTTTTCGGGCAACAGACGGCTTGCAGAAGGAATTTGGAGCTGACAGGGTAATTGACTCGCCGCTCGCAGAGCTTGGGATTGTGGGAGCTTCAATAGGAATGGCAGTAAACGGCTTAAGGCCTGTTGCTGAAATCCAGTTCAGCGGCTTTATGTATTCGGCATTCGACCAGCTTCTTTCCCACGCAGGAAGGATAAGGATGAGGAGCAGGGGAAGGTACACGTGCCCGATGGTTGTAAGGGCGCCTTACGGAGGAGGGATAAGGGCATTGGAATTGCATTGCGAATCCGGAGAGGCAATATTTTCCCACACGCCGGGAATCAAGATGGTTGTTCCTTCAAATCCATACGACACAAAAGGGCTTCTTGCAGCGTCAATAAGGGACAATAACCCCGTCGTTTTCTATGAGCCGATGAGAATTTATCGGGCAATAAAGCAGGAAATTCCCGATGAGGAATACATAGTCCCATTAGGAAAGGCAAATATTATCCAGAAAGGCGACGACCTCACGCTTATTGCATGGGGCGCGATGGCTAAGACCTGCTCTGATGCAATTGAAAAGCTCGGCGGCAGATACAGCATCGAGCTTATAGATCTAAGAACAATAAACCCGTATGACTCGGAAACTGTAATCTCCTCTGTCAAAAAGACGGGAAGATGTGTCATTGCCCACGAAGCCATAAGGACGTGCGGGTTTGCGGCGGAATTGATTGCAGCCATAAATGAAAAGGCATTATTGAGTTTGCAAGCGCCGGTAGTTCGGGTTACTTCCCCTGATGTTCCGCTCCCGATGGCTAAACTGGAGTCTTACTTTTTACCGGACATCAATCGAGTTTTGAAAGGTATTGAAAAGGCCATGGGGTTTTGAATTAGAAAAACAAATTTATTTAAGTTGAAATTTTTTACATCAAAATGCCGTACGAATTCAAGTTTCCGGATGTCGGGGAAGGAATCCACGAGGGAGAGATTGTCAAGTGGTCCGTCAAGGAGGGCGATAGTATAAAGGCTGACGAGCCTCTTGGCGAGATTGAGACTGACAAGGCAATAGTTGAGATGCCGTCTCCAAAGAGCGGAACAATCCTTAAAATCCATGTAGCCGCAGGATGCATAATCCATGTAGGCGAGACAATGGTTACTATTCTTGAGGAACATGAAACCCAGGAAGACGCCAAAAGGCACATGGAATCAAAGAATGCAGAGGCATATGAAAAAAAAGATATCCCATACACCGGCTCAGTTGTAGGGTTTTTGGAGGAAGCAAATGATGTAAAGCCAACGCCTTCTGCAATGCAGCCCTCAAAAGAAGAAAAGACGGCATCTTCGGAATCTTTGGTGCTTGCAACGCCTGCGGTAAGGAACATGGCAAGGCAGCTTAATGTAAGCCTTGAGAGCCTAAAAGGCACAGGGCCGGGAGGAAGAATCACAATCGAGGACGTACAAAAGGCAGGAGCCTCAAAAAAAGAGCGGCCTGCATCTTCAGGCATAAAGGTCGTAAGAAAATATGATTTCTTTGGATATGTTGACAGGATTGCATTGCACGGCATCAAAAAAACAGTCGCATCGAAGATGTCGGAATCCATATTTACGGCAGCGCAGCTGACAAACATGCACACTGCCGACGTGAGCAGGCTTTTTGAGCTTAGGGAAAAAGAAAAGCAGGATTACTTAAAAGATGGAATCAAGCTTACATTCCTTCCTTACATTGTAAAGGCAGTCGCATTGTGCCTAAAAGAGCACCCTTACCTTAATGCCTCGCTTGAAAATGAAGAGATTGTCCTGAAAAAATATTACAACATAGGAATTGCCGTTGATACGCAGGATGGCTTGTTTGTTCCTGTCGTCAAGGGCGCCGAAGCAAAAGAAATAAAGTCTATTGCAAAGGATATTGACAAATTGGCAGGCGATGCAAAGGGCAGGAAGGTCAACATGATGGACTTAAAAGGCGGCTCGTTTACAGTCAGCAATCTCGGCTCTGTCGGAGTCGAGTTCTTCACGCCGATAATCAACTATCCTGAAAGCGCGATACTCGGCCTTGGAAAGATAATGGAAAAGCCAATGGTTAGGAACGGCAGTGTTGAAATAGGAAAAGTTCTTCCTCTTTCCTTGACTTACGACCACAGAATTATAGACGGCGCGCAGGCGGCTATGTTCATGAAAAGCCTAATCGAAAGGCTGGAAAACTGCAGGTTTGGGTGAAAATTAAAGAAATCTTATCCCATCTGAAAAACTTTATTTCAGCACTATCTCAACAAAAGCAGAGTAGGCGGGCCTTGTTACGAAGACACCTATTGTAACTCCGATTATAGTTGTTATCGCAAATCCTTTGAGAAGTCCTGCTCCTGCAAATATCAAAGGAATCATTGCAACTACTACGGTTAAGTAAGCGAGCATTATTATCAAAAATGCCCTCTTGACTTTTTCTTTCCAGTTGTAAATGCCGCTCGCCCCGCCTTTTAGCGTCTCGTCTGTTATGACGATCTGGTCGTCAACGCCGGTGCCGATGGCTACGAGTATTCCTGCGATTGCAGCCATGTCTATGTTCCAGCCGATAAATGCGGCAACCCCGAGCAGTATAATAACTTCAGAAAGCATTGTAACCAATATAGGAAGCGTGATAAGAATTCTTCTGTACCTTATTGCAATCACGACTGCAACGGAAAGTATTGCAAGCAATGACATCAGTATCGAGTTGTTGACAAACCCTTCACCCAATACGGGCGATATCGAGTCTGTTTTTACAATCTTTAGCTTGACTGGCAGAGAGCCTGTTATCAGTATTGTCTGGAGCCTTTTCATGTTTTCCATCGCGTTTGCTGTTGCTTCCTGCTGGTTTGCGCCGGATCCTGAGCCGGATATTTCAATCTGTGCCACGGCCTGCCCCTTCAGGTCAGCCCCTATGCTTAATTCGTCAACCTTTTTATCGTCTAAATAAAGCTCCAGCTTGTCGCTAAGGTAGTCTTTCCTTCCGGAAACAGAATCATAAACGACTGCAGAATCCTTGGTTGCATCTGCCTGCTTTTGCGCGGCTTCCTGGCTTAATGTTATTGCAAACCTGAACCTGCATGACCATTGCCCCGACTGGCCGCATCCTGCACTCGGGTCAATGCCTGCCTCATTTGCGCTTCTTGCCACATAAACTACGTCCCTGCCGCCCCTGAACACGGTTTTATTCGCTATCTTTGCCTCGAATTTTCCCTGTTTTGCAAGGAGGTCCTTTATTTCTTCCTCGGTCGCTCCTGCAATCTCGACAACAATGTACTTATTGCCGCTTAAATCGCCTGCATCCCTTATCACAATATCGCTAAGCCCGTAGACATTGAGCCTTTCCTTCATTGTATCTATCAATATGCCCATGTCATAATCGCTCAATTCCGTTTCCGGCTGCAAAAGCACTCTTGTTCCGCCCTGCAAATCAAGGCCTTTTCTTATGTTTGTGGTAGGGGCTTCATAGACCCTCAATCCCAAATCCTTATTTTCCGTTGTTGTGAGCCTGTAAACTTCTTTTGTAGTTCTAATCCGGATTGTCCTGTTCGGGGCTAAGGATGAGATGTAACTATAATAATCATCGACGCTATTGATTTCCTTGTTATTGAGCGCGATTATCCTTTCCCTTGAAACGGGCAGTATGTTTGGCTTTGGCTGCGGGATTGCTGCATTGCTTGCAGAGCTGTTTGTTATGACGCTCCTTATTGCGATTCCCTTGCTGGATACAGGGTGGATTACTATCAATGAGAGCAGAAGGAACACTACAAGTATGATTATTCTCCAGTTCGTTGCCAGCTTCTTTATCTTGTGGTTCATTTTTCTATTCTAGTTTGAAATACCAAAAAATATCCATATTAAACAATAAACTCTTTGTTCAACAAAATCCTAAACCTATTTGTCTTTGCTTCTTTTTTCAAAACTTCCAACATTTCTTTTTGTGATTTATTTATGTCTTCCATTTTAAATATGCTTACCGTTGTAAGTTTCAGTATAGGAACAGGATTGAATTTTTGTTTATCTACTTTTACTTCTTCCAAATTTGTAAAGAGAATCATTTTGAGCAAACCATCTTTAATATCTCCTAAAGCTGGCAATTTATCTTTTTTAGTGTGCTTTGCATCAATAAGACGGATTTCTTTGCCATGCAACTCTACTTCGTCAGAAGTGAAGTGATAATTTCCTCCAAGATAATTGGTTATTGTGATTGTTCCTTTTATTCCGTCCAAATGCTCTTTTGGTTGTATAGTAATGCTTTCTCTTTTTTGTGCCATTTCCGCAAGATTTCTTGAAAGTGCCATAAATGCGTCTTTACCTTTCTTCAATTCCAATATCCTTTTTTCTGCTGATTTTTTGGAATGCATCCCTACGCCAACTTTTTGTGATATTTTATCATAAGAGTCAAACGCCTTTTTACCTATCTCTGTAATATTGTCAATTTGTGATAAATTCCAATGCAAAGCATCTGACTGGTAAGAAAGAAGTTTTTTGATTTGACCTTTAAGATAATCAATATCAAATCTCTGCTCTGTTATTTTTTTATCGTATCTTGAGCTTTGAGTAGCATCATCATAATAGGCAATTACGACATAAACACCGAGCAAACTCATTAATGAAACAGTATCCCATTGTAAAAAATCCCTGTCGCCGCCTATTCCTTCATCTTTTACAATAGGGATTATGGTTACTTTCTTTCCAGCGAAAGATAATGAATCATAAACTCTTGCATAAGGATATGACCTTGTTCTTTTTGCAGACACCCACCAGCTTAAAGCAATCTGATTTTTGTCAT
>CAYWNO010000019.1:0-17014 GCA_964459665.1 uncultured Methanosarcinales archaeon
GTCAATTCGGCTTGATAGATATTATAGTGCTGAAGCTTATGTTGAACTTTGCCAAAAATATCTTGGCAAAGGAATAAAGCCATTTATGATTCCAAAGAGCAATATTGCTACTTTATAGCAAATGACACAAATTTTTATACAATATACAATGTACATGTCATTTGCTTATTACGAACGGACAACAATCGTCTAATTATTTTTGTCCGTGAGTATAGGTGTAGGCACGTGGTGTAGCATGGTGTATCGTTTTACAGATTTTACAGCTCACTAAAAAAATCGATTTTTTTGAATAGTTTTTTAAACTAAAGTTGAAAAATTCGCTTCAAAAGCGAATTTTTTAAATGTCAATATGCAAAAACTAATCGCGCAGGGCGCTGAAGCAAGGATATGGCTTGAAGGCGAAAGAATCCTAAAGCAAAGATTCAAAAAATCCTACAGGATAAAAGAAATTGACGATAAGCTTGCAGGATTTAGGACAAGAAGAGAGGCAAAAATACTGCAAAAGCTGCAGGCAATGAATTTTTGTTCGCCAAGGCTCATTAACAACGACGGCAAAAGAGAGATAGCTATTGAAAGATTGGGAGGTGGCCTGCTAAAAAATTTACTGGAATCCTCGGATTACAAAAATTTGTGCGGAGAAATTGGTTGCAAAATTGCAGTATTGCACAACAGCTCAATCATACACGGCGATTTGACCACGTCAAACATGATTTTGGATAAAGAAGTTTATTTTATAGACTTTGGCCTGTCGTTTTTTTCGCAAAAAACGGAAGACAAGGCTGTTGATCTTCATTTGCTAAAAGAAGCTCTTGAGTCAAAGCACTGTAAAATATGGGAAGAATGCTTTAAAAGCGCGATATCTGCATATAAAAAAAATGCAAAGAACGGCATTGAAACGCTAAAGCGGCTTGAAATAGTCGGGAAAAGGGGAAGGTACCGTGCAAAAAAAGGAAGTTAAGAGAACTTTGAAAAAATAAATTAGCTGAAAATTTAATTGAACCATGACACAAATATCGGGCATCGTAAAGGAAGGAAGGCTTATTTCACAGGATAGGTGGATAAAGTTTGTGGAAAGCATTGAAAATGACTTTGACAGCCTCGAGACGAACAATGAAAGGGCAAAAAGGAAGATTGCCGAAGCTGTAGTGAACTCTGTTAAGAAAAGAGCCGCTTCGAAATTCGGGATTTTATTTTCAGGCGGCGTGGACAGCTCGCTCATAGCATTCATATCAAAAAAGCTCAAATGCAATTTTACCTGCTATACTGTGGGGATTGAGAATTCGGATGACATAGCATGGGCGCAGAGAATTGCCGCAGAATACAAATTCAATTTTAAATTTAAAATCCTGAGCCTTGAAGAATTTGAAAATATCCTAAAGGAAACAGTAAGGCTGCTAAATGATGCGGATATTGTAAAGGCAAGCGTCGGCGCTGTTTTGCATGCGGGCGCAAAATTGGCATTGGAAGACGGGAATAGGGTGCTGTTTGGCGGCATTGGAAGCGAGGAGATATTCGCAGGCTACAAAAGGCATGAAGATGCGCTGCAGAAAAATAATTTCGAGGCATTGCACAAGGAATGCTGGAGCGGCCTTGCGAACATGTGGAAGAGGGACATTGCAAGGGATTTTACAATTGCAAAAGCCCTCGGGCTGGAATTAAGAACGCCTTTTCTTGACAGGGATGTCATAAAAATTGCCATGAATGCGCACCCCATGCTAAAGCTTGAAAAGGACAACAAAAAGATAATTTTAAGGGAAGCGGCAGAGCTTATAGGTCTGAAAAAGGAATTTGCATGGCGCAAAAAGCAGGCTGCCCAATACGGCAGCAACTTTGTAAGCGGGATAGAAAAGCTGGCAAAGAAGAACGGGTTTAAATTCAAGAAAGATTATTTGCAGAGCCTGTTATAATATCGGACGCAAATAATTGATTAGAATTTGTTGCGTCCTCTTGATACACGCAAAAATCGGAGATTTTCGGTGTCCTGAAAATCCATGATTTTCATGATAGTGTTGGATTAATATGCTCAATTATTTACTTCCAACACTATAAAAAGTTAAAAAATGGCTTACACATTCACAGCTTGCGGGCATCCGAAAATTTTAGGCACGCACAAAAATACATTGGAATTCACAAAGGATAAGGAAGTCAGCTTGAAGGGCGACTGCATCATTGGCGTGAATGCTAACTTCGATTTGAGTGAAATAAAAAACTTCATTGAAAGCCTCAAAAGCAGGAAAATTTCAATAGCGATAAAAACGGTTTCGAAATCAGAATCCGCAAGCATCGAAGAGGGAATATTTGCAGAAATCAATACTGATTTTGATAGCGCCAAAGAGCTCGTGATAAGAAAGACGGATTTTATTTCCGAAAGGACATTTGGAATAAGGGCTGATAAATCAGCTTTTGACCTTGACAGAAAATTAATTGATTTTTTAAAATCAAAAGAGGGCAAGATATCCGTCATCATTGATAAAAAATTCTTTTAAAAAATCTCAGTTACTTTTTTAAATAAAGGGGAATTAGAGTTGTTTAAAAATCAGTTGACAATAAAATGGCGCTTAAATATTCTAGCATGGTGGCATCTATAAAAAATGCTTTAACGGAATGGATTTTTCAGTCATTATTCCGATGTTCGGCAGGGTCTATGAGAGGGGCAAAAGGGATGGCTTAGAAATGCCCATCTTAACAGAAGACCCAAATGCCAGATATAATCCCGGAATCCATGATTATTTCACTCTTGACGGAGTTGATGAAATATTAAGCTTAGTGCGCGGCGATAGATTTTGGGAGCTTGTTGCAAGGCAAAAACAGAGGTTGTTATAGAAATGAAAAATCATAAATCTTATTTTACAAAGCAGGATTATGAAAGGGCTTTTAAAAGCGGCAGCTTTCGCAATGACGATTTTGTTGCCAAGACTTTTTCTGAAATTTTTTCAAATTATCCTCCTGAAAATCTAGTCCATATGACCGGCACTCAATTGGATAAATTGGTTGGCAGAATCAAGCACAGCAAAAGAGTCATGGATATGCAGCAGATTATTGCAGAAGAGAGAAAGGAAGGAGAAGCCAGCTTAAATGCTTTAGCTGATATTCTTTTTGCTCAATTACAAAAACTTGGAATAGCTCCTCAGAATAAGGACAAAATTTATTCCAAACGGTATGGAGAATGGTGGGCATATTGCAGAACCGACATGGATAATAAAAAAACGGGAATAATATTCGAGCCTTCCATGCCGATAGCTAAAGGCTTGTTTCACGCATCGTCTATGCCGTTGGAAAAAATAGTTTTTGCCCCGGAAAATACATTTTATTCGGACTTGCCATTTTTATTCAGAAATGGTGAACTCGAATGCGAGCATGGAGCGGATGTAATATTAAAAAGAGTCGCCACAGTGCATGTTTACCGCAATAAGGCTTCTGATGCGGAGTTGGGAGATAAGGTTAAGGCAGTATTGCAAAATACGGCAGACAGGCTTTACGGCAGCAGAATAAAAAGCCCTCAGAAAAGGTATGAAGCTGCAGAGTCGGATATCGTCAACAGGCTGTATTCTATGTTTAAAAGCCTAAAGACAGGCGAGAAAATAAACTATAGAGAACTTTGAATAACCCTCTGAAAATAACAATTTATTATTTGCGCATCGTCGAGACTGAAAATCAAAACAATTCAAAAAATGGGGTTATTCAAAGTCCTCTATAAAAAACTCCATAAAATCTTTGAGTGGTTTCTAAGGGAAAACTTTGACATGGGGCAATTAATAGAAGAGCCTGAAATAAGGTCAATCCTTATGCAGGAAATTGAAAAGGGTATTAAAATGCCTTATGCAGTTATAAGGACAAGAGTCAAAGACCCATTCAGCGAATTTTTAAAAACATTAGCCGCATTATATAATCTGAATATAGGTGATGAGAAAAAAGACACAAAAAAATATGAGGATAAGATGGGCATCAGGGCAGTAGTAAAAGATGAACAGCAGATATTTGCCCTTCAAAGAGAACTCTACAATATAGAGAGTTTTGAATAACCCTATTCCATTTATAAATAAACTGCATTTACTTTATAAATACAGGGGGTTATTCAAAGTCCTCTATAATAGGGATAGATGTTGTCAAGGAAGATGATTACATAACTGTTCCAAAGCGCAATGGATATAAGTCCCTCCACATGATTGTTAACTGGGGCGGTGCTGGTTATGATACCCAGCTTAGGGACCACACAATGGATAGAAAGCAGGAAACAGCTTTGAGCCAATCACACGACGCGAGGTTAATGAAAAAATTAAAATAGAGGACTTTGAATAACCCCATTTTTTGAATTGTTTTGATTTTCAGTCTCGACGATGCGCAAATAATAAATTGTTATTTTCAGAGGGTTATTCAAAGTTCTCAATATTTGAATGATGAAGTTCCCGACCCTGTCAAATTAGTCGTTGCAGCAGCTTATGGTGTTTTCAATTAAGAATTTTGAAAAAATCTTTTCATGGCATCTGAATCCTTCTTGTCTTGCTGACGTAATTCAAAATTCTCCCGTTGGAATATTTTCCGCAGCCCAAAAAATCATCATTGTATTTTAATATTACAAATCCGCTGCATTCCTTGCACTCTTTTTCAAGGTCTTCGCCTTTGAACCATTTTCTCGTTTCGCCTTCATCAAGCTCAACGACATTTTTTTTTGCTTTCGGACCCGCAATCTGAGCCCCTTCAATGCTCAGCCTTATTCCCTTATCATCTATCTCGCAAAAATACATTCCTGCAGAGTTAATCCTAAGCCTCGAGGTGTCAATTTCTGAAATATCCTTATTTATTATAAAAAACCTGTTCTTGGCATTTTTCAGGAACCCATAGCCCAATTTAATTCTGGCGCCCCACTGGCTTTCTATTAGATGAAGAATCTCCTTTATCTCCTTGCTGTTTAGGATTTTTAGTTCGGGCATTTCTGTTTTAGGCTTCATCCAAAAATTCGCTTCGCGAAGTTTAGCAGCTTCAAAGTCCTTGATGTTTTATTTTATAGCCGACATGCTAAAAAATGCATAGCATTTTTGGCACCCTGAAAATCTTGGATTTTCATGGTTCCCCGTAAGGGACGTCCCCCTTGTCGGCGGGATTGTTTGATAGATTGGACTTTGACTTTATGCTGCTAAACCATTTTTTGGATGAAGCCTCTGTTTTAGATAAAAATTTTTCAGAGTTCTCTTAACATTATCAATTGCCCTGCTGCTTGTTGAGTTCGCTTAGCTGCATCAATGATTCGCAGGATTGTCTTAGGTTGTCATTTACGAGTTTAGGGCAGACAGAATAATCCTTGTTGTCCAATACAAAGGTCATGTAGCAGGAGTCTTTCCTGCTGTCTGTTGAGATTTCCTCGCAAAGCGAATTGTCATTCATTAATTTTGCGAGATTTGAATTGCAAAGGTCCTTTAGCCTTTCATTGACAATCATTTTGCAGTAATTTTTGTTTGACTGCGCTTCAGCTATGCCGTTTATACACGTGTCTTTTAAGTCAGGCACTTCAATTTTATTGCACTCTTCCATCGCCTTGCTCGGATTTAGCTTTGCAAGCTCTTTTATGTCCTCCAAAGTCCGGGCTGTAGGGTATGGCTGCTCAGGCTGTTTTTCGCAGTTTGGAATTGGCTTGCTCGCGCATGCATTATTGTCGATGAAATCTTCGGTGCACGGCTCATTGTCGTCGCAGTTTATAACACTGCCTGCGCATGGATTGCATACTCCGCCGCAGTCAATTCCGTCTTCATTCTGGTTTCTTATGCCATCGCTGCAGGATTCAGTTTTTACGGAAAAGAGTGATGCGCTAACTGAAACCGGCAGGGTCGCAACGGCTTTTTTATTGTCATATTCTGCAATCACCCTTAATATGTAATCTCCCGCCTTGCTCTCCTTTGGAATCTGCATGTCTGTGCGCGTAGAGCCGAATGTTTCTATCGCCCTTGTTTCGGTTTTTTCAGCAACTAACTTTCCCGTCTTGGAGTCTATTATCTCCTGCCTTACGGTAACATCGTACCTTTTGGAAGAGCCCAGATTTGAAAGCTCTTTTAAGAACACAATGCTTTCGCCAGGGGCAACCCTCATAGTTACCGGCTCAAGATTAAGGTCGAGAAGCTGTTTCTGGGCTTTTGGCGAGGAATAATAAAAAAAAGATGCAGCCCCGATTAATGATGCAAAAATGAATATTATGACAAAAACTGTAGTGCGCGACAAGTGTATCTCGTGCCTTATTGTCGTGTTATATATAGAGCTTATGGCTTCATCAACATCCTTGTTCGTGTAGCCGTACTTTAGAAGAACATTCCTTATTGAAGCGGAATCATAGCCTTTTTGGTTTAAGTCCCGAACGTAATTTACAAGGCTTCTTTGAACCATTGGTTTATTGAAAAATTTTTATTTTATAGTCAACCAACAAAGTAATTAGGTGTCATGTATGATTTGTTGTTGACTATTACGAACACACAGCAATACCTAATAAATTCTGTGTGTGAGTATACCTCAAATGCCGAACGAAAAAAGCTGCGGGGCTGTTTTATTCAAAAAGCAAAGAGACGGCTCTGTAAAATATGCTCTCCTTCATTATGTGGCAGGGCACTGGGATTTTCCAAAAGGCCATCAGGAGAAAAATGAAACCGAAGAGCACACGGCTGAGCGTGAAATAAGGGAAGAAACCAGAATCGATGACATAGAGCTTGTAAAGGGTTTCAAGGAGATTGTCAAATATTTCTACAAAAAGGGCGAAGAAACAGTCTATAAGGAAGTTGTTTTCTTTTTAGCCCAAACAATGACGGAAAAAGTAAAGCTTTCATCAGAGCATATAGGCTATGCATGGGTTAGCTATGAGCATGCGTGCAAAAAGCTAACTTATAACACTTCTAAAGATTTGCTGAAAAAGGCTGATGGTTTTCTTAAATAAATAGTCTATTTTAATATTTCCATATGGAAAAAAACCAACTTTTTAAATGAATTTTCTAAGTATACCAGTATACAAAATAGTAATATTTATATACTAGTTCATAGATTAATTGTACTCCAATATTTAAATAAAAACTTTCAATCGAGGTGAATAGAATGGGAATGGATTTTGTTATCGAAAGTGCACTAAAGCAAGGAGTTGCACAGGCAGATGATCTGCAAGTAGGTCACGCTAATATCAAGGTTATTGGCTGTGGCGGAGCCGGCAGCAACATGGTAAGCTGGCTTTACAGGAAGGGAATAAGAGGTGCTGAGATTATAGCATGCAACACTGACAAGCAGCATTTGGAAATTACAGAAGCTGATAAAAGGTTCCTTATAGGAAAGGAGCTTACAAGAGGGCTTGGCTGCGGAGGATTTCCGGACAAAGGCAACAAAGCCGCACAGGAGAACATACAGGAAATAAAAGAGGTGCTAAAAAGCGCCGATATGGTTTTTGTATGCGCGGGCATGGGCGGAGGAACCGGAACAGGCTCTGCTCCTGTTGTAGGACAGGTTGCAAAAGATGCCGGAGCAATCGTAATAGGAACCGTAACAATGCCTTTCAAAATTGAAAGGGCAAGGATTGACAAGGCAGAATTTGGATTGCAGCAGCTAAGGCAGACATCAGACACTGTAATAGTCATTGACAACAACAGGCTTGTCAACATTGCAGGAAATTTGCCGGTTCAGCAGGCATTCGCAGTTGCCAACGAATTAGTTGCAACAATGATAAGGGGAATTGTGGAAACTATCGCAGTCCCATCATTAGTCAACCTTGATTATGCCGACGTAAAAGCTATCATGCAGGATGGAGGAGTTGCGGCAATCGGAGTTGGCGTAAGCGACACAACCAACAGGGTTGAAGAAGCAGTCAAAGGGGCATTAAGCAATCCTTTGCTTGAGATAAGCTACAAGGGCGCAACAGGAGCCTTAATTCACATAGAAGGTGGTCCTGACATGACTCTTGACGAAGTCAACAGAATCGGAGAGATTGTTACCGAAAACCTTGACCAGGATGCAAACGTCATCTGGGGAGCACGGGTTTCAGATGCCATGAAAGGAAAGCTCGCTGTTATGACAATAATAACTGGAGTTAATTCACCATGGATTCTTGGCAAGGCAGACAAGAAGGCAAGAGTACACGAGGCCAAAAGATTCAGCGATGAGCTTGGAATAGACTACTTTACGGAATAAAAATTTTAAGCAAGCAAAAAATTTTGCAAAGCAAAATTTTTTGCTGCTTTATTTTATACTCACAAAAATTTTTGCCCAAAGCAAAAATTTTTCATAATTTAAAAACAGAAATATAAAAAAATTTCAAATTTTTTCAAAATTTGAATTTTTTTTATAATAAAAGGTGATAAAAATGGGCGTTGATGAAGACAAGATTGTCAAAAAGATGGTGGCAGAAATTGCCGATTCCAATGAAAAGTTCATGGGGCACCAATCCAAGGACATAGAAAATTTCAAGAGAATCGTGCCCGTGCTTATGGAAAAAGGGATTGATAATGTCAATCTTTCTATGTTTGATGACGCGACGAGGACAAAGCTCCTCAATGCATTGGGCGAGGAATATGTGCGAAAGGGGAATATGAACGATTCTGTCAAGGCTTTTATTCTTGCAGGAAACAGGCAGCGATTAGTGGAAGTAGGCGAGCATTATGAGGAAGTTGCATTGTTTGGAAATGCAATTGATACTTACAGGCTGGCGGACAATAATGATCGGCTGCTCAAGCTTGGAAAAAAATGCCTTGAAAACGGCCATTTCTCGGATGCAATAAAAGCATTCAGGCTCTGCAATGATGTCGAGAACCTTACAAAAGTAGGCGATGAATGCTTCCAGAAAGGCAAGTGGGACTATGCCATTGAAATTTTCAGCGCAATAAATAACACCAATAAGCTTGTAGAAATCGGAGACAAATGCCTCAAGGATAGGCAGATAGGCTATGCCGCGAAGGCTTACGAGCTTGCCCACGACAAGGACAAGCTAAGCTCCTTAGGAGATGTCTGCTTAAGGGAAGGCTTGCTCGCAACTGCATTGAAGTCCTACCAGCAGGGGGGAAACGACATGATGGTGCAGTTCATAAGGGAAAACTTCGGCAATAAGCTGAGCAGTTTTTAATTTGAATTGAAAATAGGTGATGACAAATGGCAGAACAGGTTATGGACGCTTTTACTCAAAGAAGATTTGAATTAATGGTTGAGATGTCAACAAAGAAGCTGCAGCAGGAGATAACTGCGCTCAAAGAGTATGTTTCTTCATTAAATAATGAAATAGGCTCTCTTAAAAGCCAGGTTTCGAGGCTTGCTTTCCAGCCGCAGCATGCCCATAGCGTCCAAACTACACTTGCAGATTCCCAGCCCGAAGTAAAAGAAGTCAAGATAATGGATTGCAGGCCTGAAAACGAGAAGCATGGGGAATTCCAGAGCGGCGCTGCAAAAAACAGCGAGCCTGTAAGGCCAAGATACGGCAACTATAATCCTCAGGATGTAAGCATTGACAAGTTCTTTTATTTCGGAAGAAAATAAAGAGTCAAAAAATTCCAATCTCCGATTAGAATTTTTTGCATATTTTAATCCACCATAAACAGTTCATTATCTTTTCCTACGTCGAAAAATCCGATTCTTGCCCCGGCATCGAGAAAAGCATGCGCATAAACAACAGCTCCATAAGCATTTATCAAATCGCCTTTTTTCTCAAAATACCTTGCATCGTCATAATAACGATTTGCCAAATCCAAAAAATCCTCTGCGGATTTTTTGGCTTGAGAGCTCAAACCATCGGGAATTTTTACTTTCTTTAATGCTCTGGAAGTTAATTCAAAGTATTTTTGAAACTTGTCATTTATATCCATTTTGCCTGATTCTTTGCCGGTTATGCCTTTTTGATTTTTATATAAAATATATAAACATTTCGGAAAATTAAGTCGGTAAAGTTTAGTTAAGTATATAAACAATGTGGGAAACAAACACTTAACATGGGTTCTGTAAAGAGCACTCGGATAACAACGAACAACAAGGTTGAGTACACAGTTTCAATAGACTATGAAGAGTCATTGCTTTTGAAAGGCCATGTAACAAATGTCCATATATTTTCAGAGGATTCGGCGGATATAATAGCAAATATACATTCAAGGGGAAAAGGCAATACAAAATATCTTAGAATACCGAGGCAAATTGCCAAGAATATCATGGACAAAAGCATCGCAAAATGCCTCAGAACGGAATGTGCCGATAAGATTATAATATACACCGTTATAGAAAAATAAAATGATAAAGCGCATAAAGACGGGTATACAAGGATTTGACGAATTAGTGCAGGGCGGGATACCTGAAGGGTATAATGTGCTCCTGAGCGGCTCGCCTGGGACCGGAAAAACAATCTTCGGCATGGAATTCCTCAAGAACGGCGCTTTGCTGCATGGCGAGCGCGGACTTTTTATAACTTTTGAGGAATCCCCAAAAAATCTTATAATGCAGGCGGCGCAAATCGGGATGAATTTAAAAAAATTAAGGCTGGACAACAAATTAATCGTTAAATCATTGCCTCAGGAAGAAAGCTTAAATGAGGATATCATAATCAAAATAATTGATGACGCAATAAAAAACCACAAAATCAAAAGGCTCGTTATTGATTCATTAGACACTTATGCAAATAACATCATAAGCTTTGAGGACAGGGAAAAGCCCTTGTCGGATGATCTATGGATAAAGCGCGTAGTTTACAGGATCATAAAAAGGCTGCAAAAATATCCAAAAATCACAAAAATTTTGATTTCAGAAACAGAAGAAGGCAGGCAGGAGCTGTCCAAGGACGGAGTCTCTGAATTTCTTTGCGATGGCGTCATAAAGATAGAGTACATTTCAATGGGGGGCGAATATTCAAGGCAGCTAAAGGTAAGAAAAATGCGATCCACAAAAAACAATCCTGATTTGTTCCCTCTCGAAATAAAAAGCAATGGAATTCGAGTCCACTCGGGCAAGAAAAATGAATGAATTTGCCTATAAGCTAATCAGAGAGAAAAAGATAGCGTTCAAGTCCGGCAATTTCTTCATACTTGGCTTTCCGAATAACATCATTACGCTTGCGAATGCTGCAACATTCTTCCATATACTCTCAATGAAATATGGGGAATCCGCTGAATATATTCTAAAAAGTGTTGCAAATAAGCAGATAAAGGCAATAGCTTATTCTTTGTTTAATTCAACAAATCCAATAAATATGGAAAAAGCGGATTTATTGCTTCAATACCTTGGCTTATTCGGGTATGGTGATATAAAAATATCCAGCGTGAGCAGCAGCAGTAAGGAGGTTGCATTTAAAATAAAAAATTCTACCCTGTGCCTCATGCATCTAAAACTGTTTGGCGTGAAAGCCAAAGCCAAAAATGCGTTTATTGAGGGAATTTGCGCCGCAATAGCGGAGCTTATATTTGGCTGCAATATGGCCGGAAGTGAAACAGGCTGCGTTGCAAATCATAAGGAGCATTGTTATGTGATTGCAGGCAAGAATTCCTCAAAAGAAACGAGTTCAATTGTTGAGCTTTACCGCGCTGATGCGCTAAGCACATTAAAGAGCCGGGCTCTTGCCAATACGCAGGCAGAACTCATCAAGAAAGTATCAGGGCATAATATGGTTTCTTGGGATGATGGAATTTTTACTTTGTGGAACTGCCCGATTTTTGTTATACCCTCTTTAAGCCTAATCTTTCTGGTTAAATCGCTGGAATACAAATTCGGCGAAGAAGTGAACAATCTTCTGTACCATCTTGCAAGAGTCCAATCGAGGGAAGCTGTAAAACTTCAGGTAAACACCCTTGGATTCAGGAAAAATGACAGCCTGCTCAAATCAATCCTCGAGCATTCCGACATATCTGGATTCGGGAGTGTAAAGCTGGTTAAAGCAGATTTTAAAAATCACTTGCTGTCAATCGAGCAGTTTTACAACCCGCATTCGTTTTATACGAGGGAATTTTTTGGAAATGCCCGGCAACCCGCAGATTCTTATGTATCCGGGCTGGTTGCAGGCGCTGCCGAAGGCTTTTTTGATGTGCCCATGGAGAGCACTGAAACAAAATGTGTCGCTAAAGGGGATGGATGCTGCTTTTACCAGTCATCCCAAAAAAATTTAGAAACAAAATATCCTTTAGAGGATAAATTCCTAAGGATTATAGAAGAAAAAATAACCACTAAAAACTTTACTCTTTAATCTTCTTTGCGCAAATCAGAAAATTCATATCATAGTATATCCTTTCCTCGTGCATGATTTTAAATCCGTTGGAGCTTAGCAGCTCGCCCATTTCGTGAAACTCTGGCATAAATTTCAAGCCGCCCTCCTCAAAGATTACCCTGTTGTATTCTTTTAATCTGCTGAATTTTTCCGGCTCTACATTGCCTTTCCTGCAATCTTGCTCCACTTTTTCCATGAAATCTTTGCTTAAAGCAGCGCCCTTAAGCGGGCTTGACGCAATAAAAAGCCCGCCTTCTTTTAGCACCCTTCCTGCTTCTTTGATTGCGGCTTTTGGCTCATCAAGATGATAAAGCACATTAACAGAAGTAACAACATCGAACCTGTTTTTTTTAAACGGAAGCTTTGTCACATCTCCATGCTTGAGATCCACATTCCTGCAATGCTTTGTTTTTTTGGCGGCAATGCCTACCATGGATTCATTGAAATCAAGCGCGGTTACTTTATTGTTTTCGGCAAGCTTGATGCTCAGGTTTCCGGTTCCGCATCCTGCATCAAGCACATTCTTTCCGCTGCCTGCCAAAGAAGCTATTTTTTCAATCATTTTTTTGTTCTCCGGAAGCAAATTTGTATAGTCATAAGCCTCCTTCGAGAATTCCGTCCAGAAATCCTGCCATGTAAACTTTTTCTTGCCGCCCGTTAGTATTACAAGGCTCCTGTCAATGTGATATTTATCCAAAGGCAGGTTATTGTTTAATGTTGATTTATCGCCCAATATCGGCACTGTGTTGATAACAAGCATTTTTTCCCCTTCTTTGTCAACTACCAGCCCAATCTTGTCATTTACCTGCTTTGTTCCGATATACTCGAACAAATCCTTCGAGCTTGCAATGCCTATGCTGCATATTGATTCAGACAGGTTTTTTAATGCGTAATCAATTACATGATAGGCCAATTGCAAAACGCAGCCGGGATATTTTTTATCCTGCCTGATTATTAGCCTGCTTAATTCAGATATTGAGGTGCTTGTCGTATTGAATAATTCGAGCGTATGCCCCTCTTTAAAAAGAGGCAGTTTGTCTTCGGCGGAATATTTCGTTGCGCGGTGGCTTCCAATCACCTTCCCTTCTTCAAGAATCGCAAAGTGCGTGGTATTGGAAGTCTCGTCAAATTCGTCTTTTATTAATTTTGAGTTTTCTTTGGAAAAAATGTTCCATCCCAGCGCAGTGTAACCTTCCAGGCGCATGCCATATATCTGTTTCATAATCTCCTGCCCTTCCTCGCTCTCTCTGCTGATTTTTTTTATGTCTAACATTGGGTTTATAGAAAAATCACGCCTCAAAAGATTTTCCCAAAAAAGGTTTTACAATAATCCGATTTAGATTTAAGTGGCAGGAGAAAGTGTAACATAACTTATATATGTGGCACTTTTTTAACGAATAATTATTAAGGCATCAGTCAATTTTATGCATAATGAAAAAAGACATTCTAAACGAAGCGTTTTTCTGGAAGCACCTGACTGATGTTTTGCTTGAGCATTCAAGCATTGACAAGGAGCTGTTCTATAAGAAGATAGAGCCCGTCAAAACTGTTTGGGATATAAACGGCATCGAGAACGTGTCTTCAGAGGAAGTGATAAGGGCATCGAAAGATAAAACCATTTTTGTAAAGGAGAGCTTTACGAGAATAATATCGGATTTTGACAGGCTAAGAAAGCCAAAATAAAAAATACGAAAATGCTTAAAACGCAGCCGATACATAAAAACATTTTTGAAAATTCCAATGACGCCATGCTCATCCTTAAAAATGACCTTACGCTCTTGGATGCAAATAAAAAAGCATGCAGGCTATTTGACTATCCAAAGAAAAAATTAATCGGCAACAATATTTTTGAAAAATATTTCAAGCCCGAGCTTGCAAAATTCTGCTGGGAAGCAAAAAATACTGAAAATGCCCGGCAATTATCTTCTAAGTCCATTCTCCTAAATAAGCATCATGGAAAAATACTGCTCGAAGTTTGCATAAACCCAGTTTACACTTCAGACGGCGTCATTATGCACGTAACCTTAAAAGAGCCGCAAATGGCGGAAAAAGAGTATGATGATTTTGAAGGCATCAAAAAATATCTGCCTTTCACAGAAAAAGAAAAATTGGTTTATTACGGGATTGTTAAATATCCCCTTTTTAATGATATAGAGCTTTCAAATAAACTTAATATCAAAAGGACAACAATCACGTCCATCAAAAATAAACTGAAAAAAGAAGGTTTATACCGCACCTGCAGGATTCCGAATTTTTCTTTTATCGGATTCGAGCTGCTTAACATTTTCTACGCTAAAATGGATGCTTCTTCAAAGAGGCCTGCTGAGAAATTGGCAATGCTAAAGGAAATTTCAGATACTCCCGAGCAGGTATTTTTTAGCTGCACCGAAAAGGAGCTTATTGGAATATACATTTCAAAAAACCTGACTTCTTTTAAAAAACACGCCGACGGCATAATGAAAAGATACAGGGAGCATGGATTAATAGAGTTCATGAATGTCGGCTACTTCCCTCTTGAATTCAGCAGATTCCACAAGGTTTTCGACTATGCGCAGCTGCTCGGCAGCGCGCTTGGGCTGGAGGTTAGGGATAAGCCTTCCAAAAAACAAGAAAGCATCAATCCATTTACAAGGCGGCTTACAGGCAAAGAAAAAGAGATATTATGCGCGCTTGTGAAATTTCCGCACCTGAATGACTCGCAAATCTTCGAAAAAACCAAAATCCCAAGGCCAAGCATATCCCAAACCAGAAGAAGGCTGGTGCAGGAAGGGTTTTTGAAAATAGTGAACATACCGGATATTAAAAAGGTAAAATGCGAGGTTCTTGCATTGCACCATATAAAATTTAATTCCGCAAAATCTTTCGAGGCATATGAAAAAATAATGGAATACATGTCGGGCTTTGAGTCGTGCAACTTCATGGTGTCATGTGATTTTGAATTTTTTTCGATAAACGCCTACAAGAGCTGCGCCGACTACGAGTCTGAGCATGATTCGTGCATGAAGTACCTCAAAGAAAGCAATCTTGTGTCTGAAAATCCCGTCAGCATGATTCTCCCATTAAAGCATGTTCAGATGCAAAGATTTGATTTTGCGCCAATGTTTAGATAAATATTTATATTTACTCAAACAAATAAAACAAATGAATGATGGAATTATAAAAGAGTTAGAAACAAATGATATTGTGCTGGTACTCATTTCAGGCGAGGAATATACGCATAAAACAGTGCAGGTTATGCGTGAACTGGCACAGCTGGGCAAAAAAGTATGCTATGTGACATTAAACAAGCCTTATGAAACCCTGTTAAAGGAAATTGATGATGGCAGCAATGCCAATGATAATCTTCACTTTATAGATTGCGTGGGGCAAAGGGACGCAAAAAATGAGAAAAATTGCACCTACATTTCATCGCCAAATGAATTGAGCAAAATTGACTTGGCAATATCAAATGTGCTAAAAGAGCAAAAAACCCAGCTGCTTTTTTTTGATTCGCTGGCAACCCTGCTTGCCTATGAAGATGGTGCAACGATAGTAAAATTTGCGCATTCAATTATAACTGAGCTGAGGATGAGAAACGTAAAGGGAATTTTCGTAAATCCGGAAGGAAAAAATGCCCCCATGGCAATAGACTTGGATATGTTCGTGGATAAAGAAATCAAATTATGATTTTTCAAAGTTCTCGATATTTCCGTTTCATAACGGGCAATGTAAAAGAAAGAGTAGATCCTTTTCCCATGCCCTTGCTTTCAGCCCATATCCTGCCATTATGGGCCCGGATAATCTCCTTGGATATTGCAAGGCCCAAGCCAGTTCCTTTAGTCTTTCTTGTAGTAGCTTCCTGAGTCTGGAAAAATTTTGTAAACAGCTTAGGAATGTTTTCCTTTCTTATCCCAACTCCCGTATCTTTTATATCAATTTGCACGCAGTTCTTGTTGAAAAACGCATTTAAGGTGATAGTTCCTTTGTCTGTAAACTTAATAGCATTGTTTAACAGGTTGTCCAAAACCTGCATCAGCCTGGATTCATCCCCGATTATAACCGGAAGCTTTTCTATTTTTTTTACAATCTTGAGATTTTTTCCTTTGATTAATGTGCTTATATCCTCTATGGAATTTTCTATTACCTCTTCTAATTTTAATTCTTTCATGTTGAATTTCATTCTGTTGGACGTGAGCTTTGTTATATCCAAAATATCTGTGACAAGATTATTCAGCCTTATGGAATTCCTAAGGCAAGTTTCAAGCTGCTCTTTTACATCTTTTCTTATCTGGAATCTTTTAGTATTTCTCAATAATCTTTGCAGAAATCCCATTATGGGGGTTATAGGGGTCTTAAGCTCGTGCGAAGTTATGTTAAGAAACTCATCCTCCATTTTATTTATGGTTCTTAGCTCCAATCTTGATACAAACACGGACAGGAAGATTATAAGAACGCTGCTTATTCCGAAAACAAATAAAGTTTTATATTTAAGGGACGAAATTGCGGCCATTGCGCTTTCTTCCTGAATTTCAACTATTACGCACCAACCGGAATTTTCAACTAGCTTGGATGCCCCTACAACTGTTTTTCCAATATACCCTTCATATATCCCCCTGAATCTGCCGTTTTCTTGGCATTGCCTAAAAGCTTCTGTCTTTACCACCCTCTTGAGTATCGAGTCTTTGTCGTAAATGGATGGGGTAATCATTGCCCCGTACTTATTTACAATATACGATTCGCTTGTTGGCGCGCCTTTATGAAAAACCATCATCCTGTTAAGCCGCTCAACAGCAACCACTATAGTTAATGTGAATAATATTCGAACATTTTGACCTTAAAATCAGGATTATT
>CAYWNO010000020.1:0-16934 GCA_964459665.1 uncultured Methanosarcinales archaeon
ACGAGAAATAAAATTCAGAAATCTTTAATAAGGGGTTATTCAAAACTCTCTATAGCAAATGACACAAATTTTTATACAATGTATAGACCTTTGCGTTGGTTGCTTTATTTTTATGTAACCGTTTACCTCGTAAATTGCAGATATTTTTTAAACTAATCACCGCAAAAGTCTATATATGTCATTTGCTTATTACGAACGGACAACAATTGTCTAATTATTTTTGTCCGTGAGTATGTATAGAAAACAAGAAGAATTAAATAATGGCTGAAAAATCACCAAATAAAATGGCGGCCGCGCAGGAGCTTCAAAGGGGAAGTTATTTCATTTACAACAGCGAGGTTGTAAGGGTTTTAAGAAAGGAAGTCATTGTTGTAGGGACACATTCTCACAGCAAGCTTAAGTTCTATATTCAGGGCCTCAATGAAAAAGGCGAAAGGAGCGTTAATCTGGGCCATGCGGATAAAGTCGAGATTGTGGATATAGTAAGAAAGCTCGGGCAAGTCATTTCCAAAACGAGCAATAACAAAGTCCAGGTAATGGACATGGTAAGCTATGAAACTCTCGACGCAAATGCCTCTCCAGAATTGCTCAGCGAACTCAATGAAGGCAGCCAGGTTACTTTTATCGAGCTTAATGGAAACGTTGAAATCATAGAAAAAAGAGGCAGTTAGGGTTATAAGCTGAAAAATTCGCCGAAAAGCGGATTTTTCAAGGTTCTGCGATGCCTTCCTGCAAGCTTCGATATTTCTTTTTTTGCGAAATCCCTGTTTTCAAATTCCCCCTCCATTTTTTTGAATTCCGGGCTGTGGTGCAGGTTCCTTCCGTTCCTGCTTTCAAACTTGAATTTTTTGTGCAGCATCTCGTGGTACATGACATAATCCAGAAGCTCTTTTCGCGAGCCCCTGAATATGCTGCTTATGGTTATGGTATCAGAGCCGTATTCATAGCAGCCAAGCTTGCTCGTAGAATCGCCGCCCCATTGCAGGTTTGTCTTGTCAAGCATCCCATTGAAGTAGCGCTCATTAATCCTTTCAAATGACTCTTCAAGTATTTCGTCTGTTTTTGTCTTTGGGGCGGCAAGATGCACTTTTTTCATGAAGATGCTGTAAAGCTCCATGTTCATCGTCTTCTTCTTGTCCTTTAGGATTTTTGACATCAATTCCTGAATCAGGCCGATTTGCATTTCCTCGCTTATCTTCTTCCAGTCCCTGCTTAAATTAAAAACCAGATTATTGCCGCGCATTCTTACATTTGCATTGTACGGCTTGAATTTTCGGGAATACTTGAGAGAGGCGCAATATTCGAATTCTTTTTCCGGATACATCTTCCTGAATGCTTCCTTGATTAGTTCTGACATTTTATTTATTGAAAAATATTTTTAGGTGATTTCTGCCATATCAAAGTCAATGATGTACAGCCTCGGTTTTTCTTCGTAAATTTCGATGCAATAATTTTGATCGATATGTTCGTGTCCATGAAAAATTCTCAATTTTCTGAGCGTTGCATTTATTGTGATTTGATCGCTCCTTAGTTTTGAATTGAATTTTAATCCTTCCCTGCTTGACAGGAAATCAAAAAGATTCGGCCCTAAAATTTTTGTGAAAACCCTGTAATCGCCATTCTTGGTTTTGTAAGCGCGCAGCTTATTATTTTTTATAAGTATGGGCTCTACGGGAATATAATCAAAGCCTGCATTTTCCCAGGCTTCTTTTATTCCACTGACTATGCCTATTTTTTTAGCCTGCAATTCCTTAAAATGCTTAAAGCTTATTATCCCCTCCTGAAAATCCCGCTTTAACAAGGCTATCTGCTCGTTTAGCCTCAATCTCTTGATTTTGTTTTCTCGCCTTTTTTTGAAGAAATTAAAGATTCCCATAAAAATCAGTCAACTACCTTTAAGTTTTTTAATTTTTTAAATTCCTTGTCAAAAGTTGCTATATTGGTTATTCCGAAAATTTCCATAAATGCTATTATGGTGCAGTCAGTAAAGCTAAAAGCGCCGCTGCCTTGGAAAATCTCCCAGCTTTTATGAAAAACCAATTTATCTATTTTTGCGATTGAAATCTCTGAATTAAGAATGAATTCCCCAAGCTCTCCTGCGATTTTCTTATTGGCCCTGCGCATGGCGACAGTAACAGTTTCATCAAACACGTAATCTGTCGTAATGATATTGCCGTATTTATTTGAAAGCATATCGTGAATTATAATTGCCGCTTTTTTGTTGTGGACGTCATCAGAATTGGCATACGCGCAAAAAACGCTTGAATCCACGAAAATTGCCATTTTAATAAATTACCCTGTCTATTTCCTCACTTAAAGTTTTAGTGCTTTTGCCCCAGCTCTTTGGCTTAAGATTTAATAAGCTCATCTTGTTTTTTTTCTCTTTTTTCTCTATAAACAATTCCATGGCTAATGTCAGCGCCTTGCCTATTTTAAGCCCTTCCCGCACGGATTCCGCCTTGAACTCCCTAAAAACCGCTTCGTTCACATCTTTTACGCTTAGTTGCATACTTGTCACCAAAGTATTAAAAGTAATACTATTATTTAAAGTTTTCTTATTTTGAAAAATTCGTTTTTCACGAATTTTTCAACTTTTATGCGTCTGCAATTGATTTTTTCAAATTTCTCTTTTACTAACGATGCAGCTCATACCTTAATATGGCAGCCGCTTTTCCAAGGTCCCTTAATTGTGCGCCCTCCCTTGTCTGCGTGGAGATTATCCTTATGCTTGTCCCGACGGGCTTTGCGGCATTCTCGAACTCTTCAATCTTTTCATCCGGCAGGTCTTCGGATAAAAGCAGGATATCAGCCACGCCCATCTTTAGCTTTTCCATTACATCATTCTCTCCGTAAGCTGTCATGTTCTGCCTTGTTGCAAGCATCTCAAGGAACCTGCCCACTATCTTTTTCTCCTCGATTACCTCTTCCTGCGCCAATACATCCTCGCTTTTCTCGAGCAGCTCCTCCAGCCCGAATTCGCCCGTGTAGCTTAGGTCTTTTATGGCTATTATCTTCTTTTTGACCTCGTTTGTTATGAAATCTCCCTCGACAAGGTCATATTTTGTAGGGCCCGGTCCCCCCACGATTATTCCTTTCAGGCCTTCCATGTTAAGGAATGCTTCTTTCATGTATTCTGCTACTTTCTTGTAATGCTCCTTTGCCGCGCCTTCAATCTGGCGCTCAAAACGAAGGGCGCTCTGCCCGCCTGCCTTGAACTTGCCCGGAACTTCTGAATGCGTCTTTACCAAAGGAACTATCGCCTTTCCTTTGAGCAATGCAATGTTTGCGTCCCTTCTGTCCATAACGACAAGGCCGTAAACTTCCCTTGTTTCAAGCATGTCCCTTAGAATGTCAAGCACAAATTCCTTGTCGCACCTGTAAATCCTCGTTTTCAGCGGCACGGGCGGCTCGATGCTCCATACCCTAAAATCATGCTGCCCTTCCCTTTCGGCGACGTTTCCCGAAAAAACCACGAGGCCGTTAGGCGGGGTTTTCTTGAATAGCTTAAGGTGCTGTATCATCCTTTCAAGAGCGTCCGTAACATTCTTCCTCGTGGCTGCAGATTTTATGTTGGATGCAGTTCCCTGCTCCTGGGCAAGATGGTTTATTATCTTGTTGATGTCATAATCCTGCGGGACATACACGCTTACAAGCTCAGTGTGCCTTCCCCTGAAATTTTCCAGCTCCTTGATGAATTTCTTGAGGTGAAACCTTTGTGATTCTGTGAGGGCCATATTCAACAAAAAAGAGGATTAGTTTAATAATTTTATTGCCGTCAGCCCATAATGCGCTTTTTTTATTTCCCTAAAGCCCGCAGCCATTAATTTTTCGGCAACTCTTTTTGGCAGGTCAATATTGCGGTTTTTGCTTCCGGGAGAGCCGGTATAATGGTAAATCCTGCCGCCTTTTTTAATGACCCTGAAAGCCTGCGCGTAGAATTCTTTGGAGTACAATTCAGGCGCGAGGCCAAATCTTGGCGGGTCGTGAATGATTGCGTTAAACATTTCGCTTTTAAAAACTCTTATCTCATCAAAAATATCAGTTTTCACTATGCTTATTTTTTTGTTGTTAAAAAGCTCTTTCGACCACGGGTTTAATCCGGAAATCTCAAGCACATTTTCATCCTTTTCGCATGTAAAGACGAAATCCGCAAGCTTCGATGCTAAAATTGCCGTGTAGCCAAGCCCCATGCAGGTGTCCAACACAATCCCGCTTATCGGGGAAATGCTTTGTATTTTTTTCTTTGTGTCCTGCATGGGGGACATGCTCTTTGTCACGTGCATCCTTATCCCGGATATTTCTATTGTAGGCGCGTCATCTGTTGGCACTAACTTATAGAACCTGTTTGTCTTCTCGGAAAACAACTGCATCTTGAGCAATGAATTGCCTTTTACCAAAAAACAGCTTTCTTTATCCTTTATAACTTTCTTTAGCTGGATTTCAGAAATTTTTTCATTTTGCGGGAAAATGAAAAAATCTTCTGAAATTCCTACTTTTGCCTTTGTAATGTTGAGGTCAAGGGAAATTTCCGCGCTTTTCAGCCCGTTTTCTTTCGCCTGCATAAGGCAACTTGCCTGATTATAAGATATCATCATAACACTGCACCATAAGTTTTGTTTATATAACTTGCCATGAATTTTCCGACATATTTAAAAACAAGCAGAAATTTTTTTGATTCGATGGGAATAAAAAAGTTTATTCATGCAGGGCAATTACTGTCAATAAATAGCCTTAGGCTTTTGGCAGGTAATTTAGGAAGTTTTGGGATGATGGCTTTGTTTGATGCGCTGTTTTTAGTCTCTCTTTTTGGGCTCCAGATGCTGTTTAATTATTTTGCCCAGTTTCTTGTTATACCTTCCCAATTGACTGCCATGGCTTTTTTTTATATTGCCCTTACGTCAATATACTTTCTTGTAATCTTATTTGCGTACTCTTTTTTTAAATACGGCCTGCTGTATTCTGTAAAATCCTTGTTCGATAAAACGGAATTCTCGTTCAATAGGCTTTGGCGGTTTTATTTGCTGAATATAGCTTTAATCCTGCCCGCATTCGCATCTTTTAGCATTCTTCTGGAGAGCATTAAAGAAAGCTATCGCCCGTCCATATTTATCGCCATGGGAATCCCTCTTTTTATCTTGCTGTATTTAGTCACAAACCTGTCCCAATCCTTTTTCTATGAAGGGCTTTCGATAAAAAAATCAGTCAGGAAAAGCTTTGCGGTCGCCTTTACAAAAATCAAAGATTGCGCCGAGTTAATACTTCTCATAGGTTTTTCTGTAATGCTTTTAGGGCTTTTGCTTCTGGGCAGCGGCTATCTGGTAAGGCTAGCCGCAGACAGGAATTACATGTTTTACCTTAACCTGTATGGCTATTTCAGGCAAGCATCCATTATCTCTTTTTATCTTGTGTACTATTCGGCAATATCAATAAACAGGATTTCATTTTATCAAATAACAAAAAAATTTTCAGCTAAAGGCTAAAAAATTTTCAGCAAAATGTTCTATCACAACATAAACCCGGTTTTGCTCGAGATTGGATACTTTCAAATCAGGTATTACGGCTTGTTTTATGCGCTAGGATTTGTAATTGCCTATTTTTTGATAATCTACTTTGCAAAAATAAAAGGCTTGAGCATAACAAAAGATGATGCGGGCGACCTTTTGTTTTATGCCCTAATAGGGGATGTAGTCGGCGCAAGGGCAGCTTATGTCCTGTTTTATAATCCGGTTTTTTATTTCAAAAATCCTTTTGAGGCAATAGCAATCTGGCACGGCGGCCTAAGCTTTCACGGGGGGCTTATCGGGATAATTGCCGCAACATGGCTGTTTTGCAAAAAGAAAAAAATTGAATTTTATGATTTAGCCGACATCATAGTGATTCCTGCTGCGCTGGCATTGGCCCTTGGAAGAATAGGAAATTTTATGAATGGGGAGCTTTACGGCAGGATAACAAGCGTAAGCTGGTGTGTTGACTATTCAAGAAACCAATTCATAAGCTCGCTGCCCGATGGCTGCAGGCACCCATCGCAGATTTACGAATCAATCAAGAACATTGCAATTTTTTGTTTTTTATTCTCCATAAAAAATAAAAAATACCCCAAAGGATTCATGTTCTGGTGCTTTATAGCCTCGTACGGCATGCTTAGGACTTTAGTCGAATTTTTCAGGCAGCCCGACGAGCAGGTTGGATTCATATTTAATTACATCACGATGGGGCAATTGCTTAGCTTTCCTTTGTTTTTGATTGGAATGTACATGATTTTTAGGCTGGATTGGAAAAAATGAATAAATCACTTCAAAAGCACCAAACTGAAAGGCACAGCGGACTTAGCAGGTCAAACATAAGGGATTTTATTCTTGGATTTCAGGACGGGCTTGTAAACACGCTTGGGCTTGTGCTTGGCGTTGCAAGCGCTGTAAAAAGCGCAAATATAGTCCTTATTTCAGGCCTTGCAGGCGCGTTTGCCGAGTCAATATCCATGGCGGCTGTTGCATATACCAGCTCCAAGGCAGCCAATAATTTTTACGAAAGCCAGCTCGAAATTGAGAAAAAGGAAATCAAAGAAATGCCGCACACGGAAATTGAGGAGATAAGGGAAATATACCGCAAAAAGGGCTTTAGGGGAAAGCAGCTCGAAGGAATCGTAAAGAAAATAACATCTAACAACCAATTGTGGCTTGAAACGATGATGGCAGAGGAGCTTAGGCTTTTTCCTGAAGAATACGACAAGCCTGCAAGAAGCGGAGCTATCGTTGGCATATCTGCATTAATAGGCTCATTGGTGCCAATAATCCCGTTTTTCCTCTCGTCAATAAAGCAGGGAATGATCATTTCATTGGCATTATCCGTAATCATCCTGTTTATTGTAGGAGCCGTAAAAGCAAAGGTTACAATAGGCGACTGGAAGAAAAGCGGCATTGAAATGGCGTCGATTGGAACACTGGCTGCGATTGCAGGATATTTAATAGGAACTCTGCTCGCAGGGTTTTATTGACATTCCTTTATAGCAAATGACACAAATTTTTATACAATTATACAATGTATGTGTCATTTGCTTATTACGAACGGACAACAATTGTCTAATTATTTTTGTCCGTGAGTATAAATCCCTTTTAAAACGCTTTTTATCGAGTTTGCAGACTTTTTCAGCTGTTTCTTTTCAAGAGAATTAAGCGGGATTAGGATATGCTCCTTTATTCCGTTTCTGTTGATAATTGTAGGGACGCTTAGGCATACGTTCTTTACGCCGTGATAATCCTTGATGTAGCTCGACAAAGCGAGCACTTCATTTTGATTGGAAAGAATTGCCCTTACAATCTTTACAATCCCAAGCCCTATGGCGTAATAAGTTGCGCCCTTCTTTGCGATTATTTCATAAGCCGCGTTTTTAGTTTCCTGATAAATCTTTTCCATTGCTTTTTTGCTGTACCCTTTGAATTTGCTTAGGTGAACGCCTGCAATGTTTGCAGAGCTTAAGAGCGGAAAAGAGGAATCCCCGTGCTCTCCTATTATGTAAGCATGCACGCTGTTTGGGCTCACCCCATAATGCTTTCCGATTAGATACCTAAATCTTGCCGTGTCAAGAATCGTGCCCGAGCCAAACACCCTGTTCTTGGGAAACTTGGAATATTTCAAGGCTAAAAAGGTCAGAATATCCAGAGGATTTGATACGACAACCAGAATGCAGTCCTTGTTGTATTTGGTGATTTTAGGAATCATATCCTTGAAGATTGCAGAATTTTTCTTTACAAGCTCTGTTCTTGTCTCGCCGGGCTTTTGGTGCGCGCCTGCCGTTATAACGACGATTTCTGCGTCCCTGCAAAGCTCATAGCTTGCTCCGAAAGAAACCTTGACGTTTGGCTTGAATTGCAGCCCGTGCTGCAAATCCATCGCCTCCCCTTCTGCCTTTTCCTTGTTTGCGTCTATTATCACAATCTCGGAAGCTGCCCCGTCAATCAAAAGGGCGTATGCCGCAGTGCTTCCGACAAAGCCTGCTCCTACAATTGCGACCTTGGAAGTGCATCTTGACATTTTTTTACGAAAAAATTGATTTTTTCAAAGTTCTCTTAATAACTCAAAAGCCATAACACCACATATATAAAAAAGTTTCTAAGTGATAGTTGAAAAATTCCATAAACCAAAACATTTAAATCGTAATGTTTTTAATTTATTATCATGGATGAATTTAAGTCTGCAATCGCGCAATTCCTGAAAAACGAAGCCAATATAGAAAATACTGAGTTTGAAGTTCCGCCTAATCCTCAAATGGGAGATTACGCCTTCCCGTGCTTTAGTCTTGCAAAGGAATGGAAAAAATCCCCGAATGAAATAGCAAATGATTTAAGCAAAAGGTTCAAGGCAAATGACCTTATTGTTGAAGCAAAGGCCGTTGGCCCTTACCTTAATTTTTTTATCAACAAGGGCAGGCTTGCGCAAAAAGCAATAAAAGAAGCGCTCAGGCAAAAAGACAAATACGGCTCTTTAGGCATCGGCAAGGGGAAAAAAGCATTGGTTGAGCATACGAGCATAAACCCAAACGCTTCGCCTCACGTCGGCAGGGCAAGAAACGCATTCATCGGGGACTCGATTGTAAGGCTGCTGAAATTTCAGGGCTATAAAGTGGAAACACATTACTGGGTCAACGATATAGGAAAGCAGATAGCCATGCTGGTTTTTGGGGCGCAGGGAAAGAAAAACATAAGCTTCGGCGATTTGTTTGGAATATACATCGAAATTAACAAAAAAATAGAGACTGATCCTGAGCTGGACAGAAAAGCCCTTGAGCTGCTTTCCATGCTGGAAAAAGGCGACAAAAAAATAAGAAGTAGGTTCAGGAAGATAGTGGATATCTGCGTGAAGGGTCAGGTAAAAATTCTTTCAGAGCTTGGGATAAAATACGATTTCTTTGATTATGAATCATCGTATTTGTGGAGCAGGAAAACAGACGAGACTCTAAAAAGGCTCGAGAAAACAGGCAAGCTTTTCATAGACGGCTTTAACCGGTGGGTTTTGGACCAGAAAGGCTACGGGCTTGGCATGAAAATTCCAGTCCTTGTGCTGACGAGGGCTGACGGAACATCGCTTTATCCTTTAAGGGACATAACCTATGCCATTGAATGCGCAGCTAAAGGCGAGTGCATAGTCGTTCTTGGAGAAGACCAAAAGCTATACAACGAGCAGATAAACGCTGCATTAAAGGAGCTTGAGATATTCCAAAGAAGAGCCGTCCATTACTCTTTCGTGCTGCTTTCTGAAGGGAAGATGTCAACGAGAAAAGGAAATGTCGTGCTGCTTTCGGATTTTATGAGCGAGGCTCTTAGCAAGGCGGCAGAGGAGATAAGAAAAAGGTACAGCATTTTTGATGAAAAGGCTGCAAAAGCAATAGGATACGGCGCGGTAAAATACGGCATTTTGAAAGTAAGCCCGGAAAAAAACGTCTTATTCGACCTTGAGCAGGCATTGTCGTTTGAAGGCGAGAGCTCGCCTTACATACAGTATGCCTATGCAAGAATAAGCAGCATCCTCAAAAAGATGAAAGGAAAAATCAATCCCAAGATTGATTTTTCCTTATTGAAAGAAAAAGGGGAAACCGAGCTTATCAGGATGATTTCTGATTTTCCCGAAACTGTAAAAAAGGCTTCGGCTGAATTAAGGCCGCACCTTGTTGCATCTTACTTATATTCCTTGGCGCAAAGGTTCAATGAATATTATCATGCACATCAAATCCTGAAAGCAGAAGATGAAACAAGAGACGCAAGGATACTGCTCATAAGCGCAGTAAGGCAGGTTATAAAGAATGGGCTAAGCCTTCTTGGAATTGGCGTTTTGGAGAGGATGTAATTTTCTTATTATTTAGTGGTAAAAATAGGAAGGTTTAAATAGTGGCCAATAAACCTAAAAAATGATTAAAATGAGTATGCGCGATAAATTAGCTAAAATAAGGAACTATTTGCCTGTTTCTAGAAATGATTATGCCTGTTTGCTTGCAAAACATCAAGAACTTTCTAATCTTTATAACCAACTAAATTATTGGGCAGAGGATAAAGGCGAATTTAGGGATATTCCATCATTTAAGATTACCTCTAAAGGCAGCATCGGATAAAAAATAATGTTCATTCAGTATTTTTTATATCCATCAAATTCATCTCTGCTCCTTTGCACACCTTTCGCACAGCAAGGAGCCTTTAACTTTTTTTACGTCCTCGACGTAAGCGCCGCATCCCTGGCAGATTGCCTCGTTTGATATGACGCGGTTTATTGGCTTTCTTGTTTCCTCTCTTAGCTCGAATTTTTCCGTAAGAAGCTCGAAAAGCTGCGGCTCAATCTTTAAAATGTCCTTTAATGTCAGAAGCCCCACCATTTTTCCCTCGTCTACAACCGGAAGGTGCCTTATGTTTGAGTCCCTCATTTTTATCAATGCATCGTAGATGTCATCATCAGGCTTTATAGTCACTAAGTCCTTTTCCATGAACTCTTTTACATTTTTTCCCACGGGATTTATTCCCTTAGCAATGGCTTTCCTTACAATATCCTGCTCCGTTATAAGCCCTTTTGAATTGTGGCCGTCTTCGATTACAAGAGCGCCTACGTGGTTTAATGCCATGGCTTTGGCGCACTCTTCCAATGATGCAGACGAAGAAACAGAAATTGGCTTCGTAGTCATGCAGTCGTGAACTTTATAGCCGGTTTTCATTTTAGGAAAAAGAATAAAATTTAAAGTTTATTAACTTTTCTAATAATTCACCAATATCTCGACGTCTTTTCCAAAAATCCTTTTCAGGCCGTCAAAGAGGGCGTCTTTAATAAAGATTTTTTGCGGCGCGGAAATTACGGCAAGCGCTTTTTCCATGTCTTCAAAGGAGCTTTTTTCCAATGTTCCAAGGCTTCCGTCGGGGTTTATCTTTGCCCTGCTCAATTCCTTTTCTTCAGCGTCTATGTCCTGCGTTATGTAGGCAAAATCCCCAAGCAGGATGACTTCCCCGAATTTATTGCCGTGCTTTACCCGGATCTTTAGCCTCTCAATCTCCCTGCCCCTTTTTCTTTGCATGTGCTCTACAAGGAATTTTATCAGCGAGCCCGAATCCCTGTGGACCTTGTCTATCTCGACTTTTGAGAGCTTCTTTTCGTCATAGTCTTTTTTTGCCTTCATAAGCTCCTGTATGACCCTCGAAAACTTCGACGGCAATTTTCCTTCCGCGACAAGCTTCTCCTCGACAAGATGCAGCATCTCATTGTCCCTTGCTTTTTCGATTCCTTCAAGCTTCAGAACGTCCCTTACAACGGTAGTTACAGTATCATAAATATTGAGCATTTCCTGCTCTTCGCGTATCTTCTCAATCTGTGTAAAAAGCCTTTTTATCCTTTTGAGGTACTTGTCGCCGTCGCTTAGCAGTTCGTCAATCTCTTTTCCGCTAAGCTCTTTCTTTTCGCCGTGCTCGATTGATTTTCTTATATCAACAACCCTTTCCATGATTTTTACAAACTTGTCTTCAAGAAGCTTTTCCTTTTGCACAAAAATATCCCTCATCAGTGAGCCTGTCTCCTTGGGAGAAGGCGGGGCGACGCCGTAAAGCATCAGCGCTGCCTGGCTGGGAGTTAGAAGCGCGTAATAAATATCCTCCATTCCGATCTCGTTTAGCTTTAGCTGCACCCTTCTTATCATCTGCTCGCCAGAGCCCATGAACATGTCAATCGCCTCGGCGCTGGGCTTTATCTTTCCCATCTTTAGAAGCTGCTTCCAGGGCATGAAAATTCCCCGATCAAAGAAAGGAACTCCGTCCCTCAATAAAGTGAAAATGACCGGATTTGCCTCCCTTAAGGAATCCCAGAAATCCGTTAATATATAGACTTGGATGTTTATTTTGTTTTTGATTCCGGTAATCTCGCCTGCCTCGATGCCCATTCCAATTATTATTGCGCGAAGCTTGTCTTTCAGCTCGCCTCTCGTCATCTTCTTGACGTCCGTGTCGTCTATTACAATCCATACGTCAATGTCGCTTGTCTTTGTTGATTTTCCCTGAACAAGAGAGCCTGCGAGCACATAAGACACAATGTACTTCTCAAATTTTTTAAGGACCATTGTCTTGTGGACTTCCGCAATCTTTATTGCCGAAAGCATGCCCAAATCGTAAATCGGCGCCGATAAAGCTATCAGCTGGAGCAGCTCGTATTTTGCATCAAAGCAGTTCTGCCACAGCTCTGAAAGAATAAGCGTTTGAGGCGTAAGCTTTGGGTCTATCTCATTTGCTATGCTACCTATTATCGCAGTAAGCTTGTCCTTTAATTCCAGCTTGGACATAGTCTTGCTGTCAGAATCATCAACCAAAACCAATGCGTGTATCTTGTCCTTGTCTTCCGGCTTTTGCTCGGGAATGGGCGGCTGTATGCCCGGCTGGTGCATCTTAAGCTGCGAGAGCTCCTCGGGCTTTGGAGGCGGCATTAATGCAATGCCTGCAATATACTTGTCAAATTTTTCCAAAACCTTTTTTTGGAATCTTTCGAGCTTGCCCTTGATTGCCTTTAGCTTTTCCTGAACGTCCTGCGGCAGCTTGGAAATAGGATCATTTTCTTTTGGAATACCGTCAGGAGCCTTGGAAACCTTTGCGTTTTCGGAAATTTCCTTTGCCCCATTATACTGTTTTTTTTCTTTCTTTACCATAATATATTTAAAAAATTTCACCTTTTTGGTGAAATTTTTTTTAGCATATAAACCTTTTGAAATAAATAACGTTGAAAAAATCGATTTTTCGACAAAATTGATTTTTTCACTTATGCACAAAACCGAAAGGTTTATATATAAGATTAATTATTATATAGTAGTAAAAATTAAGATAAAATGGAAGAAGCAGTTGAAGGTGAAGGCGGAGTTGGAGTTTTGGAAGAGGGCTTGAATTTAGAAGAAATAGTTAAGGATTCGGCATTTGAAAGTTCACCGCAATCGTCTAATAAATTAGCCTCAAACTATATTACGGGTTCCGAGGATGCTTATGTAGAAGGCGCGCTGGCTGTTATATATCACGAAGATAAGAAAAGCGGAGAGTTAGAGTTCTATTTAGAAACAAAGTCGCCCACTTACTCTTTCACCAAGTTTGCGGGCAAAAACGCGCTGGTCGGAGGCGTGATTGACCCGACAGATAAAAGCCCGCATTCAGCACTTGTGAGAGAGATTAATGAAGAAATTCAAGGAGACGGCGCAAAAATCTTGGAGAGGATTGCAAGAGATAATCCAACGCCGTATCATATTGAGGAGCATGATTCTAACGGCGTGCCTGTTCGCGATTACGTATTCAAGTTAGAGATAAAAGATGATAATGAATGGGAAACTGTAAAAAACTCTAGCATGACCAACGATGCCGGCTTTCGGACAATCCTTACGCGCAATGATATTGCAGACTCAAATGAAGGCGACTGGGCATTTAACCATTACAATCTGATTAGCAAGTTTATAAATGATAACCAGAATTATAGGAGTTTGGATGATTCGTCAAGATCGAATTTTTCAAATTATTTAGATTCGATAAGGCTTCCGCTTTAATGAACTTCAATGAATATTGGGAACTTTGAAAAATTTGATTTTGAATCAAATTTTTCAACATATATACTAAAGAAGCGAAAAGTTTATATATAAGTGATGTTATCATAAAGTAGTAACAAAATTAAAGATTTTGGCTTGACTAAAATCTTTAAGATGATTGTTTTCGATAAAAATATATAAAGAAGAAAGATATACCTTGATATAAGGGGTGGAAAGGAAAAATGGCAACTGAAACTGAGGATTTTAAACTGAACGGGGTTACTGTTAATAAAGCATTTGAGGAACTCTTAAAAGTATATAGGTTGCAACAGGAAAAAAGTGATACAGAGGTTCCTAAAGATCATCCCGTATTAGTAAGACAGAGGAGAATTACAGATAATGTTCAAAGTCTTGAAGGTATAGTTAAAGGAGTTCTTGGAAACAATGTTAAAGCGGATAAAGCAAAAGCCGATGCTATAATTCATAAATTAGGTTACGAACTTGCCAAGGCTGAAGGATATGATGGCAAATCTGAAGATATCAGCGGTGAAAAACTTAGGACATATTTCACTAATGCAGCAAGCGCTATTGGAAGTCAAATAATTGGTAACAATAGTGAATTTACTAAAAGTATTATGAATATGGCTGCTGCAAAACCAGGAGATGCATTATACGAAGCTAATTCAGCATTAGCTCAATTAATACAGTATATTGCAACTCAGAAAGATACAGAGTCAAGAAGAATAAACTATATCAATAGTTTAGTTGCTGAGAAATGGACAGAACCAGAAACTGGAATAAAGCTTCAAGGTAAAGTTAATACATCTTTTGGAATACCACTTAATACTACGGCAACTGCATCAGACGCCATTGGAGAAATTAATAGGGTTGCACAACTTGAAGCACAGCAATACGCAGCTAGAACAGGAAAGACTTATTTAAAAACTATAAGCAACTAAAAAGTATTTTTTCTTTTTAATTTTTTTTCTTTGATTAATTTGATCTTATAAGCAGCACTATAAATAAAAATTTTCACTTCAAGTGAAAATTTTTAACAAGATTAAAATGACATACAAAATACCAAAAGAAGAATTCAGGTCGGGAAGATTCATCCCGCCTACTGTTAGTTCTTACCCTTATAATAATGATATGCCTGCAAAGCCTTATATTGTCGAGATTCGCGGAAAGGTATTTGCCGTTGACAGAACTTCTAATAGGATATACATTCAGCCGCTAAGCGAGTATGATGAACATGGACCTACTACTCAGATTGATGATAAGAATATTAATAGCTGGATTGCAGGCAGCCCGCCTCCTGCTGAAAACAAATACATAGAACTGCCGAAAGAAACATCTGCATTAGGCATATTCGAGGCATTCAGGGAAAGGGACTTGAGGCTTAAGCACCCAAGCGATACGAATCCGCATCTGTATGTGCACCCCCTTTATATTACCGAAGGCTACTGGAATAATAAGGTTGGAAAGGGCGTTTCTGAAATCGAGAATTCAAGGCAGCGCCTGAGCAATTACTTCGGGACAGAAATTGCGCAGGCATTGGCGGAAAAAGCTGTAAATTCCGGGAAAAAATTAGAAGATATAACCTATATAGGCGTGGGATTTTTGCCGGAAAACGCAATCGCCGCAGTCGCAAGGACAAAGGACGGAAAAGTAATGTTCATTGAATCCAAAGGCGCTTACCGCAAAGTTTCCGAGCAGGCAAGGGTACTGTCGAGGATTTTTGGAATTTACATTGACCCTGAAACAATGTGGGAAACCGTGATGGGAGAGGAACAAGAGCATATAAACAGAAAATCCTATGACAATCCTAAAATAAAAAGAAATGCTGGGCTTATAGCTGAAGAGGAAGCAACAAAGTATTCAGTTTATCGCGAATTTTCTGATTTGGAAAAAAATGCACAAGGCGGCGACCCAAGAAATCCCAATTATAGAAAATTACAGGAAAAATACGGAAAACAAGCCAAAGTTAAGAAATTAGACTGGAAAACTACAAAAGAAAGATACAAAGAGCGTCCCGGCCCTTATCAGATATTTTACTTGGATAGTGAAGAAGGCAATGATGGAAACGACACTGGCCGTCAAGAAGCGTCAAGCCTTGAGAATAGAGTATCTAATGAGCATTCCGCGTCCGCGCGCCCTTCCCTTAAGTTAATCAGGGGCGGAAAATACAGGCAAGATGAAACCTACCAAAAACCTGAAAAATCAGAATACAGGAGCATGGATGATGTAAAAGCCGCAAGAAATGAAAGAAGAGGAAAAAATTTAGAGGCGCAAGAAGCACCTAAAGAATCAGGCGAAGGAAAAGATGCGCAGGATTCGGAAGCGGGCGAATCTGCAATGCCGCAGGCTGCATAATTTAGTTTTTAATTTTATTGAAAATGTATAAAAGAAGAACCATTTTATTATCCATGTTAGGGGCTGGAATTGCCGGAATCAGCGCAGGTCTTCTGTTTACTGGAAGGGATGCAAATCAGAAGTATGATCCTCTTAGGAAGTTATATGGTTTAGAATCAAAAATGCGGCTTTATTCGCTTGATGACGAGATTTATTATAAAAAAGATGAAGGTGTGATATATCTTATAGGGGAAGCGCACGCCACATCTGACAAAGATGGAAACTTCAAGCTTATAGACGTAGAAAAAAACGAACTGAACGAGCCTACTTTAAAAAAGATTCATCATTTGTTAAGCAATAACAAGATAGATGTAGTTTCATTGGAAGGCTTGGAAGGCAGGGTAACAGCCGAAACATTAAATCAGATAAATGAGGATAAAAATCAAATGGCTGATGTTATTAGGATGTCAAGAAAACACGATGATTACATGGTGATTAGTTACCTTCTCGCATTATCTGAACAAGGCATTCATTTTAATATAAACTTAACACCAAACAGAAATCGCCCATTTTTAGGCGTATCTCCGGGAGCTTATATAGCTCCGGCATTGATTGGAGATGTTGAAATATTTGGCTGGGAAACCATGAGCCTGTATCAACAAAATTTAGAAAGACGTTTTTATGATAAATTATTGTTCGCAAGAAAAAAGATAAGCGATGAAGAAGAACTCAGTCTGATATTGGGTTCAAGCAAGATGCCAAGCGCGATATTGAAAAATAAAGACCGTATATTCAATCTTATAGGCGAGCAGATTGAACTACTCAGGAACAGCGGCAACTTCTTGTTAGGGGAAAATTACAATCCATTGGATAGTTTTAACAATGATTATAATAAAATAGTTATAACTCAAAGAAGCCGTATTGCAGTCATGAATACCTCAGATTACATGAAGCAGAATGATTATAAATCATCTATAATTATAATTGGTGATTACCATCTGCCCACCGTAAAGGATATATCGGCGGTTTAATCTTAAATCGCCCAAGATAATCAAATAATCCTATTATA
>CAYWNO010000021.1:0-16885 GCA_964459665.1 uncultured Methanosarcinales archaeon
AATAAGCAAAAGACATTATTTATTGTCTAAAAACTTGTGTCTTTTGCTATAAAGAGAAGTTTAAAAAATTCGCTTCAAAAGCGAATTTTTTAACTTAGCTGCAAAGTAGCTGAACCTTCTTGCGAAAATCATTCAGGATGTTCATGTAAGTGATGAAAGCTTCATAAGGGCTGTCATAAGGATTAAAATATTTATGCACATCGCCGTCATTGAACCACTTAGTGCACATGTAGTAAAAATGGTCGCTTGTCTGGAGCCTTCTCCATTCGTCAATCAGGGCAGGATTTTTTGAAAGCTTTACATCGTTTTCCAAAAGATAGGCTTCCCTTATGGCTTCCTGCTGCATCCTGTTGCCGAGCCATGCGCTAATGTCCCTCTCGACGTCAGCCCAACTCACATAATGCGGGAAATCAAGCTCGGCAACGGAATCATAATTCTTTATAGCCTCGCTTGGAGTTACAAAATTATTGTCCTTGTGCTTTAATAATTCATGCGGCAGGTGCCTTAAAAACTCAAAAATTCCCTTGTCTTCCCATTGGTGCTCGCCGAAGGTTTCATAATCCATGAACAGGTTCACCAGATTGCCGTTTCCGTTGACCTGGTTCACCCATTGCGCGTATTTGGGGGCAGTCAGGGGATATTCATTCCAGCTTTTTTCGGAAAACCTGAACGCAATGTCGTCAGAGAGCCTGTAATTTTTCAGAAGAAGCTTTATTTTATTCAAGCCTCTTGGCCTGTAAACAAAATTCGGGCTTCTCCAGCCAAGGATGTGGTCTGCGCCCTCGGCAAGTATCCCTTTGTATCCCATTCCCTCAACAAATGAGGCTATGTCATTGTTATAGACAAGCTCCGTATTCCTGAAAACTTTCGGCCTGAAATTGAATAATTTTTTTATTTTGCGATTATGCAGCTCTGCCTGCTCCCTGAACTCCTCTTTTGAATACAAGTATGAAAGCGTATGGTGATAAGTCTCATCGAGGATTTCTACGCATCCTGTCGCAACGAGGCTCTTGAAGCTGTCAATTACTTGCGGAGCAAACTTTTCCATCTGCTCGAGCGCAATTCCGCTCATGCTGTAAGATGCCTTGAACCTGCCGTCCGTGCTGTTAATCAGGTCCAGAATGACTTTATTTGCGGGAAGATAGCACTTATGGGCGACCTTTTTCATTATTGACTCATTCTTGTGCTCGTCAAAATAGCCGTTATGGCGCCCTATCTCGAAAACAGAGTACCTCCTAAGCCTGATTGGCTGATGCACCTGAAAATAAAAGCAAATGCTTACCATTTTTATTTTGAAAAAATTTCGATGAAATCGAAATTATACTCACACACAGAATTTATTAGGTATTGCTGTGTGTTCGTAATAGTCAACAACAAATCATACATGACACCTAATTACTTTGTTGGTTGACTATATAAGTTGAAAAATTCGTTTGAAAAAACGAATTTTTCAAATTTTTAAAAGTAATTTTTCAAAAATTTAAAAGTTTTTCGTAAAGCTGAATGCACTTATCCGCCGGAGTGTCCCAGCTAAAGCTTCTCGCCTCAAAATAGCCGTTTTCCCTTAAAGTATCTGAAAGCGGCTTGTACCTCAAAAGCGCGATTATCTTGTTGCTTAATTCATCTACATCCCAAAAGTCTGCCTTCAGGCAGTGCTTTACAACTTCCGACACTCCGCTCTGGTTTGAAACTATTGCAGGAGTCTTGTTTTTCATTGCCTCAAGCGCAGCTATGCCAAAAGGCTCAGATACAGACGGCATTACATAAACATCTGCCATTTTGTACGCCCTCTCCACATCCTGGGGGTTAAGAAAGCCCGCAAAAAGCATGTTTTTTGATATTCCCATCTCGGCTGCCTTTTCAATAATAAACGGCTCCATGTCTCCCGAGCCTGCAATCATGAACTTTACATTTTTCTCGTGCTCGATGACCTTTTTGGCTGTGTATATAAAATAATCAGGGCCTTTTTGCAGAGTTAGCCTTCCCAAAAACAAGACCATCTTGTCGGTTTTTTTGAATTCAAAATTCTCGCCATGATAATAGCTTGAAGAATCAACGGCATTGTGGATTACGGTTACTTTTTCCCCAGGAACGCCGTAATTCGAGAGGATTTTGTTTTTGGTAAAATTGCTAACGGCAATAATTTTGTCAGCCTTGTGCAGTCCCTCTCTCTCAAGCTCATAGACGTGCTGGTTTACCTGATGGCCGCCTGTCCTGTCAAACTCTGTTGCGTGAACGTGCAAGACGAGCGGCTTTCCCTTCTTTCTTTTTGCCGCAATTCCCGCCCCAAAGGTCATCCAGTCATGGCAGTGTATGACGTCAAATTCCTCTTCTTCTGCAATTTTTTCGGCTGCAAGCGTGTATTTGCATACCTCCTCGAATAATGTCGAGCCGTAAATTTTTGGATTTGGCTTTTTTAGAAGATAGGTCTTATAATCTTTTATCCCCATGTAAGGCTGCAAGATGGTGTTTATCTTCCTTATCCTGATATTTCCTGCCGGCAAAATCCTCACAAAATCGGCTTCGTTTATTTCGGCAGAGTATGGAAGCACAAAAGTTATCTGCACGCCTTTCGCGCTCAGGCTTTTAGTAAGTCCATAGCACGCAGTTCCAAGGCCACCGCTGCTAAAAGGCGGAAACTCCCATCCAAACATGAGAATTTTCATGATACCTCAACGCCTCCGGGCTTGAGTATTTTGTAATTGGATATTCGTATTCTTCGCGAGGTGCTTTTTCTCAGGTAATCCTTGCCAAAAGCAGTCAATTCGAAGATTCTTACATAAGAAGAGCTAAAGGCTTCCCTGAGCAAGCTTTTTCCGATTAAGTAAGTAAGATGGCGCTCGACTGTTTTCCAGTTAATCCTTGTTTCACTTGAGATCTGGTTTATGGTCTTTTGCCCTTCTGCAAGGCATAAAAGAATGGAGTTTCTTATATCTACAAAAGTTCTCTTTACAGTGAAAACTTCGCTTCTAACCCTTACCACCTCTTTTGCTATAATAAGACTATGCTATGATTATAATAGACTTATCCTCATAATATAAAAACATTTGCTTTGAGCATATATTTTTTCATTTTTTCTCTTTTGAGTAGTGTCAAAGATTTATAAAGAATGGAATAAAAAACCTTAATGATAAATTAAAATTTTTTAAATTCAAGATGGCTGATAAAAAAGCGGACATAGTATTCGAGGTTTCCTGGGAAGTGTGCAACAAGGTAGGCGGCATATACACTGTAGTCAAGTCAAAGGCTGCCAAAATGATAGAAGCTTACGGGAATAATTACTTTCTTATCGGGCCTTACTTTGCCCCAAATGCCATAGGCCAATTTCAGGAAGAAGTGCCGAATGAATTCTGCAAGGATGCGTTTGAAGAATTAAAGAAGCAGGGAATAATCTGCCATTTCGGAAGGTGGCTCATTGAAGGAATGCCTTATGCAATCCTGGTTGATTTTGTCAATTACATGCAAAGAGCAAATGACATAAAGCGCGAGCTTTGGGAGTGGCACAAGATTGACTCGCTAAGGGCGTCGCATGACTACAATGGGCCCGTTGTGTGGGCGTATGCCGCAGGAATGCTCATTGAAAAGCTGTCAGCATCCTATAACGGCAAAAAGCTCATTGCGCACTTTCATGAATGGCTTTCCGGGGCAGGATTGCTCTACCTGAAAAAAAAGAATGTAAAAGCAGCAACTGTTTTCACGACGCACGCGACAGCCTTGGGAAGGGCGCTTGCAAGCTCCAATGTTGATTTATACAACGTATGGGACAAGATAGACCCGGAAAATGAAGCTTATAGCCATAATATCGAGCCAAAGCACCTCGTCGAAAAAAATTCCGCATTGTCTGCGGACGTGTTCACGACGGTAAGCGAGATAACCGGGATGGAAGCGTCTTACTTTTTGAGCAGAAAGCCGGATGTTCTTTTGCTAAATGGCCTTGACATAAGCAAATTTCCCTCATTTGAGGAGATTGCAATAAAGCACAGGCTGCAGCGCGACAGGATAAGGGAATTCATGCTATACTATTTCTTTCCTTATTACGCCTTCGACCCTAAAGAAACGCTTGTTTATTTTATCGCAGGGCGCTATGAATTCCACGACAAGGGCATTGACATTTACATAAAGGCGCTCGGAAAGTTAAATGAGAAGCTAAAGCAGCTAAAAAGCAAAAAGACGATAATGGCATTCATCTGGGTGCCTGCAAACTTTAGAAACATAAGGCTGGAACTTTTGGAGAACAAGACGCTGTATCAGGACATAAAAGATTCGCTTGAAGAGAGCATAGTGGATGCAGGGAAAAATATAATCTATTCATTTGTCTCAAACAAGAAAATAACAAAAGAAAGCCTTTTCGAGAAAGATTTCCTTGCAGAAATGAAGATAAGGATTGCAAAATTCGTTAAAAAAGGAAAGCCGCCCCTATTGACGCATGACCTGTACGAGGAAAATGACACAATCCTAAGGAGCATAATATCGGCAAACCTGAAAAATGATGAGGATGACCCGGTAAAGATTGTCTATTACCCGATTTATTTAAGCGGCGCGGACGGGCTTTTGAACCTGAATTATTACGAGGCTATGCAGGGCTCGCACTTGGGCGTTTTTCCCAGCTATTACGAGCCGTGGGGCTACACGCCGCTTGAGGCAGGAGCGTTAGGAGTTTCGTCCGTAACGACTGATTTGGCGGGCTTTGGGAGGTATTTTTGCGCGGAGTGCGCCCAAAACGAAGCTCCCGGAATTTTTGTATTGAAGAGGCTCAATAAAAGCGACGACGATGTTGTTGGCGAGCTCGTAGATGTCATGCTAAAATTCGCAAACCTTTCAAAGGAGGAGAGAATCAACAACAAGCTTGCGGCAAGAAAAGTTGCTTCCATGGCCGACTGGAAGATATTTGCTAACAACTATATAGAGGCGCATAACCTGGCAGTTAAGAGAGTTTATGGATAATTCTTATTCAATGCCAAGAATTTGCCGCACCGTAGCCGCATCATTTTCAAACGCCTCATCCAGTTCTGATTTTTCAAATTCCGGCGGCAACGGCGATTTCGTTACCAAATCTCTATGATTTTTTTTCTCGATATTTTTTCTTTCTTCATCTTGCCTTCGCAGATACCTTAGGTTTGCCCGATTTGTGATTTCCATGACGGCTGTTGTGCAATCTCGCGTAATAACATGCTCTCCTCTGCCATAAGCTTCAATTTGGTTTTCAAGGGATGCCAGATATTGCGCCCTTTCTTTTGGCGGAACTATTAGTAAGGCTTCCCATAATATGCTTCGCAGATTTTTTTCACTGCTGAATGCTTGCGGGGTGCTTAGGACTATTTCCCTGTAATACCTGACTTCATTGATTCCAAATCCGCTGTTTACCAAGCCATATAAAAGCTGAAATTCGAGGAAACCGCTATTAGAAGTATTAGTGTCAATCGAATCCCATATCCCTTTTTGGTGGCTTTTTAATTTTCTGGTATAAACATCCATAAAAAATTCCGGGCTTTTTATTTGCGCTATTGAAAAAACAGCTTTGAACTGTCTGGAATGGAGATAGGATTCAAAATTCCCTCATTTTGAAGCGTCTTTACTGTTGATTCACTGATTTTAAATAAATCCTGAATCGTATAATTTCTGGCTATATCTGTTAAAAAGTCATAAGAAGGCTGAGGAAAGTAATGCACTCTGCCAAATCTTTCGTAACTAATAATGCCTCTCTTGGCCCAGTTCCAGAACATGGCAAGGTTTCTTTTTACTATAAGATCGTATTCGGGAGAACCTGCAGGATAAAGTTTTTTCGCATTATCCGTGGCTGTTTGAAATAGTGAGTAGTATGTTTCATTCGGAGAGTAAACAATGTCTTGTTTTGCCATTATGAAATATGATTAATCACAAAGCTTATAAATATATATCGTTAAATTAACAACAATGGAAGTCGTCCATGACACTGGTTCTTTGAGCATAAGGAAAAACGTTGCGGATAATGCGGGATTTTTGCTGACAAATAAAAAAGGAAGCTACTGCAGCTTTTTTAACGGGCATAGCTCAAGATACCACGGCTTGTTCTATTTTGACGAAAAAGAAATGAGCATGTACAAGTTCATAGAATCCATAGAAGTAGGTGGATGCGGCAAGCTCATAAGCCTGAAAAATTATTTTTATTTCGCCGAAAGGCGGAAGGAAAAAATTTCCGAGTCATTCCTTATGCCCAAGAATTCAAACTCGCTGATGTACTGGCTGAGCGCAGAAAAAGAGATTGACGTTGTGCTGGACTGCAAGCGCTCTTACGATTGCAGGGAGTGGGGAAGAAATTACGAGATTTTCAGGGAGAAAGGATGCATAGTTGTAAAATTCACAAAGAAAACCGACAAAAGAGAAGGTGAAATTGACGGCGCGTTGGAATTTGTCCTGTATCTTGCAATAAAGGGCAACAAAAGCGCATATGAAATAAATGGCAGGTGGATTGAAAGGGAGTATCATGCGGACGAAGAAAGAAATTCCCCGCCTTTTAAAAGGCACGCCTACAATGCCCTAAGGCTCAAAGGCTCGAAATTTGTTTTTTCAATGTCGAAAAACAAAAGCGGCGCAATCAGGGAATGCGCCGATGTTTTTAGCAGGATGGATATTCTAAAGATTCAGGAAAAGCAGGATTTCCTTGGATTCTTAAAAAACAAGTCCATAAAAAAAGTGATGAGGAATGAAAAGATAAGCAGCGAAATAAAAGTGTCCTACATTAGCGCATTAAATTCCCTGAATAATCTTGCGGTTTGCGGCAAAGGCTGCAAAGGAATTTTTGCAGGGCTTCCGTGGTTTTTCCAGTTCTGGGCAAGGGACTCATTAGTATCCCTGAAGTCATTGTCGAAAATCAAGGACGTAAAGCCGATTATTTTTGGTTATTTGGATAAAATCGGCGATGACGGCAGGCTAAAGGGCGCGGACTCGCACGGGTGGCTGTTTTTGCGGTGCCAGGAACTTGCCGAAAAAATAAGCAGGGATAAAAAAGCAATAAATTCGATAAAAGAAGAGCTAAAAATTTTTAATGTTGGGAAGAACAAAAGCTTTTATTCCAAGACTGCAAAGCTGGGCAGCCTTATATCCAAAAAAGAGAATGAATACCAATCCATTTTATATGAAATAGAAAGCGCCCTCGAGAAATCGCTAAGCGCGCTGCTCAAATACCACACAAGCGATAATTTTGAAGTCAATGGACCGAAAGAAACCTGGATGGACACTGAATTTGGCGGCGATGGCAGAAAAGGAATGAGAATCGAGATTCAGGCGCTGCGGCTTAACATGTACGCGCTCATGTATGGGCTTTCGCAAAACCACAATTACAGGGCGCTTGAAAATATCTTAAAAATCAAAGTGCGGCAGGAATTTTTCAACGGGAAGGTTGTTGCAGACGGCCTTTGCGACTTTACTATAAGGCCGAATATTTTTATCGCGGCTTATGCGTATCCTGAATTTTTGTCGCAAGAGGAATGGGAAACGTGCTTTTCCAATGCATTAAAAAGCATTTGGCTTGAGTGGGGGGGCTTATCAACAATAGACAAAAGCAGCCCATTGTACAGCGGCGAGCACACAGGTGAAAATGCAAAAAGCTACCACAGGGGCGATTCATGGTTTTGGATTAATAATCTGGCAGCGCTGGTTCTTAGCCGAACAAACAAAGACAGGTTCAAAAGCGAGATTAAAAAAATAGCGCAAGCGAGCACAGAAGAAATCCTTTGGAAAGGATGCGTCGGCTGCCACTCGGAATTAAGCGATGCAAAAGAATTGTCAGGCAAAGGCTGCTTTAGCCAGGCATGGAGCAGCGCAATGTACCTTGAGATGATTGATGAAGCGTTTCAATGAAATTAAATCAATTGTAGTTTGAATTCTGGAAAAATCCCATGTATTATTTTAAAGTCATTGTCTTTGGATAATAATTTCGCAGAACGATTTAAGCACATACCGGCAATGATAATATCTATTGAGCCAACTGGCTTTCCTTTTTCTCTTAACTTATTGGAAATCTCCAATGCTTTTACATAATCTGCAGTATCCGGAAAGATGACATTTAAGCCTTTTCTGGCAGAAGGAGGATGCTCGATTAGAGTGAAGATTGTTACAGTTCCTTCGCCTTTGCTGAATATTACGCTTGTATCAAGTATTTCTTTCTCTTCCATGCCATTTTCTCCATTTTTTTGTAAAAACTAAAGGCTTCTTTCTCGTCAGCAATTTCTATGCTTTTTCTTGCATCATGCGGAAGGAGCTTAAGAATATCGTTACTGTGCATCTCTTTGCTTAATAGCATGGTTTTATGAATAATAGTTTGTCTTGCTATTTCGCTCCACTTGATTTCTGGATGCTTTTTCATTTCCTCGTAAATTGCATCCGGTATGCTTAATGTTATATGTGCCATACATATTATACATATTTGACATATTTAAATATTTTTTGGTTTTATACACAGATTTATTTTTGACTTTGAAAAATCAAAAGATTATTAAATATGGAAAGATAAAAAATCCATAGTTTGTTAAAAAATAAAACGGAGGCAATAAAATGGGAAAGGACAAGATGAAAGGAAAGGGATGCTGTTAATCAGTTGGTGTTTTTTTTTGAAAAATTCGCCTGAAAAGCGAATTTTTCAATTTATTATAATCATAAAAAATCATTTTTTCAAAAAAAATTGATTTTTTCGGGGGCGTTGAATCAATATGTCAAAAGAAAAAATACCAAATATCAGGGTTTATAGCACGAGCACGTGCCCGTGGTGCGTTAAAACCAAAGATTTTTTAAAAGCCAACAATTTCAGGTACAAGGAGGCAAATATAGGGGAAGATGAAAAAGCCCGCAACGAGATGTTTGAGAAGTCAGGACAGTTCGGCGTGCCCGTAACAGACGTGGACGGAACAATAATTGTCGGCTATGACAAAGAAGCCCTGAAAAAAGCGCTTAAGCTAAAAAATCTTTAAGCTTAAATTTTTTTGATTTAAAAATGGAAAAAGACAATGTTTGCATTAACTGCCACGACCAGATTGACAAGGTTGCAAAACTATTGAACCTTTCCGAAGCTGAACTCGATATTTTAACCATACCTAAAAGAATCCTTACATTCAGCTATCCTGTAAAGCTTGACTCGGGAGATACAAGGTATTTTACCGGCTATCGGGTGCAGTTCAACGACGCAAGGGGCCCTACAAAGGGCGGCATAAGGTTCCATCCGCAGGTGCATCTTGAGGAAATAAAGACGCTCTCTTTTCTTATGACATTAAAGTGCGCAGTCGTAAACCTGCCTTATGGGGGCGCAAAGGGCGGCGTGATGATTGATCCGAAAAGATTCTCAAAGGGAGAGCTTGAAAGGATAAGCAGGGGCTATATAAGGGAAATCAGGGATTTTATAGGCGAAAGTATTGATATTCCGGCTCCGGATGTGAATACAGACGCAAAGATAATGGCATGGATGCTCGATGAGTATGAGAAGCTCAAAGGAAGGCATGCGCCTGCAACGATTACAGGAAAGCCCATTGCATTGGGAGGCTCAAAAGCAAGGGAATACTCAACTTCAATGGGCGGAGCTTACGTTTTGCATGAGATTGCAGATACTCTCGACATGAAGGCGCGCAGCACGAGTGTTTCCGTGCAGGGCTTTGGCAATGTGGGAATGAATATTGCAAGGATACTAAATGAATGGGGCTATAAAGTTATAGCGGTAAGCGACTCTAAAAGCGGCATACATAATCCGCAGGGGCTTAACATAAAGGAAGCAATAAGGCACAAGGAAAAAACAGGGGCATTGCAAAAATTCAACGGAGCTAAAGAAATATCGAATGAGGCGCTGCTCGAGATTGACACAGATGTGCTCATACCGTCTGCGCTCGAAGACCAGATAACAAAGAGGAACGCCGATAAAATAAAGGCAAAGCTTGTTCTTGAAATGGCCAACCGCCCGATAACGCCTGAAGCTGATGAGATACTGCTGGACAAGAAAATATTCGTGATGCCGGACATTTTGTCAAATGCAGGAGGGGTAGTTGTTTCTTATTTCGAGTGGGTGCAAAACTCAATGAACTTTTACTGGAGCGAAAAAGAGGTATTGGAAAGGCTAAATTCTTACATGACAGATGCCGTAAAAGAGCTCGCCAAGGTCTGCACTGACTTCAAATGCGACATGAGGGCATCATTGTACCTCGATGCCGTCAAGAAAATTTTAGATGCTGAAAGGCTGAGGGGAAACCTGAAATAAAATGGCGGAGGAAGACTTTGAGCACCAGCAGTGCCCGCTTTGCGGCAAGAACTCGCTGATTCTTACTGAAAGGGAAACGGAAGTTCCGTATTTCGGCAATGTTTACCTTTTTTCCATGACGTGCAACAACTGCAAGTACCACAAGGCTGACGTCGAGTCAATGGATCAAAAAGAGCCCGTAAAGTACGAGTTTGAGATTTCAGGCGAAGGGGACATGAAAGTAAGGGTTGTAAAGTCTTCCGAAGCAATAGTGAAGCTGCCCCATATTGCAACAATAACGCCGGGGCCAGCATCGCAAGGATACGTGACAAACATAGAGGGAATATTAAACAGGGTAAAATACCAGATTGAAGCGGCAAAAGAAGCCGAGGAAGACAAAGCAGAGAATAAGAAGGCCAAAAACCTTTTGAAGAAGCTTATGAAGATAACATGGGGGCAGGAAAAGCAGAAAATCATAATCGAGGACCCAAGCGGAAATTCCGCAATAATCAGCGATAAATCCATAAAGTCGCCGCTGAAAGTAAACAGAACTTTGAAAAAATCAGTTTTTTAGTCGAACGCGTGCGAGCGAACCCGATTCGCTCGCATGTCCCAAAATTGATTTTTTCACTTGCACAAAATCAATTAAAATGGATTGGGGAATGAAGAACCGGATGTCGAGGATTTTTAACCAGAAGAGCGGCAAAACTGTCATGCTTGCAGTTGACCACGGCTACTTTCAGGGGCCAACGACCGGATTAAAGCAGCCGCGCGAGACTATAACTCCTTTGCTTTCCTACTGCGACTCTTTATTTGTAACGAGGGGAATTCTAAGAAACTGCGTAAGTCCTGCATCAAACACTCCTGTCTTTTTGAGGGTTTCAGGAGGCCCAAGCGTTCTTGGGGAATTATCGAACGAGGACATAACAACTTCCATGAAAGAGGCTTTAAGGCTTAATGCAGTGGGTGTCGGGCTTTCTATTTTTGTCGGCGAGAAAAACGAGGATAGGACAATATCGAATCTTGGGAGGCTTGTCAATGAGTCAGAAGAATACGGGATGCCTGTTCTTGCAATCACGGCAGTAGGAAAGGAGATGGCAAGGGATGCAAGATACCTCGGACTTGCGACGAGAATCGCAGCCGAGATAGGGGCGCATATTGTAAAGACTTATTATTGCGCGCAAGACTTTGAGAAGGTGGTGGAAGGCTGCCCCGTTCCAATCGTGATTGCCGGCGGCAAAAAGATTCCAGAAAAGGACGCATTGCAGATGTGCCATGACGCGATAAGCAAGGGCGCGGCAGGCGTCGACATGGGAAGAAACATATTCCAGTCGGAAAACCCTGCCGCTATGATACGGGCTGTAAGGGCAGTCGTGCACGAAAACTATACCGTAAAAGATGCGCTTGAAATTCTTGAGAAAAGAAACAATTAAATAAATGCCTGAAAACATTATGGTGATGGGATTAAACTATGAATTCATAGGCTTTCGCTGCGGCCTTGAGATTCACCAGCAGCTTGAAGGCAAAAAGCTTTTCTGCAACTGCCCTACTTTGAATTCCGGCAGCGAGCCTGATGTAAACATCGAGAGAAGATTGAGGGCGGTTGCCGGGGAAAGCGGCGAGGTGGATGTTGCGGCAGAACACGAGATGCTAAAGGGCAAAAAGATTGCTTACGAGGGCAGCTCGCAAGACATCTGCCTTATAGAAACCGATGAATCGCCGCCAAACCCGATAAACAGGCAGGCGCTTGAAACAGCACTCAAGGCTGCGCTTCTCCTTAATGCAGGAATTGTCGACGAAATACAGGTCATGAGAAAGGCCGTAGTTGACGGCAGCAATGTATCGGGCTTTCAAAGAACAGCCCTTGTCGCAATGGGCGGCTTTATAGAAACTTCACTTGGGAGGATAGGGATTCCTACAATATGCCTTGAGGAGGAGGCAGCGCAGAAGCTTGAGGAACAGGCAGGCTTATCCAGGTACAAGCTTGATAGATTGGGAATTCCCCTTATAGAGATAGCGACAAGCGCTGAAATAATTTGCCCGGAGCACGCAAAAGAAGCTGCAGCCCATATCGGGATGCTCCTTAGGAGCATCGAAGGAATAAAAAGGGGCATCGGCACAATAAGGCAGGATGTTAATGTCTCAATCACCGAAGGCGAAAGGACAGAGATAAAGGGATTTCAGGAGCTAAGAAGCATGCATAAAGCCATAGAATATGAGATAACGCGCCAGCTTGACTCTATAAAGCACGGCAAAAAGATAGGGCGCGAAGTAAGAAAAGCCGAGCCTGATTTTACGACGTCGTTTTTAAGGCCGCTGCCGGGAGCCGCCCGCCTTTATCCTGAAACAGACGTCCTTCCCGTCAAAATCGAAAAAGCTTACATAGAAAAACTAAAAAAAGAGCTGCCGAAATTATTATCTGAAAAGATTGATGATTTCATGAAAAATTACAGCCTGCCAAAAGAAATTGCCAAAGAAGCCATTGAATACGCGGAATTTGAATCATTCATAAAAAAATTCAGTAAAGTTGAGCCATTAACCATAGCCAACACATTGATTGGCATTCCAAAAGAAATAAAGTCGAGATTGAATTTGGATCCATCAGGATTAAAAGGCGAAGATTTCGAGGAGGTTTTAGGCTACCTTAATCGCGGAAAAATAACAAAAGAAGCGATAATTGAATTATTGGCAAAAAAAATAAAAAATGAAAAAATTGACCTGAGAGAATTTGAAACCGTTTCCGAAAAAGAGCTGGAAATTGAAATTGAAAAAATCGTGAACGAAAAGCCGGGGCTGAATGCGGGCGCCTATATGGGGCTGGCTATGGCAAAGTACAGGGGAAAGGTTGAAGGGAAAAAAGTTATGGAAATTCTAAAGAAGTTTGTTGAATAATCCTTCAGGATGTTAAAGTATTACGATTTTTCGGCTTCATCCAAAAATTCGCTTCGCGAAGGTTAGCAACTTCAAAGTCCTTGACGTTTTATTTTATGGCCGACATTCCCCGTGAGGGACATCCCCCTTGTCGGCGGGATTGTTTGATAGATTGGACTTTGACTTTAGGCTGCCAACCCATTTTTTGGATGAAGCCCGATTTTTCAAAAACTATATAAATAATCAAAGAGTAGTTAAAATAAAATGGGCGACTTGTTCAGGAACATATTAAGGAGCAGCGAATCTTTATTCAAAAATGATGTGGCTTTGGATTATTCTTTCCAGCCAAAGATTGTGCCTTACAGGGAAAATGAGCAAAGGGTTGTTGCAGAGTGCATAAAACCGATGTTTCAGGAAAAAAACGGCAAGAATGTTTTTATTTTCGGCCAGCCGGGAGTTGGAAAGACGGTCGCGTGCAGGCACATACTTGCAGAGCTCGAGGAAGAAACCGACGACATAATCCCCGTTTACATAAACTGCTGGCAGAGAAACACAACCTACAAGATAATCCTTGAGATATGCGACATGATGGATTTCAAGTTCGTGCAGAACAAGAAAACAGAGGAGCTGTTTAGGTGGGTAAAGCAGAGCCTGAACAAGAAATCCGCCGTCTTTGTATTTGACGAGGCAGATAAGCTTGAGGATATTGATTTTCTTTACATGATTCTTGAAGAGATATACAGAAAGACAATAGTCATAATAACAAACTACAAGGACTGGCTTTTGGAGTTGGATGATAGGGTAAAGTCGAGGCTGATGCCTGAAGCTGCAGAGTTCAAGCCTTATGATTACGAAGAAACAAAGGGAATATTAAAACAAAGGATGGAATGCGCATTCTATCCGAATGTATTTAGCAATGAAGCTTTTGAGATTGCTGCAAAGAAGGCATTTGAATCAAAGGATATAAGAACAGGGCTGCACCTCATGAAGGAAGCGGGGCACATAGCGGAAGAAAAGTCCTCGAGAAAAGTGCTTTTGGAGCATGCGCGGCAGGCATTAAGCAAGTCCGGGGATTTTAGCATAAAGAAAGCAAGCGATTTAGCCACAGACGAGCAGATGATACTTGAATTGGTAAAAGGCAGCTCGGGAAAGAAGATAGGGGAATTTTTCAGGATGTACCAGAGCAAGGGCGGAAGGCTCGCCTACAAGTCATTTCAGAGAAAAATAGAGCGCCTTGGAAAGAGCAGGTTCATAAGCGTTGAGAAAACAGCAGGCGGGGAAGAGGGCAACACCACAATCATAAAGAGCAATTCGGAAAAAAAGTTGACGGAGTTTTGAATAACTTATGGTTGAAATATGCACTATCGGCGGGTACAACGAGGTCGGAAAGAATTCCACTGCAGTAAGGGTTGGCGATGAAGTCTATGTTCTTGATTTGGGAATCCATCTTGAAAATTACATAAAATACACTGAAGATGAGGACTTGGTTGTAGCAGAGCCAAGGGAGCTTATGAAGGCGGGCGCAATCCCTGATGTTTCTGCCATCGATGACTGGAAAGACAAGGTAAGGATGATACTGCCGACGCATGCCCACCTTGACCACGTCGGTGCAATCCCATATATTGCAAACAATTTCAAGGCGCCGATCATGTGCACTCCATTCACATCGGAAGTGCTTAAAGGGATAATTGCAGAAGACAAGATTAAGCTAAGCAGCAGGATAAAAAGCATGTCGGCAAATTCCACGTTTGAGGCTTCATCCAATGTCAAGATTGAATTTGTGCACATGACTCATTCGACTCCGCACACCGTCATGATTGCGCTGCACACCAAAGAGGGAATCATCCTTTATGCAAATGACTTCAAGTTCGACTTGTTTCCAACGCTTGGAAAGAAGCCCAACTTCAAAAGGCTAGAGGAGCTTGGAAATGAGAAAGTGCTTGCACTTATATGCGACTCCACTTACGCAGGCGATGCAAGAAAAATGCCGTCCGAATCCGTGGCAAAGCAGATGCTAAGGGAAGTTATGCTGGGCATTGACTCAAAAGAAAAAAATGTTGTCGTTACGACTTTCTCATCGCACATAGCAAGGCTAAATTCCATAGTTGAGTTCGGCCAGAAGATGGGACGTAAAATACTGTTCATGGGCAGATCCATGGCAAAATATGTAAGCGCCGCCGAGAGCTGCGGCATAGCAAAGTTCACGGGCAAGGTCGAGATACTAAAATACAGCGACCAGATAAAGAAAATGCTCAATAAGGCTTCAAGGGAAAGGGGCAAGTACTTAATGGTTGCAACGGGGCATCAGGGCGAGCCAAAATCGGTTCTTTCAAAGATGATGAGCGGCGAATTAAAGTTCAAGTTCATGCCAGAAGACCATGTCATATTTTCATGCAAGACGATACCAACCCCAACCAACATAGAGAACAGGCAAAAGCTGGAATCAAATTTAAGAAGCTACAATATAAGGATGTTCAAGGACATACACCAAAGCGGCCATGCTGCAAGAGAAGACTTAAGGGACTTGATAAACATAGTAAAACCAAGGCACATAATACCCGCGCACGGCGAATACAGGATGACATCTGCATTGGCTGATTTGGCAGCAGAGATGGGATACAAGAAAGGAGAGAACATCCACGTCATGGGAAACGGGGAGAGGATAAGGCTTTGAAAAAATATTATTGATAGGGGTTATAACCTTCAAATGCTGAAGTGGTTCCGCATGTAGATCTTGCATCACTAGTCATCTCCCGCCTTATCTGTATCTTTTTTTCTGCGGTGTTCCTGTATTGGTAGCTCAGCTTTATTGTAAGTGGGGTAGTGTAAGCAGTGCTGGACTTGTCATAGCCGGAAAAATCGCAGAGAATAAAGCCTTCGCCGTTTATTAGCCTTATAGTTCCGCTATTTCCGTCTGCGGTATCCAAAAATGGCCTGCATTTCAATGGGCTGTTTCCAAGAGTTATTCCTTCAATGTAAACCTTGTCTATGTCGTTTCTTTGTAAAACAAGGCATTTGTCTATAAAAACACCGCCTAAACCCATAAAAACATCGCCTCCGCCTACATTTTTAATTGTAATCTTGAACTGTGTCCTTCCGTCAAATGCCTCTTCATCGATTTTTGTAACTGCTATCGGGGCGCCTTGGTTTGACAGGCTAACGCCGCTTACCTGGCAAACTTTCTTTTGGCTAAACGTCGAGTACGGATTCGGGTCTATGCAAACTGAAGGCCCTGCCACGGTCTTATACGGATAGCATGCGGTTGCCAATAAAGTAGGGGCATATTTCTCGGTGCACAGGTTATCAACAGATACTTTGCCTTTGAAGATTAAAATGTCCAATCCGCCATTCGTGTTTATTATGCTCTTGCCTTCCAATGCCTTGTCTGAAAAATATTGGGAAGCTGCGGCGTCGCCGTCGCCGAATTGTATTATTCGGTTATCGTAGCCGCTTAGGATGATTAAGCCATGGGGGGCGTTCTTTCCCTCTCCTGCCTCGCCCGGCTGGGGATATGCCCCCTTGTTCTTTAGCTCCAGAATTACATCGAAAGTGTTGTCAGAGCCGTCTTGAGTATGTATGGTATCAGGCGGGGCATTTTGCAGGAAGCTAAATACAATGCCCTGCGTGCCCGTCCTTATATCCTCCAAAGACTTCTTCACGTCTTTTTTTCCCTTGCAGCCTGAAATTAAGATTAACAAAAAGAATATCAAAAAAAAAATTCCTGCGGAAAATTTTTTTTCCTGATTTTTTTTGTTCTTCATCTTTTAAATTTGAAAAATTTTACCCCACCGCTTGCGGTGATTGGGTCGAATCCCGCCT
>CAYWNO010000022.1:0-16860 GCA_964459665.1 uncultured Methanosarcinales archaeon
TTTTATGAATTGGACTTTGACTTTATGCTGCTAACCCATTTTTTGGATGAAGCCGTTAAGACAGACATTCCGAAAGCGACAATAAAAATAGAGTAAAGCGCAAAGTCGAAAAATTCGCAAAAAACGAATTTTTCAAACTTTTCCATATCAGACCCCATATATCGTCTGCCTTGCGTCGGTAAAATGCGGCTGGGCGTTGATTAGCCTTTTTTCGAGCAGGATTTTCAGCGCATACCTTATCGTCCTTTTGGGAAGCATGGAAGAATTTATCAGCTCCTTTTGCGTCATTCTTCCCTCGTGGGCCAATATCTTATAGGCAAGCTTTGCGCTCGCCGGAAGGTTTCTTAGGCTTTCAATGCTAACGTTCATCGTCCTTTTCCTTAATTTGCTTTCAAGCTGGTGCTCTTTTGAGAAGATGATAAAGTTCGCGCCATAAGCAGACTTTTCAATCACAACTTCCTTTGCATTCAATGGTATCCTTACTTCGCCGTCAACTATCAGTATGGGCTTGTAGCCTTCAATGTCTGCCACCCTTATTTTTGTGCTGTCAGACACGATTACCGACGAGTGCTTTTCCATGGAAGATATGGGCGTTAATGCCAGAATGTTAGGCTCTTCAAGAATTATAGGGCCTCCGGCAGACAATGAATAGCCCGTGCTTCCGGTCGGCGTTGCAACAACCAATCCGTCGCTAAAGTCGCGCCTGAATGTTTCGTGGTTTAATATAAGTGAATATCCAAGCAGAGATGCGCTCTTATACGAGAACAAGCCTATGTCATTTAGCGCTATCGGCGTTGCGGCATTTTTGAATCTTGCAACCAGCCTCGATCTTTTGAATATCTCGTACTTGCCTTTTTTTACCAAATCAAGATAATACTTGAAGCTTAGCGTGTCCGTATGCGCAAGAAAACTCTGCGAAGATGCTATGGGAAAGAGCGGCACCTGATGATTTCCCAGCTTGCGAAATGTCCTTAATATGAAGCCATCGTCGCCTATTGCTATAACCATCTCGCAATCAGTCACATCAAGCCCTTTTTTATTTTGCAAAGGCAAAATTTCCCTGCCGGCAGCGAACTTGATGCCAGCATCTTTCAGGCGCCCGGCTACGTTTTTTGCAAGCTCCAATGATTCCCTGTCAGTTTTTGACGTTACAAAATACATTTTCAGCACGAAAAAATCCAGATTTTCAAATCTGGATTTTTTCGTTGTTAATAAAATTTTCTTTTTAGCGGCAAATTTTGCCGCTTTTTTAAGCAGCTACTTGCGTTGTTGCCTCTTCCAGCATATATTTAAAGAGCAAAAAAAAACTTTCAATTAAAAAAATGATTCAGCAGGAACTCTCTAAAGTCTCACTTGGCAATACGGACAAGCTAATAGGGCTTATTCTTGAGCTTAAAAAGCAAAGGAATGCCGTAATTCTCGTGCATAACTACCAAAGGCCTGAGATGTTTAGGATAGCGGACTATATTGGCGATTCTCTTGGATTATCGCTCAAGGCAGCCAAAGCCGATGCGGACGTGATATTGTTCTGCGGCGTTAGGTTCATGGCGGAAACGGCAAAAATATTGAGTCCAAAAAAAACTGTGCTGCTGCCTTCTCTTGATGCCGGCTGCTCGCTCGCCGATATGGCAACGCCCGAAAGGCTAGAAGAAGTCAAAAGCCTGCATCCAGACGCTGCGGTTGTAAGCTACGTGAACACAAGCGCGCAAATAAAGGCGATGTCGGATATTTGCTGCACTTCGGCAAATGCCGTTGAGATTGTCAATTCGCTTCCTGACAAAAAAATCATATTCCTGCCTGACAAAAATCTTGGAAGGTATGTTCAGCAACATACTGGCAAGCAGGTTATATTATGGGACGGCTATTGCTTTGTTCATGACAAATTAAACAAGGACATGCTGATGGACTACAAGCAGCGCTATCCAGACGCAAAAATCATAGCGCATCCCGAGTGCAGGGAAGAATTGCTGAGCATGGCTGACCACGTCTGCGGCACTGGAGGAATGGCAAAATTCGCAAAGCTCGACGGCTCAAAGAACTTCATAATAGTAACTGAATGCGGCATGACCGAAAAGCTAAGGGAAGATGTGCCCGAGAAGAATTTTTTGTCATTCTGCAATATCTGCCCGTACATGAAGTCAACCACGCTTCCTCTCGTTGCAAGCTCTTTGGTTCAGAACATACACGAAATAAATTTGCCGCAAGATGTAATGATAAATGCGAGAAAAGCGATAGAAAGGATGCTCGAAGTAAGCGGAAATAATGGTGCTTCTTGAAGGACAAGGAGCTGTTTGGTTTTAATGTATTTTTAAATTCAATCCGCCGCTTTTGGGGCGGCAGAAGACAGGCTCGGCGAATTTTTTCCTGACAATAAAAATTCGCCTCGAAATTATTTAAAATTTTAAAAATGCTTGACAGAAAGAGTAAAATTACGGAATTCTGGGACAGGAGCAGGGAGCTTTCTGTAAAACAAGAAAAATACCAAGTCTTCATTAAAAAATTCTGGTATTTTTTGCTGGATAATGATATTGGAAAAAGCGACATAACTACGGATTCTTTGATCACAAAAAATAAAAAAATTTCTGCCGTCATAGTCGCAAAAGAAAACGGCATTTTCGCAGGCTCTGACGAGATTATTTTTTTAAACGGCGACTTGAAGATAAATAGATTAAAAAAAGACGGCAGACGGATAAAAAAAGGCGACATATTGCTTGAAATAAGAGGGGATGCCAAAAAAATCCTTTCGAGAGAAAGAATTTTTTTGAATTTATTGCAAAGGATGAGCGGGATTGCAACGCTTGCAGACTCATTGAATGAAAAGCTGGGCGGAAAAATCAAAATAGCAGCAACAAGAAAAACATTATGGGGTTATCTGGATAAAAATGCGGTAAGCATTGGCAAGGGCTTAACTCACAGGCTTAATCTTGAGGATGGGATATTGATAAAAGACAACCACCTCGCTCTTTTGAATTATGATATTAAAAAAGCCCTCGAATCGGCAAAAAATAAGTCAGATTGCATCGAGATAGAAGTAGAAAGCAAAGAGCAGGCAATAAGCGCCGCAAAACTAATCAAAAAAAATTTTCAGTCAGGAGGAAAGCTTTTTGCCATAATGCTTGACAAGATTAATCCTTACGAAATAAAATCCATTGTCGCCGAATTAAAAAATCAGGATTTATATGAAAATGTTCTGCTCGAAGCGTCAGGCAACATAACCCCAGATAATGTATCAAGATACAAGGACTGCGGCGCAGACATAATCTCGATGGGATGGCTGACTAATTCTGCAAAATCCCTTGATATGTCTATGGATATAGTCAACCAACAAAGTAATTAGGTGTCATGTATGATTTGTTGTTGACTATTACGAACACACAGCAATACCTAATAAATTCTGTGTGTGAGTATATATCGGAATGAAAAATTGATTATAAAAAAGGAAAAAATTTCTTAAAGGAATTTTTTCCAACGTGATACTTTATCTATCCTTTATCTATACTTTATTTATCCTTAATTAAGTATAAATATTCTTTAGCTTATACCTATTTTATACTTTATCTATCCTTTATCTATACTTTATTTATCCTTAATTAAGTATAAATATTCTTTAGCTTATACCTATTTTATACTTCATTTATACAAAATTTAGCCTAAAAGGCTAAATTTTGTAATAGCAATGTTTAAATATAAGTGCTAAACTTAGCCTATTTAATGTATAAAAATAGATAAAATCAAGTATTAAGAGGAAAAATTTCAAAGCCTTGCTTTGAAATTTTTAATTCCAAATGAGCATTCAAATCAGGATTACGGTATCCAAAGAGATAAATGGTTTGCTGGAAAGAGTCTCAAGAAAACTCGGCAAGAAAAAATCCATGCTGGCAAGAGAGCTGATGGAGCAGAAGATGTACGACTTGGATTTGATACAGAAAGAGCTAAACGAATTGGATAAAACGGCGTAACATGAAAAACAAAAAAAGGGCGCAAATAACAATCTTCATGATAGTTGGGCTTTTCATCATTATAGGCGGGGTTGTCTTTTTTTACTCGGTGAAAAAAGTGCCTGATAAGATTGAGCCCGAAATAAAAATTATCGAGGAGCAGGCGCCGGTAGAGTTTGACCCGATTAAAAAATATGCCGATGACTGCGTAACTTCCGCAGGCGTAGAAGGCCTTAAAATAATCGGCAATCAGGGAGGGTACATCAGCTTTACGGACAAGAACCTTAATAGCGAATCATTTAACATAGTCCAAAACCCAACAGAAAGCGATGCCGTTTCCTTCGAAAAAAATTCCGAGCTGAAGATACCTTATTGGTGGTATCTAAAATCTGCCAATAGCTGCAGGGGCGAGTGCAGGTTTGCATCCAAAAGGCCCGAGCTTAGGCAGGCAGAAAACTCGATTGAAAAGCAGTTGGAAAGATACATCAGCCAAAAGTTCAAGGAGTGCCTCAATGGCTTTGAGCCATTTGTCAAGGAGGGATTTAAGATAACCGAACCTGAAAAGGCAAGAACTGATGTCGTCATAGGCACGGAAGATATAAGCATATTGGTCGAGTATCCGCTCGATATAGAAAAACAGGAGCTAAAATCAAAATTAAGCCAATTTCTTGTAAGAGTGCCCGTAAACCTAAACAAAATATACGAGCTTGGCACTAAAATAACCGACTTCGAGATAAAGCACCGGTATCTGGAAAAGCACGCCCTGAACTTAGTGGTTGCGTTCTCGGGAACTGACAGGGAAAAGCTCCCTCCAATGTCTGATATGCAGTTCAACTTTGGAAGCGCGCCAAGCTGGCAGAAAAGCGAATTAAAAAATAAGATTACAGAGATGCTTTCCTCCTACATTCCGCTCTTCCAGGTGGATGGAACGTACAATTACGAAAGAAACACGTTTAATTCCGAGCTTAAGCAGAGGCTGTATGATTCCGCGATAATTCCTGTCGCAAACGACTCTTTTAACAGCCTTGCGCCTTACTTTGCATATCTTGATTTCTGGCCCATATATTTCGACCTGAACTGCAAGGAAGAAAGGTGCACTCCAAGCTCCGGAAACAGCCTGCTCTCGTTTTTCGGGATACAGGATTACAGGTTTGCCTATGACCTCTCGTTTCCCGTTCTCGTCGAGATTCGAGATCCGTTTGCATTGAATGAGCAGGGCTATTCCTTCAAATTTTTTCTGGAAGGAAACATAAGAAACAACAAGCCGATGCCTGCAAACTTTGCGCCGCTTGAAAGGGCTGCGCTGTCTGAAAAGTCATTGCTTTGCGACTCAAAAACAAGCGGGAATGTCACAATAAGGGCTTCAAATGCCGCAACTAAATTTTCAATAGAAGATGCGCAGGTGCTTTACACGCTCACAGGAGAAAGCTGCTTTATCGGCCCTACAGATTCGGAAGGCGAATTAAAAGAATCTTTCCCAGTAGGCGTAGGGGGCATCGTGAGCATTGCAAAAGACGGGTACATAGGAAAATCAATTGAGTTTGACGCGAAAATCAACAAAAACGATTTATTGAAAGTCAATATGCAGCCGATTTACACAAAAAGAATCGTCGTCAAAAAGAAAAGCTTGGTAAAAACGCCGCAAGGCTGGCAGTTTGTAAACACGCCTCTTGAGCTAAGCGATAAAGAAGCCGCAACAATTACCCTTACAAGAATCAGCGATGCAGGCGAGCTGGATTTTTCTTCTGCCGCAAATTATGAAGGAAAGCAGAAAGATGCAAGCGAGATGGAAATTGCTCCGGGCAGGTATTCTGCCGACATCAGCCTTATACTAAATGAGAAGATAGTAATTCCGGAAAAGCAAAAATGCGCGTCATTTATTATCAAGGAAGAATGCATCACAATTCCAAAGGTTGATTTTAGCGAGAAGGCAACGCCCGGGCGGGAAAAATTTCCCGAAGGCGGCCTCAAGCTGAATTTCACAATAAATCCCAAAGAGCTTGAAAGCAGCGATACAGTCGTGTTTTATGCAATAAGCACGGATATTGCCGGCATTCCCGAGCAGAGCAGGGTGATAGAAGACATAGAGCAGATGGGCAAAGTCGAGGAGTATTCAGGTATTTATCAGGTGGCTTTGCAGCCAACATTAAGTTAAAAATTTTTCAATCATGGATTGAAAAATTTTTCGTCAGGGAAATAAAAATAAAAAAATTTCAGCTCAAAGCTGAAATTTTTTTAAAAATATACAAATGAAAACGCAAACTAAAAGGCGAATAAAAGAGCTAATAACTTTCTTCCTCATACATCTGGTGCTAACTATCCCGTTTTATGTAAATAGCGTTTATGCGACGCCAAGCAATGCGTCCATACAGCCGCCAAGCAATGCGTCCGTAGAGCCTCCTGCCAATGAGTCTGTGCCGGTGGGCGAAGGCATAGAGGGAATAAGAAGCATATCAGTAAAAGGAAGCGACGGCATAGAGGGCATTGTAAAGCCAAGCGATTTCATAATTTTTAAGGCAAATGTTTTCCTGAGCAATGACAAGATAACAAACGAGCAGGTTATTCTTGGCTCCGGCATAAAGTTTAACCAATGCTCATCATCAATAAGCAACGGCTTTGACTGCACCTTAAGAATTCCAAAAACAGGCACGGATTCCTTTGAAACTCAGCCCTACACAATTAATCTTTACAGGGACGACAAGACGCTTGCCGACTCAAGCTCGGGCATTTTGATTGCCGATAATAAGGCGCCTAAAGTTGCGCTAAGCATATCAAAGAAAAAATTCTCCTCGCAGGATGGCATATCCATTGATTATGACATAACCGATTTTGCGTGCGACAAAGAAGCCTGCAGCGGCAAATGCGTTGGAATAAAAAAGATTGACTTTTACGCTTTAGACGGCTCATTCAACCAGACTGTTGATGTTGCGCAAGAAAGCTGCAATGTAAAATCCACTGTGAATATAGAGCCAAAAAAGCTTGCCGACGGGCAGAATTCAATTTTTGCAAAGGCTTTTGACAGGTTCGGGCAGGCTTCGCAGGAAGCATCGGTAACATTCGAGCTTGATACTTCTGCGCCGGTTATTCTTTCAAATTCATTGGATATATCAGGCAGCGGCATGAGCCTTAGCACATTCTCTTTGCATAAAGTTCCGGCAGAGGTTACAGTAAACATATCAGGAGATGATCTAATGCCTGATTCGGTATCGGCAGATTTAAGCTCCTTGAACCCGCAGCAAGGCAGCAGCCTTAGGAATGCAAAGGCAGTATGTGAATCAATTGAAGAAAATTTAAGCGTATGCAAATGGGACATTGAGCTTGCCCCTGCAACGGCCGGCTCTAAGACAATTGCAGTCAACGCGTCTGACTTTTCAGGAAACAAAGCAGGAGTTGTAATAACGAAGCCATTAACTCTCGACGACAAAGGGCCTGTTGTGCAGTCCTTGTCAACAACGACAAAATCAGGCGACAAGGTTTTGGCAAAGGCAAGCGGCAATACTGTCATTGCAGTTTTTGACGAATCAACGGGATTAAGCGCAGGGCAGGTATTCCTGCATATTCAAAGCTCTAAGATAAGACCGACAAGCTGCAGCAGGGATACAAACTGGGCATGCGTCTGGGAAAATGTGGATTTTAGCTCTTCGGGCAAGATGTCAATAGATTCCGACACTACCGATGTCTTGCTAAATCCGGTAAGCCAAAGAAAAACAACGGAAGTTACGGTAGATTCCAACCCTCCTGTTTTAACGGGCATAGATATAAGCCCTGTCGGCGGATTATCACAGGCATTCCAGAATTTTTTCAAGATAGGCGATAAAATTGCGGTAGTTGCAAACTTGACAGAAGAGAATGATGTATTTGCCGTGGCTGATTTTTCAAAATTCATAACCGATGCCGCAAATGTTACAGGCTCATGCCAAAGAATAGAGGAAAACCAGCACATATGCACCTTTGAGACTGGCTCTATAAACCTTCAGTCTTCAGACTCTATAACATTTACATTCAGCGATAATGCGGGCAACGAGCTTGTTGTTGAAAGGCAATTGAAAACTTTTGGATTGGTGAATGCGACGGTGCCTGATTTCTGGACGAATGCGGTTTCCTGCTCGCCTAAAACAATCGACAGGTCTCTTGGCCCATTGATAAACCAAAAAGTGTTCTGCCAGGTAAGCCTGCAGCCAAAGTCATCAAATAAATCCGCATCAAAAAAACTTTCAACCGTATTCATCGGGGATGCCGACTGCACGAGCGGCGAGGAGATTGTTGAGAGCTTTGAGACTTTCAACACGCAGACAGCAAGCACATCCCCAATCATAAAAATAACTCTCAAGAGAGACGAGCTCCAGATAGACAATGCAAGCATAAGCTGCACATTGGATATTTTTTCAAAGGTTGGAACTCCAGGCTCCATAACAAAAAACCCGGAGATTGAGAACGTAAAGATTAATCTTGCATTCTTCAATCTTCCGCTCGGAGAAGTAAGCGAGGAAGTCCAGCAAAAGATAAACGACGCCATAGACGATGCAAACGGCATCTATAAGCTGATTAGCACATTGAACAAGTTCATCTTTTACGCAAAGAAGATATGCCAGATTATTAGAACTTTATACAACATAATTGCCGTATTGTACATAATCGCATTGGCGCTTGACATCACGAAAACGGCGTGCCATCAAACTGTGATATTGAATGCCTATGGAATATGCACAATCATGGATTCTGTCAGCGCCGTGCAGTGCGGAAATGCTGAAGCCACAAGCGCTGCAGGAGACGGATCAAAAAAGCTGCTGAACAAGTTCTGCGACTATGTGAACTGCAAGCAGACTATCCTGTGGGGACCTGCCGTAAAGAACTGGATTAATAACGCCCCGACCTCAATTGTAAGCCCCGGGCAAAATGTCGGGCCTAAAACAGAAATCCAAGGAAGCGGATTTTTCGGGAAAACCGTAGAAATAAAAAAAGGCGAGCAGATAAAACCATTTTCAAGGCCCGTAAGCGAGTACATGGACCCGCAGCATAACCTGTTTGCGGCTGCGCTGTTTGCATGCATCCCGGGAATTGTTTACGGGCTTGACAAGTACAGGCAGATCTTGTGCCTTTATGCAGACTGCCTGCAAAATGCCGTCGCAAAAGAAGGGCTGCCAGTTACAGCATGCGAAGACCAAAAGGCTTATGCAAGATGCAAATACATAACAGGAGAGCTGTTTGCGTTATTCCCGTGGACTGCGGTATTCGACCATTTCATGGGCATAATAAAAAATTCCCTCTCAAACCCGTTTTCGGCTATCGGGGTTGCAATTTCCCTTTCCCTGTCTTGCTTACCTGATTGCAATAACCCATTAGATGCCGGCGTAGGCTACCAGCTATGCAAGGGCGCAAGATTGTTCACATTGGTAGCCGATGCCGCTAAAAGCGTGGAGGACATCATAGACAACGGCTTTACGATAAGGCAGGATTATTGCGAAAGATTAAACCAAGAGACAAACACTACAACAAATACTCCGCCTGAAGTAACAACATCAAGGAAAGATACGCCGACGAACATCAATGATACGAAGAAAAAATGAAAAAGGCTGTATTTAAAATGAAAAGAATAATTTTAGACTCAAATATTTATGGCAGGATTATTGAAAAAATGGACGTAGATTTTATATTAAATAGTTTACCAAAATCCGGCATTATTATCTATGGAACTGACATAATCAGGAAAGAGTTAAGAGACACGCCAAAGCAAAAAGTTATGATTTCAGAAAATAAAAAGATAAAAATCAGATTACTGCTCCTGAATCTTTATGATTTTATTGTAAAGGATCATCAGCTAAAGACTACGGATACTGCTAATGAGATTGCGGAAGCATATTGCATTGCATATAAAAAATTAGGCGGTATTATCTCCAGAGAAGAGATAATTAATGATTTTATGATAATCTCAAGCGCGACTATTAATAAGCTCGATGTAGTGTACTCCGAAGACAACAAAACAATGCTTAATAAAGATGCTCTTGATAGTTACGAATTAGTCAATAGAATAAAGAAGTTAAGAACGCCAATCTTTAAGTCTTATAAAGAATTTAAAAATGAAATCAAAAAGAAGTAGCCCTTACAAATTGCCTGATGCCTTTCCGTATTTCAGGATCTTTCATAGCTTTGAATATATCTGCTATCAATTTTTCCTTGATAAAGTTAATTTTTTTGTGTTTATTAGCCATGTTAAGAACAATATTATAGGGATATATAAACCTTTCGTCCAAAAATGAGCAATAAAAAATTTACGAAACCTAAAACACCAAAAGGGCTTGCAAGCCTCGCAGCAATAATTATTTTGCTCTGTTTCGTATTAGCAGGGACGATTTATTATGGCAAAAGCATCACGGCTGATGCAGTAAAGCAATCTGCAATAAACGGTAAAACAGAAAAAGCGCAGATTAATCAGCATTTAAAATGAAAAGAATAATATTGGATACAAGCGTATACGGAAAACTCTTAGAGGATGATTTTATCAGAGAAAAATTCGAAAAAAAATTCGAGAGCAGCGAATATATTGTGTATGGCAATCCTATCATTAGAAAAGAGCTAAGAAGCACAACAAAAAGCATTATTTTCAAAGATAAAAAGCTAAGGCTATTATTATTGGCGCTTTATGACTCATTTGTTAAGAAGGAGAACCACGATTTGAAAATAAACCCATTGGTTGAAAAACTATCAAAAGACTATTTTGAGCAATATAAAAGACAAAAAGGCTTTTTTTCCAAAGAAGAGATGAAAAATGACCTCATTATTATAGCCACAGCAACTATATACTATCTTGATGTAATTGTCTCCAATGACGAAAAAACAATGCTTTCGCCAATTTGTCTAAAAGTATACGACACCATAAATAAGAAATACGGGCTAAACAACCCAATGTTTAAACTATATTCGGCATTTAAAAAGGAATTATTGTGAGGTCTTACCACTATGAAAATCTATAAAAGCTTTCAAAGCCTTCATAAAATCAGGATTTTTTTTGGCTTCCTTAATTTCCTTTTCAAGCTTTTTCCAAGTAAATTTATTTCGATTCATAGTGGCAGTAAGAGTAGCAACATTATTTAAACCTTTCGTCCAAAAATGATAACAACAAAAAAATGGTGAGATTATGCATACATTGCTACTAGACACAAACATTTATGGCTTAGCTTTAGAAAAAAAAGAACTCGCTAATATTTTAGTATTGTTTACTGATGAAAAACAGAACCCAGATAAAAGATACATTGTGTTAGGCTCCGAAATCATCTATAATGAAATAAATGCAAACCCCCATAGAGAAGCTAGGAGCAGATTAAATGAACTGTATCAAATCGTAATATCTGGAGAAATAAGGTTAACTGATAAAATAAAATCATTGTCTTTGGAATATTTCTATGAATGCAAAAATAACCATATAAAAATCACAATAGAGGACTGTCAAATTGTAGCTTCCAGCTGTTTTGCCAATGTGGAGTTTATAGTTACAAATAACAGAAAAACAATGATGAGCCATAAATCAATAGAGGTTTTTACTTCAATAAATAAAAAGAAAGGATTAAGAACGCCAAAATTTGCCAGACATGAAATATTAAAAAGTTTTTTTTTTAGACATGGCGTATCTTAATTTCCTAAAATATTCGGTGGAATTCATGCCGTCAAAAGCTTCCAAAACTTCAAAGCGGGACTTAAAAACCAGCTTGCCTATTAAAATCTCTGCCACGGATTTTCGGATTGGCTTTATTAACTTAGTTTCCATGTTAAGTATAATATTACAGGGATATATAAAACTTTTGGTCAAAACCGACAAATACGCCGCCTGAAACAACAACATCGAGGAAAGATACGCCGACGAACATAAATGATACAAAGAAAAAATGAAAAAGGCTGCATTTAAAATGAAAAGAATAATGATTGATACTAAAGAAATTGGAGGATTTGCTGCTAAAAAAGAGATTATCAATGATTTTAAAATAGTTGCATGCGCTTCACTAAACAAACTGGATATACTGGTTTCTGAAGATACAAAAACAATGATTTCAGATAAATCTATTAAATCTTACAAATCTGTTAATCAACTGTTAGGTTTTAAAACGCCTAGATTTATAAAATTTAACGAATTTAGAAATAGTTTAAGAGGTGGTAATCTTGATTAGCCTATTTAATGATTTCATCATTTTAGAATCTTCCCTTATTTTTTCAATTTTAGCCCATAATATATCAAATTCCTTTAATTTTTTGGATTTATTCATAAAAATAATTAAACAAACCAACTATATAAACCTTTCGCCAAAAAAGGCTACATCCAAAAAATGGGTTAGCGGCCTAAGGTCAAAGTCCAATTATGCTAAACAATCCCGCCGACAAGGGGGATGTCCCTTACGGGGAACCATGAAAATCCAAGATTTTCAGGGTGCCAAAAATGCTATGCATTTTTTAGCATGTCGGCTATAATCCTAAGAATTAAGGACTTTGAAGCCGCTAACCTGAGAGGAGCGAATTTTTGGATGGAGCCGCCAAAAAAATGAGCAATAAAAAATTTACAAAACCTAAAACGCCAAAAGAGCTTGCAAGCCTTACTGCAATAATCATCTTGCTGTCTTTGATATTGGCAGGAACGCTTTATTATGGCAAAGGCATCACGGCTGATGCAGTAAGGAAAGCTGCAATAGATGGCAAAATAGAAAAAATACAGTTTAAACAGGTTAATGACGTAAAAGAGCTAAGCCAGCTAAACGAAGGGTGGTACAAGATAATGAGCGGGCTCGTTTATTATCTTGAAACATTTGATTCTTATGCTCCGCTTTATATCAAAGTAAATAATCCAAGACAGCAGAACGGGCTTATTGTTGTTGATGCAGACGGGACTATAAGATTCAGCGAAAGATTTGACGGGCTTGCTGAAGAGGAAAATAAAATTACCGGAAATGTTGCAGGTTTAAATGAGGTAAGCAGTGCTGCGGTTATTGATGAAAAAAAACAAACGTACCTTAAATTGATAAGCGATGCTGAAAAAAAATATAACATTCCAAAAGGTCTTTTAGAAAATGTTGTCCGGAAAGAAAGCAACTTTGATGAGAAGGCAACAAGTCGAAAAGGCGCACAGGGACTGACACAATTAATGCCGGGTACAGTCCAATCATTAAATAAAAACTATCCCGATGACGTCGTTATTATCAATGCTTATGATCCTTATCAAAATATCAATGGCGGCGCTAAGCTTTTAGGTTTATTGCTAAAAAAATATAATAATGATTTAAGGTTAACATTAGCAGCTTATAATGCCGGAGAACCGGCTGTGGACAGATATAGTGGAGTTCCAGCTTATCCTGAAACCCAAGATTATGTTAAGGTAATTATGGAAAGGTTCTCTGCCCAATCTGATCCAAGTGATACATTTAAAGGAATCCCCCTCAATGAGTTAACAACAACGAATAGAGACCAGCTTTCTCAGAGTGGCGTTTATATGCAAGACTACATGACAGGAACTAAGACTTTCTACACCAGACCTTTTGACATAAATAATCCCTATGATAAAAAATTTGATGAGTATATTGAGATAAAAAATGGAATTGTTAGTGATTCTTTCAATCCAATATACAGAGGAAAGAAAGCGAGACTATTTGAGCTGACTAGTACAACTGTTGATACATCTGTAACAGGCGCTGCACCAGTAGCCGAATCTAAAAATCAACCGCCACAAGATATCCCATATACTGGGAATAATATGATTGGTAAAGAAGCTGCCTCAATTTTTTACAGAGGAGACCAAGGAGAAATCTATGGGGTTACTAGCAAAGGTGTATGGGGTCTGAAGGATGATAAGTGGGTATACATAAAAGATAAGAAACTTTTTCTTGAAGAAAACCAAGAAAGGATTACTCCATATCCTTTTGAAGTTGCTGACGGTAAATCTAAACCATTCTCAACACAGCCTACTCAAAAAGCAGGTACTGATAATAACGTAATCAAAGCGCCAACCTTGATTCTTACTAAGGGAGGTGCTAAAGAAATTGAAGTAAAAATTGAAGGGGATAATATTGTAACAAATATAGATTATAAGGAAAAAAAAATTAGAACAGAGATACCGATTGCATTACTTGAGCCAAATGATGCAAGGAAGGTTGATTGGAAAAGTTATGATGCAAAAAATCCTTACGTTTTAAAATTTACTGATGGCAGGATAAGAAACATTGATACAGGAGCAAGTACATTTACAGACAGATATAAGGATGGAAAAGAAGTCATAACAACAATAACCCCACCAAAGACAGATGAAGCAGGGAATGTAATACCAATAAGACCTAATGAAATGCAGAAAAAAGTTGTAGAAAGTGTTCCATCAGGAAAAACCACTAAAATCGAAACAATAACGACATTTGGAAATGGAGATACAGAAAAAGTAGTAAAAGAAGGAGATGTTACCAAATCTGCCGTATGGACTTCAAAAAAATACGGGGGAAGCATAAATATTGACTCTAAAGCTTATGGTGATATTTCAAAATTGGATAACGAAAAAAATTACCCCGATATGCAATACAGGCTAAGGCAGATGGCATTCTATTCCAAAATTAAAAATATTAATTCATTTGACGGAACTTTAATTAAGGAAGGAGAAAAAAGAGTAATAGTTGGTCAAGATAATGGTTTAATATTTTCTGTAAAAGGAGATAACCTGCTTGCTTCTGAACTGGAGACGGAAGGGGTATTTTATACTTTTGAAAATACGAAGTGGGATGATACAACTCAAAGACCAAAGTTCAATATAGGTGCAAGATTTTTTGGCGAGAAATATGAAAAGCTTGTAGTTGCCGCAAAAAGGGTAGGGGCAGATTCATGGAATCAGTTTATATATCACGATGATAAGGTAGACCTATACGAAGTTTCAGGTGTAGGCTCATTTGCTAATCTCAAAAATTTGCAAAAATTAGGAGATACAACAAAAAATAGTAAATCCGATTTTAAGGGAACATTAACCGTAAACCGAATCGAAGATTCCAAATCACCATTCCTTAATATGTACCCTGCTGAAGGAGGTTATCACCTCCAAGCCAGTTACAGCGCCTTTGGGGCTTTGGGGCCTTATTGGGTAGATAGTAATGGAAACAAAGTTAAAGACTATAAAACTAAAGGCTTACCAGACCCAAAATTAGCGGAAAAAGCCCTTGACATGAGAGCAAATAAACAAAAGCTTTCCACCCCGTCAGAACGCTCATCCCAGCGCTTCTTTGCCGATGTTGAAAGGGTTTTCACGGAATTCAACGGCCTCGGGTATTATGCGACGCTGTTCTTCGACGAGGATTCGCTATTGGAATGGCGCGATAATGTTGATAGGATATTCGCGACCGCATTTCTTGGAACTGAGTACTGGAGCAGCGCGATATGCGGCACATATCTTGACGGGGAAGATGAAGGCATAGCATACGCAGAAACGCCGCAAGGGCTTTCGCAGGTTGGCGCCCACATAGAAGCGACAAGGACGCAGCCTTTTATAAATGAGAATGGGGCAAAGGAATTCATATACAAGATAACATTTAACATAAGGAACGGCGACTATGAAAAAGACCCGAGAGCGCCTGAAGAAATGAATTTTAATGTTTTTTTAAAAGGGGCAGGTATTGATAGAGATGATATAACCAACCAGTCAGCAATTAAAATCATAAAACCAAAACCCAATGAAGCTATTAGTGAAAAGAAAAAAATTACAAAAGAGATAGAGGTAGAGAAAAATATCCGAATACAGTCGAATGGGGGTGTAAGGGTATTCAAAAATGACCAGAATGTAACAAGAGGATCTTCATTCGGAAGGATTGGCAAAAGCGCGATTGTAAAGGAAAGCAGGTTCCTGTACGACAAGATATGCATAACATTTGACAAGATTCCGTCGAGGTGGAAGCTGGATGATAACGAGCTGTGCAATAAGATACAGGAATCTTCAGGGGAAGCTGCAACATTGGCAAGCTTAAATGCTGCAACAGCCGGAGGCGGCGGCAGGAGCGATGAGATTGATGACTTTTAACTAAAAATTCCAATTCCTCAAGAATTGAAATTTTTCAGAAATATTTATATATGTATATCAATATATAGACAATGGCAAAAACCGTAATGATTTCAAATGCAGCGTATGGGGAACTTAAAAAGCTTAAAGAGGGGAATAAAAGCTTTACTGATGTGATAATAGATCTTGTCAGCAATAAAAAACAAAAAACAGGCTACGACCTCAAAAGGCATTTCGGAGTCCTTAAAGATGATGAGGAATACAAAATGCTCGAAAAAAACATTAAAGCAGGCTGGAGCAGATAGCGAAACTTGATGAAAAAATTTCAATTCCTCAAGAATTGAAATTTTTTGCAGAAAGATTTAAATATAAAATAAATAAAATAAGCTTATGCAGAAAAATATGAGGAATTTTACAGTATTGATAGAGCAGGATGAAGAGGGCATTTATGTAGCTAAAGTTCCAGACATACAAGGATGTTATACTCAAGGCAAAACCGTAGAGCAAGCTATGGAAAGAATCAAGGAAGCAATTCAAGTTTGCTTAGAAGCCGATAAAGAAGAGCATAGCCAAATGAAGTTTGTTGGATTGCAGCAAATAGAGGTTAATTTATGAATGGCAAAACTGATACCTATTTCTGGAAGAAAGTTATGCAAAATAGTAGAAAAAATAGGTTTTAAGAAAGTTCATCAAGTTGGAAGCCATGTAAGGTACATTCATTCTGATGGAAGAAAAACTGTTGTACCTGTGCACGGTGATGAAGAATTAGGCAAAGGATTGCTGATAGAGATATTAAAACAAATAAAACTCGATAGAGATGAATACGATAAATTACGCAGAAAAGTTTAGATATGATGATTTTTGAACTATACTCACGGACAAAAATAATTAGACAATTGTTGTCCGTTTGTAATAAGCAAA
>CAYWNO010000023.1:0-16239 GCA_964459665.1 uncultured Methanosarcinales archaeon
GTTTAAAAATGACCTATATACTGCAGAAGCGACAACTAATTACCGAATTATTCACCAAAAATCAAAGAGAACTTTGAAAAATTCGCTTTTCAAGCGAATTTTTCAAAGTTCTCTAAAATTTTCAGCAATATATTTAAATCGAATATAATCCTAAAGCTTTATGCGGGGATGCCGGAGCGGCCAAATCCTTTGAAAGGAGGCTATACGGGATAGTGTTTCGGCATCAGGGTGCTAAAACATCCAAACTCAAGTTTGGCAAGAGTAATGAAGCCAAAAGCTGATGAATTACTTATGAGCCATCTATTGGCTTAGTGCCTTCGCAGGTTCGAGTCCTGCTCCCCGCATTTATGATTTATAGAATTCTCTTTAGGAGATGCTGATAAGGTTCCCTATAATATCGGACGCAAATAATTGATTGAAATTTGTTGCGTCCTCTTGATACACGCGAAAATCGGAGATTTTCGGTGTCCTGAAAATCCATGATTTTCATGATAGTGTTGGATTAATATGCTCAATTGTTTACTTCCAACACTATAAAACACAACCATTAAATATAGTTTTACTTTTCAAAAGGCATCGGCAAAAAAGTTCGCTGCAAAGCGAACTTTTTTGAAGATTATAGCAAAAGACACAAATTTTTAGACAATAAATGATGTCTTTTGCTTATTACGAACGGACAACTATTGTATAATTATTTTTGTCCGTGAGTATAGGTGGTTTTGTTGGACGAGTTTACTCAGGAAGAAAAAGATATTCTGCACCCCTTTTTTACAAACTTGGATAAGCCTGTATTCGCGCTTGTGAACCTGCCGGAAGTTGTAAAAGGAGCGTTATTCTCAAGGTACAGCAGGTCGGCAAAAAGCCTAAGGAGGGTTTTGCTTGACGAATTTATAATGAAGCCAGAGATGGGCTTTAAGGAGATTGTAGGCTTTCAGGCGCAAAGCGGGCAAAGCCATCTTGTTGCGGTAAAAAAGGCAGAGGAGTTCTATGAGCGCGTCTTGGTCGGCTACGGTGATGATAGCGTTGCAGAGCTTGGAGGGGCAAACATTGCATGTGAGAAGATAAGCCAGATAGCCGCAAAAATCATTGAAGGGCCAAGAATCGGGATAAGCCCGCTGGAAAAATCAACAAGGTATGTCTGGTTCAACCAAAAAATAAAAGGGGATTACCAATATGTAAAAGAGCCTGCTTTAATGAGCTCAAGATTTGCTGAAATTTACACTGAAACATGCGACTTGCTTTTTGATTCCTATTCAGGGCTTATGGAGCCGATGAGCAGGTTTGTTGTAGAAAGGTTTCCCAAGGAGGATGAAACGACAGAGCGGGCTTATAATTCTGCAGTAAGGGCAAAGGTTTGCGATATTCTAAGGTCTTTTTTGCCTGCATCCACAATGACGAATGTAGGCTTATACGGCAACGGAAGGGCATTCGAATACCTGATGCTAAAGATGTATGCAAATTCCTTGGAAGAGATTAGTTGCCTTGCAGGCTCCATGAACACGGAATTAAGCAAGGCAGTCCCGTCTTTTGTTAAGAGGGCAAATGACAATTACGGCAAGCTTGCGCAGGAGTATATTTGCGAAACAACTAAGGCAGTAGGCAGGCTTGTTTCGGGTAAAATAGAGCAGATTCCTGAGCAAAGCAAGGAAGTAGTTTTGGTTGATTACGACGAAAATTCAGAAGAAAAGATATTGCAGGCTATAATTTATCCCCAGTCGAAAATGCCGCTAAGCCAGATAAAGAACATAGTAACTAGTATGGGCGAATCAGAAAGAAAAGAGTTGATAAAGGAATACATGTCAAGAAGGTCCAACAGGAGGCACAAGCCCGGAAGGGCTTTTGAGAGCGCATACTATACATTTGATATTTTAGGCAATTACGGGATTTACAGGGACTTGCAGAGGCACAGGCTGCTTACGCAGGAGGCGCAGGACTTGACGGTGATTCACGGCTATGACACCCCAAAGGAACTGATTGATTCAGGATATGAAAAAAAGTACCATGAGTGCATGTCAAAAGTAAAAGATGCCTTCAGGTCAATATCCAAAGAATACCCAAAAGAAGCGCAGTACGTTGTCGCGCTCGGCTACAGGATAAGATGGTACATGAAGATGAACCTAAGGGAAGTTTGCCATCTAACAGAGCTAAGAAGCATGCAGCAGGGGCATTCCGATTACAGAAGAGTTGCCCAGCAGATGTACCTTAAAGTAAAGCAAGTCCACCCGTCGCTGGCAGAGCACATAAAGTTCGTTGACATGAAAGAATACGGGATGGAGCGCATCGAGGCAGAGAAAAAGATTGACAGGAAAATTGGAGAGATGAATGAGAATTATAATATCGGACGCAAATAATTGATTGAAATTTGTTGCGTCCTCTTGATACACGCGAAAATCGGAGATTTTCGGTGTCCTAAAAATCCATGATTTTCATGATAGTGTTGGATTAATATGCTCAATTATTTACTTCCAACACTATATAAAGTAAAAAATTAATTTTTTAAATTTTCAATAATAAGCTTCGCCCTTATCTGCATTTGGAATTTGCGCGCTTATATCCTTGCCTATGCTAACTCCATCGCCCTGCGTAGAGTAATAAGGCTCTGCCCCTGCTTCGCCGGGTATGTATTCTATTATTTGCCCAGCTCCGCTATTGCCGGCGCTGCCGCTGCTCCCCGGAAGTTTTTTTATTACAAAAAATCCTATTGCAACAAGGAGAATGACAAGCCCTGCAATGATTATACCTAAACTACCTAATCCGCCATAAGATGATTTTTTTTCTACGGCAATCACATTTCCTTTTAGCTGCACCTGACTCAAGACATTATCGCCGCTTTTTATCGCAGCAACGAACGTCTGCTCGCCTTCTTTATCCGACTTGGTTGAAGCGTATATATTGATTGTCTTGGACTCTTTCGGATTCAGCACGAATACGTTTGAATCGCTTAATCTTAAGTCTGCCCATTCCATGCCGTCCAATAGCAATGTGTATGTGGTGCTTATTGTGCCGTCATTTTTTAATTTAATTGGATAAATTACCTCGCTGCCATCGTTATCTATATCCTGGATTGCTATAGGAACGGTAATCATGCTCTTGCTGATGGCATCGCGATTGGGCTGCTCGCTTTTGCCTATGATTGATATCGGAACTTCCTTTACATCAACAGAATCTCCGAACTTTGGAGTTACCTCCAACCTTACGGTGTATTCTCCTGATTCTGCGCTCTGCGGGATATTAAGGAGAACGTCTTCTCTTGTTTCTGAGAGCCTGCCGGTTTTTATCGGTATGGTTTTTGAAGATGAGATTCCAAGCTCAGGTATGCTTACCTTTGCATTCACGCTTTCAAGCGGGAAAACTCCAAGATTCCTCAGGCTTATTGTTGCTACTATGCTCCTTCCTGCCTGCGCATTATTATCGGGAGTCAAGGAAATGCTGCTATCAACAAACGGCAGGTTGGTATTGGTAACTTTCAATGAGTAAGACGCTTCCTTTGAATTTCCGTCGGCGTCCGCAATCATTAGCTTAAGCAAAAGTTTGCTCTGCCCGAATTTGCCGCTCAAAGGCAGCTCGAGCTTTTTGCTTATGTGCTGGCCCTTGGATAAGTCGAATACCGTTGTCCCGTCGGCAACCGAATCACCGTTCTCGAAAGTTAATATTACATCAATATGTGTATCCTTGATATTTTCAAGCGAAGTCAGCCTTACGGTTACTCCAAGCTTTTTTTGCCCGTTCTTTAGCGGGACAAGGTTATTCTCATTTTCCGCTATAGTCTTGCTTTCGGCTTCAACGCCGTCTATTGAAATGTCAAGCCCGCTGCCGCCTATTCCTCCGCCGCCTGCTGAACTTGCGCGCGTTTGAATCCCGTACAGCTGCTGAACTGATTTGCCTTCGGCATCCACTAGCCTTACAGTTAATTCAAATGAGCTGCTCTGCCTTAGCCCGTCCAATAACTGCAATCTTAGCAATTTTGAAGAGCTTAAGTCCGCTCCAAGATCAAAATTAGGCGAGGCATCCGCAACTACGGTTCCGCTTTTCAAGTCCCTTAAAACTGCTTCCGCATGGGCATCTTTCATGTCCTCAAGCGCGGTGAAATCAACCAATATATCAAAATCGCTGTTTTTATCTATGAAGTTTGTTCTTGATGGCGCAACTGTCTTGTTGTTGAGCATTACCCTATCTATTGAGACATCAAATGCCCTTGCGGATGAAGATTCCCTTGTCTTGATGCCGTAAGTCTTTGTTTCGGAATTATCTTTTGCGTCGACGATTTTTATTGTAAGGTCAAAATCTGTTTCCCTCTTTAGCCTGTCAATCAAAACCAGTGTCAAAGCCGCTGTCGAGCTTTGGTTTCGATTCAAGTCGAATGTTGCTGTTGAATTTGAGATTACACCTCCGCTCTGCCTTCCCCTTAAGGTTGCCTCTACATGGGCTTTTTCAAGAGTTCCAAGCGTTGTGAAATCCACAACTGCCAAGAATATGTCCGAATCTGCAATCAGGTTCTTGCTTGACTCTGCAAGTGAAGCTCCATTAAGCCTGACCCTGTCTATGGAAACGTCGAATATTGATGAGGCAGAGCTTTGTATTTGCTGCACTTGGTTTGGTTTAGGCGGAAGCTCGATTCCGTATGTTTTTTCAACTATATTTCCCTGCTTATCCAGTATTCTGACAGTAAGTTCAAATGAGCTGCTCGTGTTCATGCCGTTTAAGAGGGCAAGGCTTAGCAATCTTGATGAGCTAACGTTAGTTTGCAGGTCAAAATTAGGCGAGGCATCTGCAACTACATTTCCGGTTTTCAAGTCTTTTAATATTGCTTCCACATGGATGCCTTTCAAATCCACAAGTGCGGTAAATTCGACCGAAACCTCGAATGTAGAGTTGTCCTTAATGAAATTTTGCTTATAAGGAATGACAACTGCGCTGTTTACTTTGACCCTGTCTATTGAGACGTCAAATGCCGATGCATGAACATAGCTTACCACCAATGTTGCAAAAACAAGCAAAAATGCCGTTAATGTAAAGATCTTCCCTTTCATATTATTTATCCCCCAAACGTGTGAAATCGCTGCCCTTTTTAAATTTTTCGTTATTGTGCAGTAGATACAGATTTGTAATTCTGATAATACTTAAGTATTTTTATAGCTACTAACTAATAGTAACACTATTATATAAACCTTTCGGTTTTAGATATTTAAAAATTTTTGTGAAAAATTTTTAAATTAAGATTCGATTCTAAATCGAAAAATGATAGTCATAGTCGGCGCAGGCCCAGCAGGCAGCTATTTGGGTTATTTGCTTGCAAGGGAAGGCAGGAAAGTTACAATAATAGAAGAGCATGACATTATAGGAAGCCCTGTCCAATGCACGGGAATCGTTACGCATTCTATCGAGAAATTCTTCAGGCTGAAAAAGGAAGTTGTAGCAAGGAGGCTCAACAAGGTAATTGTAGTCTGCAAAGATGATAAAATAACGGCGAATGTTGATGAAATCGTGATGTGGCGGGACAAGTTCGACAGGTTCATTGCAGATATGGCAAATGATGCGGGGGCCAAAATTCTGGTTAACCATAAGTTTATGGAGCTTAACGCAAAGAACTCAATTAGGGTAAAGGACAAAAAGAACAGCAGAATAAAGCAGATTAATGCCGACATAATAGTGGGCGCCGACGGCCCTTATTCTGCTGTTGCAAAGGCATCGGGTCTTGGCATAGGCTCAAGAAACTACATAGGGATGCAGGCAAAGGTAAGGCTGAAGATGGATACTGCGGCATTTGAAACGCATTTCGGCAGCGATTTTCCTGATTTCTTCGGGTGGTGCGTTCCCGAATCAGAAGACACAGTAAGGCTCGGCATAGGGGCTTTTGGAAATGTCAATGGGCTGTTTTATAAGTTCCTAAAGAGCAGAACCGGCAAAAAAGATATTTTATGCTGGGAATCCGGCTTGATACCCCTCTATAATCCAAAAAAAACAATCCAAAAAGATAATGTTTATCTAGTTGGCGATGCCGCTTCACAGGTTAAGGCGACAACAGGAGGAGGCATAATCCCATCGCTAAAGGCAGCGCATACATTATGCGACTGCATTGTCAACAATAAGGATTATAATAATGAGTTCAAAAGGCAATCCGGAAGGGAGCTTCTTTTGCACCTCAAAATAAGGGGAATGCTTAATAAATTCTCTGACGAGGATTACGCAAGGCTGCTTTCGCTTATGAATCAGGAAAAAGTCAGGAAGGTATTGAAAAAATATGACAGGGACACGCCTATACCTTTGGTTGCTAATCTTCTATTAAGAGAGCCGAGGTTTTTGGGTTTTATCGGGAAGGTTTTTTAGCGTAAGTTTTATCTTATTTTAAAGTGAAAAAATTGATTTTTTCAAAGTTCTCTTAAAGAAAATGGGCCCGCTGTGATTTGAACACAGGACCTCTGCCTCTGTGAAAACAAAGATTCATCGCCTTGCCTGTATCAGAGCAGCGCTCTAATTGCCCGCGAGCCGGTAAAAAAATACCGTCATGCGCCAGGCTGAGCTACGGGCCCTAAAATATAGTCACTCGCAAAAGTTTTTAGGTAAAATTTTTGTCCGTTCCTATTTCCCTCCCAAAGAAATTATCCTAAAAACTTTCTTGGCTCGGGATAAAAACCGTAAAGGCGGCCGATTTATAAAGTTTTTTGGGCAATGTATAGTATTTGGCTGCATACGTACTCACGCAAATCTTTATATATAACTACATACTTTAGCATATAAAAACATATAATATGACTAAAAATAAGTAGTAGTATGTAGTTGATTGTTGATGAAAAAGAGGATTACGGTTACTTTAGGCAAGGAACTTCTTGATTGGCTTGATGAGAAAGTAGAAGAGCGTATTTTCGCGAGCAGGAGCCACGGGCTTGAATTCCTTGTTAAGCAGAAGATAGACGGTGAGCAAAAATGAAAGAGCGAATCACCGTAACGATTGACGGGGAGCTTCTCAAATGGCTCGACTCTAAAATAAAGCAGAAGATTTTTGCGAATAGAAGCCACGGGCTTGAATTTATTATTAAGCAGAAAATAGACGAGGGAAAAAATACAAGATAAAAAAAGAGGTATAGATAATGCATTGGAAAGGCAGTATTAAGGGCATTGAATCCAGAATAGCGGTATTGCTTATGCTGATTTTTATCGGCTTGATTTACCTAAAGCCGATGATAGTTGGCTATGCATCCGGGCAGGGCAGCGTAGGAGTTTATCTGGAAAATGATTACCTCGAATGGACTGTCCCTCATCTAAGCAACCAGACATTTGAGGTATCGATCACAATATTGAACATGCAGTCTTACCCTGCGCTGTACGGGAACTGGACAACGTCTTTTACGACAACAGGCGCGCAAAACCTCACAATCAGCGCATCCAACGGAACAGCTTATTCCGAGATGTATCTTGATAATGCGTCATCAGGCAGCGACTTGACAATTCTTGAGCTCAAATGCAGCGATACAATATTGCTCAGCTACTATAACAGAACCAGCGACCCCAATGCCTACCTGATTGACGGCAACGGCCAAAAAATAAGGCTGAATGAAACGTTTGATTCGAGCATCGGGATAAAATCATTGCTTGTCGAAAATTACAGCTGCAATTCAACAGCATATTATACTGTAAAGCCCCTGACAGCAGGAACGCACACGCAGGAATTTATTTACGGAGCAAATAAGGAATACGCCCATAATGAAGTCTCGCAGAACACATTAAACCCCCCTTCCTTCATTGACACTTCTGACACTGATTTCGGGGCGGGAACCTTGCATTTGAGCAATGTATCCGGCTCTGGAGCCGATGCAAATGTCACCTTGAACTTTACATTCTTGAATACATTCAGGATTTATAACCTGTCGGGAAATTTCACCTCGCAGGTTTTTGACACAAACTCGAGCAGCTCAATATTCGACAGGATTCAATGGAACTCTCTATTGCCGAACTCAAGCGACGTTTTAGGATATGCGATGGATACAGGCGCCAATCATATAGGTGTCTTTTACAGGAACGCAAGCATAGGCACCGACACATCTCAATCCGATTTAAACAGCAACATCGCTTTTACAGACTCGTTAATTGCTTATACGCTTCCTTCGGGATTTGACAGAAGCGATATAGTAGGCTTTGCATGGGATGATGATGCTTCAGGCAATGTTTTTGCTTTCTTTAGGAACGGAAGCGTGGCATCCACCGGCGCTGTAAGCGGTCTGTCCTCAAGCCTGACATTCTCGAGCATAAGTTCGTATTCCATACCTGGCGGCTTAAACATAAGCAGCATCATCGGGTTTGCGGTGGATACAAGTAACACACAATCAGCAGTATTTTTCAGGAACAATACGTATATAAGGGCAGAATCCGAGCAGCCTCCTTTTACTTTCAGCGCCTTTTTGTCATATACCCTACCGTCTAACTTCAACACGACAAATGCCATAGGCGTAACTTACGACAGGAGCGCTAATGACGTTGCAATGCTCTTTAACAATGGAAGTTTTGTCTCGGATTCCGACAGAAACGCTTTTACTGCAACAGTCTCATTCAGCGGCGTATTATCAGCAACTTACTCTTCAGGCTTTAAGCTAATAGATCCTGCAAACATAACATTACAGTCAAGGGTTAGCAATGACAGCGCCGCTTTTACCTCATGGAGTTCGAATTACACGAATCCTAACGGAAGCCAAAGCATACAAGACAATGTTGGAAGGTACATCCAGTATAAAGCCGTGTTTGAAACACGCAACAGGTACATAACCCCGTATTTGTTCAATGTCACGATAAACTTCACCCAGATAGATGCTTCAACGCCAAGCCTGAATGCGTCAATCAACAACTCGGCTCCCAGAATAAACGATGTCGTGAACATAAGCGCGAACATTTCAGACGACGTGATTGTCTCATACTGCCAGTTTGTAACCAACCAGAGCGGCGTAAATGAATACTTCAATAGGAGCATATACAAAAAGGACGACAAGTGCTCGCAGAATTTTACCATAGCCCTTGCGAGAAACAACACAATCAACTTTACCGTCATCGTAAATGACACGAGCAACAAGAATAACCAGAGCAGCTTTATAATAAAGGTCGCGGATACGCAGGCTCCGCGGGCAACAATAACCTTCCCGTCAAATGACCTCAAGACAAACAGGCAGCCGCTGCAACTAAACGTCACGTTTGCAGCAGACCCCGACGAGGATGCCATGAACATTTCTTATTACATCAACGGAAGGCTAAACCAGACGTCTTTGACAAACACTACATTGAACGCCTCAGACGGCGTCTATGACTTGAACATAAGCCTCTTCGACAACGTGCCGGGATCTTCATACAGCGCGAATGTGAGCGTTAATTTCACCATAGACACTTTAAAGCCGAATATATCCCTGATAAGTCCGGCTAATGCGTTCAACACAACCTCGCGAAGCATAATTTTCAGCTTTAATGCAACCGATAATATTGCAACGCAATTAAACTGCTCGATTTACCTCGATGCGGCGCTGAACCAGACAAATGCCACAACCCTTAATGGAACAACAACATCATTTAATCTTAGCAACATAACAGAAGGCTACCATAACTGGAACGTAACCTGCATAGACAATGCCGGAAACCTGAATGCAAGCGATGCAAGGAATTTTACAGTCGATCTTGCGGCTCCTGCCATAAACAGCATAGCATTTTATCCAAACTCGACCGATGATACAGACCCAAATGTCTTGCTTAACTTCACAATGAATGCAACAGACAACGGAACAGGAATAAGGAATGTTGTCCTGCAATACAAGCAATCAGGGGCCGGCACGTTTGCTAATTCAACTGCGTATTTTGACAGCGCAACGAACCTTTATTATGCAAACTTTACTCCAAATATTGCAGATACTTGGAATTACAGGATTTATGTAAGCGATTTAATAGACAACAATGTATCTTCAAATATCAGCAACATATCGGTACAAAATGAGCGCACATGGAAAAGAACGCCAAGCTCATTTGACTCCATAGCCTGCGGATTTTCCAGCACGTGCAGAGTCGGCAACCTGACAATAAACAACACTGGGGATTTTACATTAAACTTCGATATTGGCTCTAATTTCGGAAGCACGGCATTTAATGACACGGAGCCTTTTGATTTAACCGCCAAAGCCGTCAAGGTCATTAGGGTGAGCCTGACTGCAGGATCTACGCAGTCAACAAGCAGCGTCGTAATAACTACGGACGCAACAACTGCGAATGCTGATCCCGATTTAGACACGACTAATATAACTTTCATATCAAGCCCCGGAGGGCCAGTATTTGATCTAAGCATACCTTCAAACCCAACGGAGGTAAACAAAAGCTCTGGGAATCCTTTCAACCTGAGCGCGAAATTAAAAAATATCGGAAATGAGACTGCCATAGATACGTGGATTAACTGGACACTGCCTTCCAACTGGTTTAACCTTAGCGGAAGGCTGAACCAAAATTTCAGCTCGATTGGAGTTTCGGAAATAGTGTACCACAATATAACAGTCAACCTAACTTCTGATGCAACGACCGGAACTAAAACGGTTATTGTAAACGCTACATCAAACGGGAATGTCACCGAAGGCGCTTCTGCTGACTTTGTCGTTACTGAAACCGGAACCATAACAACTGTGGTAGTCACGGTTAGCAGTGGCGGAGGTGGAGGCGGTGGCGGAGGTGGAGGCGGTGGCGGTGGAGGCGGAATTACTATAATTTCACCGGAAACGAATATTCAAACAGAAGCCATATACGAGCTTGTGAGGGGCAGGAACAATAATTTTACCTTGCCGATAAACAACAGCTTCGATGTGGCTATAACCAATATCACGGCAGATGTCAAGGGATTCTTATCTCAGTATATTGAGATAAAAAGCGTTCCTTCGGAAATACCGCCGAAGGGCTCTGCCAACCTTACAATCAGGATTAATGCTCCAAAATACTTTACGAAGGGGGAATGGACTTTGAATTTTACAATAGCCGGAATCATGACCAGAAAAACAACGCAAATAAACGAAGAAGAAAAAACTACAAGGATTATAACGCAGGTTACTTCTTTTTCAGAAAAAAGGGCCGTGCTGCTTGCCATTCACGAATTAAGCAGGCAGGAGGCTTTCGATATCATAAACTTAAGCCTCGGTGAAATCAATAAAATCGAAAGGCTAAATCTTAGCGCAAAAAAGCTAAGGAAGGTTGTGGCAGAGAGCGAATCAAAATTAAAAGCAAGGGATTATGAGGGCGTGCAGGACTTGTATGAATCTATAAAAAAAGAAGTCGAAAAAGCCCTTGAGGTATACGGCAAGATACAAGAGTTCAGGGACAAGATTGCCAAAGCCAATGAGAATGGATTGGTAACTCTTGGAACCCAAAGGCTACTGCTTCTTTCAAAATCCGCCTTGGAGCGGGGAGATTACACTTCGGCTTTTGCAAGGCTTAAGGAAATCGAGCTGACTTATGCATTAGAGACAAAAGAGGTATTCTCAATAGCTAACTTCGCTAAAAAAAATCCAAAGCTGATAGTTTTCATCGGGCTTTACATTATAGCTTTCGGAATCAGCATATTCTTCAAGATAAAAATCGAGGGAATAAACTATGAGCTAAGAAAGCTCGACAAGGAAAAAGAGATTCTAAGGGGATTGATGCAAACCGCCCAGAGAGAGTGCTTTGAAAAGAAGACAATAGACATGGGAACTTACAATACAACCATGCTCCAGTATGAGAACAGGCTAACTGAAGTAATCCAGCGCATAATAGAAATCGAGAGCATAAAAGCCTCTTTGGTAAAGCCCGCCCTGCACAAGCTCGAGATTGAGCGCAAGAGGCTGCTTGATCTTATAAAGCAGACGCAGGACGAGTACATCGTAAAAGGCCAGCAGGAAACAAGAAACTACCAGAGCAAGATACACAGCTACACAAACAAGCTAAGCGAAGTCGAAGGCAAGATTGTCGTGAACGAGGCAAAGTCGCAAATCAGGCGGGAAAAGCTGTTGCGCTTGTTATACCTTCACGGGATTAAGAGCAGGCTGCTGCAAGAAAAAGGCGAAGGCGATGAAGATTACAAGAGGACTTTGAAAAATTCGCTTTTTGAAAAAATCAATTTTGGGACATGCGAGCGAATCTGGTTCGCTCGCACGCGTTCGACTAAAAAATTGATTTTTTCAAAGTTCTCTAAAGCCAAAGATGCGGCAAAAGAGCTGCTGCACAAGATTGGCCGGCATAAAGCCCAGGAACATGCAGGCGGGGAAATAAATGCCGGGGAAATAAAAAAACCGCAGAATCCATTGAAGGCTAAAGCGGCCAAAAAGAAGAATGCCCAAAGAAAAAATAAAAAAAGGTAAAATGGCAAAAAGGAAAATTATCCTCATACGGGCTTTTGCAATATTGATGCTGCTTCCAATGGCATATGCAGCGGGAGCTTTGGATTTTAACGCGACATCTGCTGCCCTGAACCAATCGAGAATTTATATCCAGGAAATGAATGAAGCTGGCCTTAGCATAGAAAGGGTGAATGACACGCTAATACAGGCCGAGCAGCTGTTCAATGCGCAGTATGCCCTGATGAAAACGGGGGGAATTGCGGATTTCTCGCTTATACTTGAAAGAACTAATGAGATAGCAAGCCTCAAGCAAAAAGCCGAATCAATGAGCGATGAGATTAAGACGCTTGAAGCAAGGCTGAAAAATGTCCGTAAACAAAGCGAAGCTTATGCCATACTTGAAAAAGCAAAAAAGGAATTCGCTGATGAAAGGTATGACAAAGTATCTGCGCTGGTTGACGATGCATACTCAAAGGTAAGCGAGGAGCAGGCATTCCAGACAAGGTTCCTCGCAATTTACGAGGCGGGAACAAAGACACTCATGGATTTTTTGAAAAAAAGATGGAGGGAAATAGCTTCTTTGGCGGCTGGCATGATTCTGGTTTACTTCATAGCTAAAAAAAGGATTAAAATAATGCTCATAAAAAGAAATATAAGCGGCCTTGAGTTTGAAAAAAAGATAATTAAAAAGCTTGTCAAGAAAACGCAATACGAGTATTTCCATCTTTTCAAGATTCCAGAGGAGCTATACCACATAAGGATAGAAAAATACGCCGAGCTTGTAAGGGACATAGACAGGAAAATACCTCTGCTGACGGAGGAAATTGAAAAGGTAAAGGCTATCGTGCAAAAAGAGCAGGAAGGAATGCCCAAAAAGCTGAAGATAAGGGTTGTTTTGTCGTCTATAATAATGATTCTGATTTTAGCGGCGCTTGCTTTTGTTCTTGCTGAATTAAGGATAGTTTCTTACGCCAACATGCTTAATTTAGCAAATTATACTGCATTCAGCGCCCTTGAAAAAATAAGCCAAATTACAGGAGCTTTGGGCATTTTCACTTTGGCAATTTCCGGGCTGCTGATTATAGCTGCAGCATTGTTAATAGCTTACAGGCTAAAGAAGAAAAAGCAGGCGCAAATGCCACAACCAGAAGAAAAGCCCAATGCCCCATCCCAGCCATGGCACAAGACCTTGAGGCTGTTTATAGCAAACAGGGCTGTTTTGGCAATAAGCTATTTCAAATCATTGCCAAAATCAATGCAAGAGTCAAAGCAATATAAAAAGCTGCTCAGGGAGAAAAGAGAAGAGGAGAAGCTAAAAATAAGGTACATAAGAAAGCAAAGGCTGGTTCTTTTCAGGATAAAGCTGCAGGAAAAAATATATTACTTATTGCATCTTAGAATGGCCAAAACAGGATATGCTACAAAATACGAGGCTGCCGCGCAAGGAAAAGAAGCCCTGAAAAAATGGAAAGTGTTGGGTTTTGCAAAAGATGCCGCCGAAAGATTCAGGGGCTTTTTGCATAAGTTAGTTTCGCACAAGCCTTCCGTGGAAAGGAAAGGGCGGGATGCCATTAAAAAAGATAATAAGTTTAAGCTGCTTCTTGAGGGCATAAATAAAAAATTAAAAGAGTTATGCGGAAAAATTAAGCAAATAAGAATAAATCTTGGCAATAAACAAAAAATTTCCGAAGCTGCCCAAATCAAAAAGATTGACGGAATTTCAATAATAAAAATCCATTTAAAAAAAGCAAGGGAATCTTTGATGAAATCCGACCTGAAAGCTGCCAAAAATGAATATCTTGAGATAATGAAGCTGTATGACGGGCTCGCACCTTTGGAAAAAACAAGGGTTTACAATGAAATCAAAAGCCTCTATTATGAAAGAAAGATAGCGGAAGTTGTGAAGAGATAAATAATAGAGGACTTTGAAAAAATCAATTTTTTAGTCGAACGCGTGCGAGCGAACCCGATTCGCTCGCATGTCCCAAAATTGATTTTTTCAAACTTTTTTATCTCAAGTCAGCGTGTATTTTCCCTTCAGCTCCTGATTTGAATAGACCATGAATCCTTTTTTAGCAACAACCTCGGTCTTTACGGTGGATTTTCTAAATCTTGAGCCCCGAAGCTTTAGTATCTCTATAGCATTCCCGCGCTTTCCGCCAGGGTACACGACATTGTAAAAGCAGATTATGCCGTCTGATAAAAAGCTTATAGTGCCGTGATTGTCGCTTAAGCCAGCAAGGCCTATATGCGTCGGCTGGGGATTTTCCTTTATCAAAAAGCTGGTTATGTTTTTAGTTTCAAGGTACCTGAAAAGCTGCTCCATGTAAATGCGAAAGCGGTATGTTTCCCCGCTGAAAGCTGAAGATATTGAAGTCAAAGAGTCTATCATCACGACATCCGGGTCAAAATCACGCGGAAATATTATGGCTTCGGTAGCTATCAAAAGCTCTTTTTTTGCCTCGCTTAGCAAAGCCTCGACGGACCTTGCGATGTCAATTGCGCTGAATCTCTTGATGCGCATAAGCCCTTTTTCTTCCATTTCGGCGGCATTCCAGCCAAAATCGTCCATGTGCTCCCTTAGGCTTTTTTCCGACTCCTCAAAGCTCATGTAAAGAACTTTCTTGCCCAGCCTGCACATGTTATAGCTAAGGTTCAGGCAAAAAATAGTCTTTCCTGTTCCGGGAGAGCCTTCAATAAGCAAGGACTTTCCGGCGGGAATTCCCATTTCAATGAGTGCGTCAATTCCAGCTATGCCTGTTTTTATGAACTTGTCCTTTTCCATATTGAAGACTTTGAAAAATTCGCTTTTGAAGCGAATTTTTCAAATTATGATTTTTTCAAAAGTTCTCTTTAGCCTGCAAGCTTCTTGACCCTCTGGATAAGATCCTTGTATTCAAACGGCTTTTTTATATGGTCCAAAACCTTGAGCTTTTCAAATTCCTCCATGCCGGATGCAGAAAAGCTTGCGGCAGTAATGAAAGCAACCTTTAGGTGATTTAATTTGGCATCTGCCCTTATTTTTTCGCAAAGCTCCCTTCCAGACATGCCGGGCATGAAAAAATCAATCAGCATGCAGTCGGGCTTTTCTTTTTTTAGCTTCTTTAGGGCGTCATCGCCGGAAAATGCGGTGAGCACCCTATAGCCTTCAGGGGTAAGTATATCCTCGACTACCTTGCAGATGGCTGACTCGTCATCAACAACCATGATTGTTTTTTTATGCATATTGCTCCTTTTTTAGGGTTTTTGCTCTATTACCTTCTTGACCCTGCTCAAGAGGTCTTTTACGCCAAACGGCTTTGAGATGTAATCCTTGGAAGCAAGCACACCCATGCTCCTGCTTATCGTGTCAGTCTTTGCGGTTAAGAATATTATCGGTATCTTTTCTGTCTTTTTATTTGCCTTTATCTTTTCGCACACATCCCAGCCGTCCATTTCCGGCATCATTATGTCGAGAAGTATCAAGTCAACAGGCTTGCCATTCAATATCTCAAGGCATTCCTTGCCGCTTTGCGCAGTTATCACGTTGTATTTTGATTCCAAAATTTTTTCCACAACATCTACAATTACCCCTTCATCATCGACAACCATGATTGTTTTTTTCGCCATTTTAACGGATATTTTACCTTAAACGCATATTTATAATTCTTTCGCTTTTCGTGCTGTAAACTTAACGAGTTAGAGAACTTTGGAAAACCCCATTTTTTGAATGGTTTTAATTTTCAGTCTCGATGATGCGCAAATAATAAATTGTTATTTTCAGAGGGTTTATTCAAACCTATACTCACGGACAAAAATAATTAGACAATTGTTGTCCGTTCGTAATAAGCAAATGACATATACATTGTATAAAAATTTGTGTCATTTGCTATAGAGAGTTTTGAATAACCCTATTCCATTTATAAATAAACTGCATTTA
>CAYWNO010000024.1:0-16135 GCA_964459665.1 uncultured Methanosarcinales archaeon
GCCTAAATTCATTATTGGGAAAAAGTACTATAATCTACTTGAAAGTGTATTTAAGCAAAAACCACGTTGTGATGCTGGTTCTCTATGTATTTTATCATCGAATCCAAATCATTGTATCCGACTGTGGTTGCAAATCCTCCAGGACTCCAAAAATGTCCATTAGGATATCTCAACCTGAATTTTTCCTTGACTCGAAAAATAATGTAATAGCATCTCTTAAAAATAATGGAACTTTTATAGCAAGAATAAAAAGAAAAAGTTCCAAAATTGAGGAGATTTACTATTATATGTGCATCCTGATTTTATGGGACATATCAAATTCCTTCTTTTGAAGAATAAGCGTTTTAAGCCTGAATTTAAGCATGTCTTTGGCTCCGCGAAAGCACACTTTAGCTAGTTTTCTGCCCTGGATGGAAACCTTTCCGGTTTTTCTTGCATAATGGACAATGCCCACTAATTTTATCCTATAATTTAATCTTTTTGCCAGCAGGGTAATCATTATGCTCGGGGCAAACGCATCTTCAGGCACCAAACTTAAAATTTGCTGCAATGCATTATTATTGATAAGCTTAAACGCCGAATTCGAGTCTTTTATAAATGTGCCAAAAAATACCAGGTTTGCCAGTCGAATCATACTTGTAATCACCTTTCTGTGCATAGGATCGTTACGCTTTTTTCTGTAGCCATAAATGTAATCATACTTGCCTTTGTGTCTATCCAGTTTCCAGTAATCTGCAGGATTAAACTGATTATCGCTGTCTATGCTAAAAACCCAATCTTTTTTTGCATTAAGAAAGCCCAAGCGCACAGATTTCCCATGGCCGCCATTTTTATGCGGGGTGATTATTCTTATCTTGTCCAGCTTTTTGCTTAATTTTTGCAATATCCTTAATGTATTGTCTGTGCTGCAGTCATTTACAATAATAAGCTCGCTGTCCTTGATTTTGCTTATTATATTTTTATAAACCGAGCTTACGACTGCTTCAATTATATCCTGCTCATTATATACCGGCATCACGACAGATAAAGACATTTTTTAAATTTGGTTCGGGCATTATTTATAAAGATTTTGATTTGAATAAATTTTTAAATATATTTATTTTCTTGCGAAATATGCCGAAAATTGTGATTTTAGGGGGAGGTATACTTGGATTATATGCGGCTTACCAGTTAACAAAAAGAGATTATGATGTCACGCTTCTTGAAAAGTCAAATTTTCTTGGAGGGGCGATCAGGTCCTATAATGTTGACGGGTATGAAATTGAGCAGTTCTACCATCATTTTTTTACAATAGACAATGATTTGGTTCAATTCCTAAAGGAGTTGGGACTCGAAGATAAGATTTTGTTTAACTATGCAATCAATGGCTTTTTTTATGATGAAAATATATATCCATTGCTAATGCCGAAAGATTTAATTGGGTTCAAGCCGCTTTCCCTTAAAGGCAAATTTGAATTAATAAAGTTCATGGCAAGGGCGAAGCTTGTCAAGGATTTCAAAAAACTCGATGAATACACGGCCAAGGAATGGATTACAAAGGTTGCCGGCCCTTCAGTTTACGAGAATTTATTCAAGATACTGCTCAAAAGCAAGTTTGGAAAGGATCATGAAAGGGCGTCTGCTGCATGGTTTGTTGAAAGGATAAATTTAAGAAGCCACGTTGATAAAAACGGAGAGAAGCTCGGCTACCTCAAAGGAGGCTTCAACCAGCTTGTAGGAATTCTAAAAGATGGGATTATTAAGAACAAAGGAAGAATTGAAACAGATGCCAATGTAAAGAAGATAATTGTCAGGGACAACAAAGCAGTTTGCGTAAAATACGGCAATAGGGTTGTTGATTGTGATTATGTAATATCTTCTATTCCGCCGTTTATCCTGACAAAACTGGTGCAATTTCCGGATTACTATGAAAATCAGATAAATCAGTTAGAGTACCAGCCAGCCGTTTGCATGCTCATGGGCATTGACAAGCAGGTTACAGGCAAATTTTACTGGGTAAATGTAATGAAGGAAAATAACCTGTTCGGGGCATTTGTTGAGCACACAAACCTGATTCCAAAGGAATTTTACAACAATACCATAATTGTTTACCTCGCAAGCTATGTAGAAAAAGGCTCTGAATTAATGCGCCTGTCTGAAGAAGAAGTGTTCAAGCGGTATTTTAAGGATTTTACCGAGATGTTCCCGCACATAAGCATGAAAAATGTCAAATGGTGGCGCGTTTCACGCGATTTTAACAGCGGATTGATTTATAAAAAGGGAATATCAAACTTAATCCCAGACATTAAAACCCCCATAAACAACATTTTTATAGGGGGCATGTTCAACAGCTACCCTGAAAGGAGCATAAGCAAGTCAGTTCAGCTGGGAGCTCAAATTGTTGAAAAAATATTGAATAATGATTCTTGAAAATTCTGCTAAAATGAAAGCAAGCGAAAAAAGCATTAGCGTGGATATAGTTATTCCCGTTTATAATGAAGAATCGGATTTAGAGATGAATATTAGGAAACTGGATGATTTCTTAAAATTAGATGATTTATTAAATAAGAATTTTAAGTACAAATACAGGATTATTATTGCAAACAATGCGTCAACAGACAATACTTTAAACATTGCCGAAAAACTTTCAAAAAAAATGCCCCGTATTTCATATATCCATTTGGACAAAAAAGGGCGCGGAAGGGCATTAAAAAAAGCGTGGATTAACAGCAGTGCAGACATTGTAAGCTATATGGACGTTGACCTGTCAACAAACCTGGACCATTTTATAGAGATTGTTGATGCAATTGCCAATGGCAAATACGATTTAGGCGTCGGTTCAAGATTAAAAAGGGGTTCTGTTGTAAAAAGAAGCCTGAAAAGGCAAATTCTTTCTGTCGGATACAATAAACTATTAATGCTGTTATTCATGCCAAGATTCACTGATGCGCAATGCGGGTTTAAAGCAATCAGAAGAGAAGCTGCAAAAAAACTCGTGCCGCGAATTAAAGACCAAAACTGGTTTTTTGACACGGAATTATTGCTGCTTGCAGAGCACAACAATTATAAAATATTTGAAGCCCCTGTCAGGTGGATAGAGCGCAAGAAGAGCAAGGTAAAGATTATTAAAACGGTATACGAGTACCTTACAAGCATGGCAAGAATGCGCCTTAAATTCTGGATGGAGTAGGGGAAGAGAAATTTGAAAATTTTCCCAAAAAAGAATTTTTGAAAGTTCTTGAATTTAAGTTAATAAAGTATCTACACTAATTGCATCTTCAGGTATTGTTTTAAATGTTTGTCCCGTGTTGCCCATGTTATATTTTCCTATAGGAATTAAAAAATAACCTTCAAGAGTGCCAATAGTTCTAATTTGATTATCCAAGTCTAAAAATGGTTTGGTATATTGTTCTGCTAGCCGCACAGCTTCTTGAGCTAATTTCTCTTCATATTGTTTCCTATCTGGATATTGTTGTCTTAATAGCTCAATTTCTTTATTCTCCTGCGCTCTATTTTTCGTAATTAGAGAATCCAATTCTGCCCTTTTATCTATTTCTTCTCCCTCTAATCTAGTAAATCTTGCTGCAAAGTAACCTATTGGAACGTCTCTTAAATTTCCCCCTACATTGATTGGCACTCCGGGACCTAACATCTGATTAATAACATATAAAGTGTCTGATTCTCTCATTTTTTAACCACCAATGCAAAGAAAGATATTCAAGTATTTAAATCTTTCGTTTTTTCACCACTCTTAAATAACAATGAAAACCTCTTCACAACTGGCCACTGCTTTTTTACTTCATTATTAAATCCTAGGCAAATATGTTTTACCCTAAAAGTAACATTAAAATCTTCTCCTATCTCTTTTATTATTATTCTTTCCTTCGTCTCTTTGCTAAAATTTCCATATATCAAGCTTAAATGAGGCATATATTTCTTTTTTGGAAAATCAAAAAGCTTTCTTGCGAGGTTATACGTTTTCATTAATTCAGGAGTTTTTTTGACATAAACAAATAACGACCTGTAAAATTCGTTTAGGTGCGCTGTCTCTGTTAATTTTATGTCAAAAGGTTTTATTAAATTAGCTAAAATTTGAGCTTTTAATAACATCTGTTTTTTATCACCGGTAAAGCCACCTATTAAGGTTACATGCGGCATGAATTTGGGAGATTTATGCTTTTTGCTCAGCTCAAGGATTATTTTAGAAAATTTCTTGTTGATTCTGCCAGACGGCATCAGCCAAATTGAGTAAGAATGCTTTTTTAAATTCCTCATTTTCATAGCAAGCTTTTTAAGTTAACAACCTTGACTAATCTTAAAATGGGGGTTAATTCCGGCAAAAAAATAAGCGTTGGATATATAATACTTTTGCTTGTTGTAACTCTTGCATTATTCTGGAAAGTAATTCTAAACCCAACTTATGTCCTCTGGTCGCCGGTGTCCGAGCTCATAACCGAGAACACATACTGGGATAGCTTCAGATATGAGTCAATGAGCAAATATGGGCAGCTCCCATTATGGAATACCCAATCATTTTCAGGCTACCCATTCATCGGAACACACTGGAGCAAGATGCTATATCCGACTAATTTGATGTATTTATTTGTCCACTCGGCAAATTTGTACGGGTTTGTCTTTCTTTTGCATTTTTTCTTGGGTGGGGTTTTTGTATACCTGTTTATGAGGAAAATAGGGGTAGATGATTTCAGCTCTTTTATTTCAGCCGTTGTTTATTCCCTAAGCCTGAAGTATGCTTATTATGTTCTTGCCGGGTTCGTAGGAAGAGAAGTTACCGTATTGGCATTGCCTCTTCTTTTTTATCTGATTGAATGCTATTTTCAAAGCAGAAAAAAGGTTTATCTGGCTTTGGTGCAGGTAGTTTTTGCTTTCCAGTTCTTTGGTGACCATAACCAGATGTTTGTCTTCACGTGGCTTGTGCTGTTTTTATATTTCATTTTCAGGGCTTTTATAATAGAAAATAAAGAAAAATTAAGCATCAATAAAATCGTAAAGTATCTTGGGATTCTTTTTTTAATTGGAATCCTTGTTGTTTTGCTTGCAGCAGCGCAGCTGTTTCCGTTGCTTGAGTTTATAGCAAAATCCCAAAGAGGGTCAGGCCTTGATTACAATATAGCAAGTACTGTGTCCCTTCCTCCGCATTATCCCATAACGCTTTTATTTCCTGAATTTTTTGGCTCGTATGCCGACGGCACTTACTGGGGGGTTTTTGCATTTTGGAAGCTTGCGGTTTATATCGGAATTCTCTCATTGATTTTTGCAATTATGGGCATTTACAATAAAAGCGGATATTCGAAATTCTTTATTTTTCTCTCGATATTTACCTTATTGTTTGCAATGGGAAGATACACGCCGCTTCACTATATTCTCTACAGTTTCATACCGCCATTCATGTTCCTTCGGACGCCGGCTATGATGCTGTTCTTTTTTAATTTTTCATTGGCTTTATTGGCGGGCTTTGGGCTTGATTTTTTCCTCAATAAATCAAAGATAGGAAAATTGTCCATGTTTGTCAAAATTATTTCCATAGTATTGGCATTTTCGATAATCGGATTGCTGCTTGCATACTTGTTTAAAGATGGGCTTTTGGCAATGGGCGATAAAATTCTCAAAAGCAGGCTTGCAGCCAGCAATGTTGCAGTCAATTCCTACAATTTTTACCATGACAAGCTGCCTGCGATATACAATCACATATTATTCGATATGCTGCTGCTCAGTGTTTTTCTTGCCGCATCGCTTATTATTTTTAGATTACAGATTAAAAATGCTGATGCTAAACTGCTCAAGCTGCTGGTTTTCCTTATAATTGTCATAGACCTTGGCGTGCATTCCATTCCTATGATTAATGTTCGCAATCCCTCGGAGATTTTCAAGAGCAACAGGTTAGCGGATTTTTTAGGGCAAGATACGGAATTTTTCAGGGCGCTTGATTTAGGCTTGAATTCCATCCCAAACCAGGAAAGGATTGGCCGCAATATCTTTAAAATTGAAGGATACGACGGCTTGATTTATTATGATTACAACAAATACGTTTCTGCCATGGGGAACATCAGTTCTTCGCATGCAACAACAATCCCCATCAAAAATGTTGTAAATTCCAGAATGCTCGACTTGCTGAATGGAAAATATATAATTTCCGATAAAGCATTAAGAAAGCCATATTACAAGCTGGTTTATAACATAACGGGCAACCTTTACCTGTCTAATGCGCACTTTTTGTTAAGCGACACAGAGCTCAACCCGCAGGTATATGAATTTGCAGGAAAACAAAATGTTTACTTATACCTGAATGAGAACTATCTTCCGAGAGTTTTTTATGTGCCGAAGGCAAGCGTGTTTGATAGAGAAAGCATACTTGCAAAAATGCAGGAAAAATCCTTTGAGCCTAAAGAAGCTGTTTTAATAGAAAAGCAGATAGGCAAAAATTTGGCGTATAGTGGGGTGTACAAAGAAGGAGAGATTAAGTTTTACTCCCCAAACGAGATTAAAGTTTCTATTAATGCGGATGCGCCGGGGTTTCTTGTCCTTAGCGAATTGTGGTATTCTGGATGGAAGGCTTATGACAACGGAAAAGAAACTGAAATTTTAAGAGGGAACTATATTTTCAGGGCAATATACATTGATAATGGCCATCACGAGGTTAAGTTCGTTTATAAGCCGCAGACTTTTAGGATTGGGATGATAGTTTCAATTATAACCTCTTTGGCCATAATAATCTACTTTATAATTTTAGTGCGCTGGAAAAAGTAATGTAAATTCCCATTTTTCTTATTTTACCCTGTAAACCCTAAACCCGTCATTCTCATAAGCCAGCTTAAAACTCAGCTTTTTCGGCTTTTCCACCACTACATAATTCGCGGAGTATTTATTCGCAAGCCTCAAAAAACCATTTTCGTTGAAATTATTATAATTTTTTTTGCATAAATCAATGCATGTATTTTCCTTGCACTCCCCGAATAGTTTTGAATTGCAAACATCCGTTATTCTCTCCCATAAATCATTTGAGAGTTCTACATTGAAGTTTACGAATCCGACATCAGTCCATTCCATTAGTATTGCCCTGTCAGAGAAAGCCCTGAAAGAGTCGAGATAAGGCGGAGTTATGAGCAATGCGCTTTTATCTGTGTTATCCCTTGCCCAAAACTGCACTGATCTCCAGTTATTTTTTACAAGATTGTCAGGGATGTAAACATTGTGCCTGATGAATTCAGAAGGAGATGTAAGAAGATTAAAAAACGATTGTGCCGTTATTATTTTTTTGCCTTCATTGACATAGCTGTACATCATATGCTCATAAAGAGTATTAGCCGGCCACGGAATGTTCTTCCTTATCAAAAGGGCGCCTGCCAAAACGGATGCAAGCAAAATTAAGATAAGCATTGCGCCAAAAACTGCTTTTCGCCTGTATGTCTTCAGGCGCTTTTTTGCATGCTCAAATAATATCATCAGCCCAAGGGATAAAAACAGCAATACAGACGGCACAAGCCCTATTTTTAATGCATAAACATAAGCCGGAATGCCGGGCACAATGCTGCCAAATACTGATAATGCCGCCAAGGATAAAAATCCCGCCAATAATGCATAGAAAATTATCAAGTTCTTCCTGAAATTTAGCGCAAATATCAGCAGAAGAAACAGCAATACGCCTTTAAAATTGGACAATAACAGGGAAACGCCCAAGCCTGCAGCGGCAGCTTTATATCCAATCCCTTTTTTGTATAATTCCGGCAGGTAACTGCTTGAGTATACTATGGCTATGATTCCTAGGAACACGCTGCTTCTCCACCATTGAAGCGTCAGCAAAGGCGATATCGGGAAAAAGTAGGTAGACAATGTGGAAAATACAGACATAATAACAATTGCAATAACTAATGTTATTGTTTTTTTATGCTTATCCTCTTTTATTACAATATGCCTAAAAGAAATTAAAAACACAAAAATCAATGACAATGCGCGCACCCAAGCGCCAAATCCCCAAAACAACGGGTTGAAATGATGGCTGTTCTTTATGTTTATCATGTTCAGCCACATTGCAGGCGGCACAAGCGGCACGGCATTAGTTGTTAATGTCCAGTGTATAACCGGAAAAGCAAATATAAAAAAGGCAGCGGCTGACTTTATTATAGATTTTATGCCTGCTTTTTTGTAGAACACTGCAAGATAGAGCATCATCATAAGAAACAGCTGATGGGCATGTGTAAAATGAAAGTTTGCCATCAAGCCCGTTATAATAAATGAAATGACATATTTTTCTTTGAGAAACAAGCACATTGCAAAAACAAGAAAGGGCAGCACGAATAATCTGGGCACGAGATAATCCGGCTTTATGCCTGTTCCGAAAAGAGGCTTGTCTATAATAAGCAATAAAACCGATAAGTATGCGACAATATTATTCTTAAATAAAAGTTTAGCCAAATAAAACACCGCCACATTCAGAAGATAAACAGTGATGATATATACATAAAAATAGGCATATTCTATCCCAAAAAGTTTAGAAGGAATTGCCATAAAACTATAAAAATAGGTCGGATAATACGGGATAAACTTAGTCACTATATCGTTCTTAAAAAGAGATGGATCAAGTTTTACCTTTATAATAGAAAGAAGCTCGCCATGGGTTTCTATGCCATAAAAATATCCGCTTATTGCTATTGAAAATAGTGTAATTACAAACAAGATTACAAGCATTGCAACATTTTTCCTAAATCTTTCAGACATCATCTTGCATACCCGTTCGGATGTTTTTGATGCCAGTTCCATGCCGTTCTTATTATCGTGTTTATATCGCTGTATTTTGGCTTCCATCCAAGCTTTCCTTTTATTTTTTTTGAATGGGAAACTGCCACAGGAACATCGCCAAACCTTCTTTCTTTTATGTTTATTGGAATATTTTTGCCTGACACTCTTTCTGCAGCTTTTATTATTTCCAATACAGAATGCCCCTTTTCATTTCCCAGGTTATAAATATCCGTTTTATGCCCATTGTACAATGCATCCAAAGCAGCGATATGCCCATCAGCTATATCGGAAACGTGGACGTAATCTCTTACCGCTGTCCCGTCTTTGGTTTCATAGTCATTTCCAAAAACATCAATCTGCCTTTTGCGCCCGAGAGCAACCCTTAAAACATTCGGTATAAGGTGCGTTTCGGGATTATGAAATTCGCCAATATCTCCGCCTATGTCCGCCCCTGCCGCATTAAAATACCTGAGCGATATGGATTTTATCCCGTTTTTTATATCTGCCTGCTTAAGCATATTTTCGAAAATTAATTTTGTTTCTCCGTATGGGTTTTCCGGTTTTGTTTCATCATCCTCTGACAAAGGCATTTTTGACTTTGAGCCGTACACTATCGAGGATGACGAAAATATGATGTATTTTGCCCCGATGCTTTTCATAATATCCAGAAGGTTTATGCCATAAGATACATTATTGGCATAATATTTTTCAGGGCTTTTGACGGATTCTTCCACTGAAACACAGGCAGCAAGATGCATTATTGCGCCTATTTTATATTTTTTAAAGGCAAAATTCAATTTTTTTTTGTCTTTCAGGTCCCCTTTTATAAGAACTGTATTTTTATCAACTGCCTCTTTATGCCCCTGCGATAGATTATCATAAGATACAACATTGCAGCCGTTTTCAGCTAATTTTTTGACTACATGGCTGCCCACATATCCGGCGCCGCCTGTAACCAGTATGCTGCTTTTAAACATCCATAATCCACTTTACGCCGAAATCCTCTGAAAATATAAATATTTATCGCTTAATAGGCACAATATAAAAAGTGAGTGATTTTTCATTAAGAAATCGAAGGACAGATGTCCCTTTTTATTTGGCTTTTTTCTTCTGCTGCATTAAGTAATATCCTGCTCCTGCCAACACTACAATTATCAAAACAACAACCCATGCCATCGTTGTTGTCTTGCTGGCAGGCTGGGACATCTGTCCTTCGTTTTGTGAAGGCGTTGCGGGCGCAGACTGTGTTCCCGGAGGCGTTGCGGGCGCAGTTGTTGGAACTTCTCCAGTGGGCGCAGTTGGTGCTGGCGGTGCTGCAGCTCCCTCTTTGACTCCTACGGCAAAGGTGCTAAATCCAGGTGTTGTTGCCTGATAGGATACAGTTCCGGCATCGCTTTGCGTCTTTGTCGTAGCCAATACATTCCACTTATTATCGCTATACCTGTACAATGCGACATCATCCTCGCCAACGCCGTTGTCAGTAAGCCATGATTTAGGTACCCTGAAGTTTATCGTAATCTTTGATGTATCTTCGTCTGCTACATTGGTCTTTGTAAACTGCAGGTACTGGTAAACTTTCGATGCTGCAGGTGCTGATATTGGATTTGACAATAGGCTTGCAACCTTTATTTCTGGGGTTGTAAGTGTATTCTTAACATCAAGCACAACCCCAGTTACAGCTATATCATCCTTATTTACAGTCATTACTGCACTTGTTCCGGCAGATATGGTATCCCATTTCTTTGACGTGGAAGCTGCTTCATTGATAGGTGTTGTAGCTCCTCCACCTCCGCTGCTGCTACTTGATGTAGTTGATGCTGCTGCAGCTGCTGCAGCTGCTGCACTTGTTGTAAATCCTACAGTAGTATTTGTCTGGCAGTTTCCTGCCTTATCACAGGTTATTACAGTAAAGTTGTATGCTTTTGAAGCTGTCAAGCTGCTGATTGTCAAAGTCTTGGTTGTTCCAAACGTAGAGGAAGCAACATTGGTAAATGAGTTGCTGCCTGTGCTGTTTGTTGTTATATTGACAGATTCGTTTGCAGTTACTGTGACAACTGCACTTGTTGAGGATATGCTTCCTATTGATATGCTCGTAACATTATAGGGCGTCGTGTCGCTTACAGTAAACAGCAATGTTGTCTGGTTCTGGTTTCCTTGCGCGTCATAGGAGATTACAGTAATGTTATATCCGGAGCCATTTGTCAGGTTGCTGATTTCGCTCCCTACGCAGAAAGTTCCTGTCTTGCTCATAATTGTCTCCGACATATTTGGCGCGTTTATAACAAAAGAACAGTTAACGGCGTCTGAAGATACTGTTGCATTAGGTATGAATGAAGATACTGTCTGTGTTGCGATTGGCACATTTATAACTACTGTAGGCGGGATTGTGTTGTTTACTAAAGCTAGTTCGCTAAAGTGAGGCACGAATACAAAGACCGACTGGTTGTTCGTATTGTTCCAGCATGGCATTCCCGAGTTCGATGCTGGCGTCGGCGCAAATGAGGAACTGCATTGTGTTACATTGGTTTTTGTTATTGTGTCACTTATATTCTCAAAATACCATAGCTGCAAGTTACTTCCAAAATCAGGCGTAGAAACATTCAATCCTTGTACTTGCACCGAGGCATAATATCCGCTGTCTGGTATAAACTCATTAATAGTTGAATTAATTACTATCAAGTCTTTTATAACAACTGTCAAATTGTTTATAATACCTGACCTAACATTAGGTGAATCATTGGCTACAGAAAAGTTAAACCTGTCCCAGTTTGCGCTTGAAGCATTGAATTTTATGCTTATATTAGTGCCTCTTGTAGTGTTTAAAGCCATAAACAACTGCAAAGTCTGGTCTGTAGTGTCCAATATGCTTGAATAATCAGTTATAGTCTGGCCGCTACTATTTGTTAAATTAATAAAAGAGACGTTTCCTGTATTGAATGTGGATAATGAATTATTTACAAGTATGTTGTTGAAGTTTATGGAGCCAAGCACAAAGAATGTCATTAAACTGCCATTAACACTGTTATTTGCAACGCCTACATTGGCAGGCACAGTGCTGACTGCATCTGCCGCCGTGAACCTTATTGTGTGCCTGCCTGGAGTAAAAGTAATATTAAATGTGCCTTGTGTTACATTATCGCCCGGCGCTCCGAAAAATGCACTTGAATTTAATAGGGTAAGTAATTGGTTGCCATCTAAGTAATATCCAAACATAGAGATGTTGCTTACATCATCCTTTGCAGAAATATTTATGGTTAAATTGCTGCTTCCACTTCTGAAATTATCAGTCGGCAAGTTTACAGACAAGCTTGGCGGCGTATTGTCAACAAGGAATTGGAACATATTTATAGTCGAGACTCCTGAAGAGTCTGTTGCCGTTATAGTTACTGTCCTGTTTGCTGTTGAGTTTATGCAAGAGCCTTGGAATGGCGATATAGTCGAACTATTTGTGAATACACCTCCGGTTGAGTTGCAGCTTGATGTAAAGCTTATGTTTCTTAAGTTTACGTTACTTCCGACTACTGCTGAAAAGTTAAGCCTCGTAGCCGAAGTTACGGTAGAGCCGTTTGAAGTAACTCCATTATCTGCAACATTAAAGGATATTGTTGGGCTAACTCCGGTTTGGATGGTAAAAGTATGATTGTATGATTGCAAATTGCCCCAATTATCCTGAACAGATAAAACTGCGTAATGAGTTCCGTTGCCTAAGGGGCAAGAGCCTGAACTGCTGACTGTAATCGAGCCATTTCTGTTAGAGTCTGCAAGTCCGTCTGCTACCGTGTAGTTTGCAAATCTATTGCAGATGGTGCTGGTGCTTCTATCTATTTGTATGGCAACATAGCTAAGGCCGCTTGGCTCAGTAGTTACATTCCACACAATAGTCGGAGTTGTAGTTGACAAGTTTGTTCCGTTTAATGGTCTTTCACCTGTAACATTAAAGGATAAGGATAATATAGGCAATGTTGTATCATTAACCAAAATTGTAAAGTTAGTTACCACATTAGATGTATTCATATTTCCTAACGTGTCATTTGCAATAATTCTAAAGCTTATGTTTCTTCCTTCAAATTCATTTTGATGCCCAAGGGGTATTGGATAAGAGAAATTAGTCCAGCCTGCATTGCTAAAAGCGTCATAAGTGGTTGGGCTGTTATTCAATGTCTGCCATGATAAACTTGTTGCATTAAAGAATTGCAGCGCGCCTTGGCTTGGCTGCGTTAGGTTATCGGTCCAGTTTGCTATGGCGAATATTGTTCTTCCTTGCGCTGTTGAAACTCCATAGCTTGTGCCAAGCTGAACAGGTCCCCAGCTCGTATTGTCCCCACTAGTGAAATTAGCGCTGCCTGTCCTATTAAGGGCTATATCGGTAAAGTTGTAATATCCAACTATCGGTAGGATTAGGTCAACTGTTAAATAGAAATAATTAGTTGAAGTATTCATAAAATTACTGTTATTGCTTGTGTCCCTGCCCGTGATATTTACAATAAATGTCCCGTTTCTATTAAAGAAAAATGTAACATTGCAGTTTATTGATGTTGTATTCTGAGGGCTTACCGTATCAGCAGTTGTGCATGTTAAGTTTGTTGAACTGGCATTAATATAACTAAATAAGGCAACCTGTGCGCCTCCGTGTGTTATTGTAACATTGATTGAGCTGTTTGCGCTCAAGTTAAGCCCTGTTGAACTTGTATCATCAATTGTAAAATTTATTAATTGGGTGACTGTTGACGATCTGTTGAGTGTTTTGTTTAGATTAGTAAATGGCGAGTTAAATGTAACATTAGGCTGCCCAAAATCAGCTCCTCCCAAGCCACCTGAAAAGTGGTCAACAAATAGATAAGTAAATCCCGGAGTTGCGCTGCTCAAGTTTCTGTCATTAATAATTACATTGTTGGTTGATAATGCCTCAAGGAAGCATCCGTCACCCGGCGGTATTACAATAGACTGGTTGTAGATTCCAAATATTGTTGCATTACATTGATTTATTTGGTGGCATTGAGGATCGGACATAGTAGTTCCATTACAGTACATCTTCTTTGAATAGCCAGTACCTCCTAACTGTATCATTCCATACAGGTAGCTTACCTCGCTTGGAATGAAGCTTGCAATGTCAGCCCATGCCAATTGGGAATTATACCCCGTACCTAATTGTTGCCTAACCTCTGTTGTTGGAGTGCTGTTGATTCTTGTGTTGCTTGTGTTTCCTAATTTACCCTCATCAATACTGGCACCAACTATATGTATGATGGCATTATTGGAAAAAGTAAATATAAAGGTAAAATTGTTATGAGTTAATCCCCCCACAGATACACCAGTTATAGGATTAAAGAAAGCACTATCCGGTATTTCAGTTCCATTTCCAAGAGTTATATTCATGCTTCCAAATGCGAGTCCGCCGACGCCCTGCGACATTGTCGAGAATACTGATTCCATTTGGGTAACATTTCCTCCCATTAAAATCCAGTCTTTCTTTGCACTACACCCTACTCTTCCCAATGTGTCATTTGCGCAGAATACTACGGCGTGGGCTCCCGGACCTGTAAAGTTGCTTGTAAAGTTCATTATGCCTGTAAGGCTGAAATTATAGACCCTTTTATCGGACGCTATTGTTGAGTTTAGTGTCAATGACCTGTTCCCATTTGGATCGCCGCCTCTTGACTCGTTTGCGCTTATAGGCGCTGTAGATGGGAAATTATACAGCACCATCCATACTGCTTGTGTTGAGTTGTCTGAAACATTCACATAGAAGGCTGCTGCACCATAAGAAGTAATGTTTAAATATGCGCCTACATAGTTACTTGTAAAGTCTCCGCTGGGGGTTAGTGGACTTATTGTTGGAGGTGCGGAGTCTATAAAAAGAGTCATATTCCCGCTTCCGCCGAGTCCCCCTGAGAAATTTAATACACTAGTTGAGCTATTACCACTATAACATCCTATGTTAAAGGTGTAATTACCATCTTGACTGAAAGTGAAATTAGCGTAACTTAAACCTTGAGAGCCGTTAACAATTCTAACGTCTGTGGCTGCATCACCTGTTTGTGGAGTACTGTTTGTAAAGTTTCTTGAAGCATCCCACACACCACTTGCATTAGTATATATACTGCAATTTGAAATATTTTCAATCGAATTGCTCCAAGTAACATTAAATGTAAAATTCATATTCCTGCTTCCATTAAAAGATAAATTTGTTGGCGAATTTATCGTTATAGTCAAAGCCTCCACATAACCAATTGTAAGAAGAAAAACCAAAATAACAGAAAGTAACAGCATTATATTTAACTTGCCAACTTGAGAAATAAATAGATTATTACTACCCTCTTTTTTCATTATCACTCCTCTTTACTATCTTTCATGCAGCAAACGATAAATTATTATTAAACGAATAATTTATGATTGGTTTGATAACCTATATTTAAATATTTTGTTTTACGAATTTTAGCAAATACCTTAGCAAATATTTTTTAGCAAACACCAAACCCCTCATTAAATTTCAAAAAACTAAATACTATTTAAACCTTTCTAAATTTCATTTTTCATAATGAAAATCCTGAATTCAACAAAAAAGACAGTTATCAGGCATAATGCAAGGCTTTGCAGTGGTTTTTCCAAAATTATCGGGCTTATGTTCTCGAAGAAAAAGAAGCGCGCATTGGTTTTTAAATTCAGCAGGGAAAGAATCATCGCCCTGCACATGTTTTTTGTCTTTTACCCGATAGACGTGCTGTTTCTCGATAAAAACAGGATTGTCGTGGACATAAAAGAAAGATTCATGCCGTTTACATTCTGCAAATCAAGCAGGAAAGCAATGTATGCAATTGAGCTTTCCTGCGGCGCTATAGAAAAAAGCAGGACGGGAATCGGGGATGTTATTGAATTTAAATGAAAAAATCAATTTTTTCAAAGTCCCTTATTGCTTCCTGTGAATCTTGGATTTGGCATATTTAAAAATCTCGGCGGCAATGCAGGAGAACAGGTATGCAAAAGCCAAATCCAGCATTAAAGACGCAGGATTGAGCAAAAAATTTCCTGATTTGATGAAAAACCTGCCGAGAAATTCAGTTTTCAGCTGCCCGTATGCAACTTCAGTATTTCCATTCAGGATGTAAGAGAATGGGAATCCGTATGTCTTGTAGCAGAATGAAAAAAACAGGAACACGCCGCACACGCTTTCATTGACGAAATAAAGAAATATCATTCCGAGAAACAAAAACAGCAAAATTTTTGGAATATTCGGCTTTAATGTGTTTTTCAAATTCATCAAAGAAGAACAACAGAAGGTGTATTTAAAATTTTTTGTTCAATTTGATTAAAGTTTAAAAATAACCTGTATACTACAGAAGCGACAACTATACTCACGGACAAAAATAATTAGACAATTGTTGTCCGTTCGTAATAAGCA
>CAYWNO010000025.1:0-15986 GCA_964459665.1 uncultured Methanosarcinales archaeon
TGATACTCTGGATTTCACTTCGCTACATCCAGAGTTTTCTATTTTTGTGCATAATCCTTCTCCTGATTTTGGCCTACCTGCACTTTCGGAAGAGGAATCGGAGAAGGCAAATTAACTTCCTGGCTTAATATCAAAGCCTGGATGTTGCACTTTGTTAGGATTGTGTTGAGAATGCCGCCCATCAGCTCTTTTGGTATCTTCTTTTCTTTCTTCCACAAGCTAAGGATTTCCTTGATTTTTTTAGGCTCTTCAAGGTACAAAAGCTCGCCTTCAAAAACAATCGCGCCTAAATTCGGCTCGTATTTTGACGTGAACTCGAATATGAACCTTATGACATTCTGCTGGTCCTTGCCTAGTGAAAGATCGTCTTCCTCGACGTTTTTTATTGTTACATTGTTATTTATGTCAATCTTTCCTTTTGCAGCCTCTGTCCTCTCGGCGCTTAGTTTCCTAAAGCCAAAGCCAACTATCATTCTGGCAATAAAAATTTTGTCCCGTATATAAAGGTTTGTGATTGGGCAATTTGAAAAATTCGCCTCAAAAGCGAATTTTTCAACATCCAAATAAAAAATTTTAAAAAGATCCCAAAATAACCTTAAAATGGATAATAATGGGAATAGCGTCATTGTTTCGGCAGACAGCCTTAAAATTTCCGGATAAGGTGGCTATAGAGTTCGAGGACAAGAGGGTTACTTTCAAAGAGATTGACTCGCATGCGAACAATGCCGCCAATGCTTTCCAAAGCATAGGCATCGTAAAAGGCGATCGGGTCGCACAATTTATGTCAAACAGCCTCGAGCTTGTTTATTCTTTAGTCGGCAATTTCAAGAACGGCAGCATAGCCGTTCCAATGAACATAAGCTTCAAGGAGCAGGAAATCCGCCATATCCTAAGCGACTCGGGCGCAAAGGCTGTCATCACGGACATGGAAAGGCTGCCGATTGTGAAGAATGCCATTCAAAATCTCCCCGAAGTTAAGCAGATAATAATTGTGGGCGGCGCAGCCGGCGGAAACGAAAATGGAACCTACAGCTTTAGCGATTTAATAAAAAATGCGCCTGACAAGGAGCCTTTAGCAATCATAAAAGATGAGGATTGTTCAATAATATTCTACACGTCAGGCACGACGGGCAAGCCCAAGGGCGCGGCATTAAGCCAAATCAATGTAACGTCAAACCTCAAGGCCTTGGAGCAGGCATGGAAATTGTCCAAAGACGATGTTTTTCTTCTGGCGCTGCCGCTTTACCACATACACGGAATCGGGGTTGCGCTTTGCGGCTCATTATACGTCGGGAATTTTACAATATTGAAAAAGAGATTCACCGCAGAAGAAATCCTTGAGTCAATACAAAAAAGAAAAATAACATTGTTCATGGGCGTGCCTACTATGTACTTCAAGCTGCTCGAGGTGGAAGGGCTGGAAAAATACGACCTGTCTTCCATGCGGCTTTATGTTTCCGGCTCCGCCCCACTCTCAAGGGAGCTGTTCTACAGGCTCAAAAAAACATTCGGGCACGAGATTTTAGAGAGAGCAGGAATGTCAGAATCAATGATGAATTTTTCAAACCCATACAGCGGCGAGAGAATTCCCGGAAGCGTAGGCCCGTGCCTGCCGGGAGTCAAAGTTAGAATAACCGATAAGAATTACAATGACGTTAAGGTAGGCATGGAAGGGGAGATTTTGATTAAAGGCCCGAATGTATTCAGCGGCTACTGGAACAAGAAAAATTACAACAGGCAGATTTTTAGGGACGGGTGGTTTGTAACGGGCGATGTGGGGAGGATTGACGAGAAAGGATACGTCTATTTGATAGGAAGGTCAAAAGACGTCATAATATCCGGCGGCATTAACATTTACCCGCGCGAGATAGAAGATGTGATAGAATCAATGCCCAACGTCAAGGAATGCGCCGTTGTGGGCGTGCCCGACAAGGAATTCGGCGAGTCGGTAAAAGCTTATGTCATATTGAATCAGGGAGCAAATTTAAAAGAAGACGAGGTTGTAGCTTACTGCAAGGATTTGCTCGCATCCTTCAAAAAGCCCAAATTCGTAGAATTTCTCGAAGCATTGCCGAAAAACACAATGGGCAAGATAATAAAGGAAGAATTAAGGAAGATGCATAAAGGGTAAAATTCATGGCAACAGTATATGAAACTTCACAGAAGCTGAAACCAATAATAGAATCATCAGTAAACATTATATAGAGGACTTTGAATAACCCCCTGTATTTATAAAGTAAATGCAGTTTATTTATAAATGGAATAGGGTTATTCAAAACTCTCTATACCTAATGACATAAATATTTATATACAAGCTCATAAATAGTTTATAATAACTTAATAATAGGTTTATAATACAAAGCAAGATGGAAAACACACTTATTCAGATAAAGAAAGAGACGGCAAAATCCTTAAGAGAGCTAAAGAAATATAACAGGCAAAGTTATGATGAGGTTATCAAAAAACTCATTAATGAGTCAAAAGAGGAGGGATTGACGGAAAAGGAAAAAAAAGACATAGAAGAAGCCCTGCTTGATGTAAAGCAGGGAAGGGTTTATAAAATCGAAGATGTTGCAAAAGGATTCGGAGTTAAGCTAAGAAACTAAAATGTATTCTGTATTTTTTTCGGAGAAATCAAAAAAGCAGCTAAGCAAGCTTCCTAAAGGCATTCAGGAAATAATCTTAAACAAGATTTATTCCATAAGGGAAAGCCCTTTCCGCTATCTTAAAAAACTGGAAGGCTCAAAACTATGGAGATTAAGAATAATGAGTTACAGGGCAATTATTGATGTTTTGGTTACAGAAAACAAGATAATTGTCCTAACAGTCGAGAAAAGAAGCACCGTGTATGATAGGTAACTTTGAAAAATTCGCTTTTCAGGCGAATTTTTCAAATAAATTTTTCAACTATTTTAATTCCATCTTCTGACTTTACTCCTAATCCCAATTCAGCTGCGCGCCTTATTTGCGCGTACTGGAAAGGATTTTCGTAAACAAGCGAGTTTTTTGCATTGTAGCTTTTAAGAATCCTAACTGCCTTTGCGTCAATTGCAACACGGTCGCCTGAGGCGAGGATTGAATTGGGATATTCGATGTCTCCGTGGTCTGGCCCTCCCGTAACAAAGCATTTTCTTGCATCCATGATTACAAGGTCAGGGTGGATTGCCCTGTTTACCTCCGCGATTTTTTTCTCGAGATTGAAAAAATGCAGCTGCATTGCCCTGTAACTGTGGCTTAAAAATCCGTATGCGAGCTTTAGCGAAAGCGTAAAGCGCGCCAGGCGGTGGGTTTTCATGTTCGGCAAAAAGATTATTTTGTCGTGATCAAATGCTTCCATGGGAAAATAAGTATCGCCGATTATTCTGCTATGCATTTTGACCTTAACCGAATTTTCACGCTCGAAGAAAACAACATCCGCCCCTGCTTTTTTGACTGCACTTATAATACCTAATTTTTCCATGGTCTTTTCAGTTCCAATCCACCAAGCCGAGCTCTCGCCTATAACAACTCTTGAGGCTCCCTCGCGATAGCAATGCCCTATTACTGCAAGCAGGAAATCAAGGGAAGTTGTGCAAGGCGGCGGATACGGAAAAACGTAATTTGGCTTAATCAGCACAGAATCCGATTTTTTGATTGCCTTCCCAAAGCCGCCGATAGCGTCAACTGCGGATTTTACCCGCTCCTCGATGTTTTTTGTGCTTTTCTCTACGGAAACGAGCGCCTTTGCGCCGGACATGAATTTGTTCTTCTTCATCATATAAATTGAAAAATTCGCTTTTCAGGCGAATTTTTCAAACTCACGTTATTATGCCTGAAAACATGGCTGAAAGCGCCTTCATGAAAATAAAGTAAAAAATCACGGAGCCTATGGTATAAATTGGAATATACTTAAGCCCTGCTTTCATATCCCCCTTCTCAACAATTGAAACTATCAGCGAGGAGAAAAACGCGATTACTACAATTGACGATATTGAAAAAAGCTTGAAATCATCAGGGTTTGTATGCGCAGTCGAGAATGAAAAAGCGAGGTGTGTTGAGGATGAGGAGGTGGTGGAAGCAATCTTGGTTATGAAGCCAAGCACTAAATTAAGCAAATGGAATGAAAGGGCGAAAAGAAGCGGGCTTATCAAAATCACGATTACGGAGATGAATATGACATAGGAAATTGCCGCTGCCGAAAGCTCATTCTTGAGCTCTTTTGTCTCCTTGAGATTTTCAACTACCCTGTCTATAAGCTGCGCCGCGTTACCCCCGCTTTCTATTTCGCTTATTATGAGATCAACAGTTCGCTTAAGCATCAGAGAGTTGTATTGCTCGGAAAGCTCGATAAGCGCCGTGCTTATATCGTAGCCGGTCATGACTTTTTTGGATGCCTTTGCCATCTCGCTGCCAAGCACTGCAAACCTTGGCCTTATTGCGGACCATAATGCCTTTTCAAAGGTCATTCCTCCTTTGAGGTTTGCGGACAATACCTGAAGAAAATCAGGCAACAGCTCCTCCATTTTTCTGGTCCTGTGGTATATCTTCAAGTCAAGGTAAAAATAGGTCAGGAGGATGAACAGCGTCGCAAAAAATATCTGGATTGCAAACCAGCCCACAAATGAATACAGGTAGATTTGAAAAAGGGATAGCTGCTTTAGGTAAGGATAAACAAAAGCCACGAATATGAATCCGGTTATAAATGCTGAAATATAAAAAAGCAATCCGAAAAACTTGTAGGGAACATCATTAAAGCCAGCCTTTAGAAGGTAAGACCTCAGATTAGGGGCGAATTTCTTGGGCACGAACGCCTTTCCGAATTCCTCCAAAAAGATTATTTTCAATGCCATTTTACAGCTCAACCATGGGCCTTACCGCCTTAAAAAGCGCTATAAAGATAAACTGGAGCACCATGATGAAAAATACGAAAACGAGCATCTCGCGCAGCCTAATAGGAAAATTAATGAAGCCGGAGACGACAACCGCCATTGCCATCCCCAAAGAAGGCATGATTACAGCAACGAGCATGTAGAATATGACCATGGTGTTGAGCTTTTTGCCGTATGTTTTTATTTCGAGTTCCTGCTCTTTTGTAATCTCTTCCAAAACCAGCTCAAGCGGCCTTGTGACGTCTATGCCGAGTTGAAGGGCGTTGTTTACGTGAAAAAGTATCTTCCTTAGCTTATCGGAAGGCGAGTAGTTCATTGCATTATCGAGCGCATCTTCCATCGTGCTGCCTGTGCTTATGTCATCGACAATCTCCTTGATGTATTTTGCCGCAATGCCCCTGCTCTTTGCGGTTTCTATGAGGGCGTTTAGGAGCGGCCTTCCGGAGTAAAGCTTGACAAGAAGGTACCTTCCGACAAAAAGGACTTCCTTGTTTATTTCACGCTCTCGTTTCCTTATCTTTGCCCTTATCTTGAGCAAGGAATACCCAAAAAGCAGAATGAAAAGCAAGATGAATACCGGCAGCAAAAGCAATTTTGAAAGCCCTGCTTTTTGCATGACGAAAAAAAAAAGGATTCCGAACATGGATGAATATAAAAAAGCGCTTTTGAGGGTTTGGGCTATGTAATGTACCGGAGTGTAGCGCAAATGCGCTATCCTTAAGTCCCTTTTTAGCTTTGGAAAAAACGGCGCTACCCTGTTTGCTAAATTAATATTAAACACCCTTAAAAATTCCATCTTTAAGATGAAATTTTTTTATTGATTTTTTTGCGATTGTAAGAATTGATTTAGCGGCCTGCAATAGGGCGGGCCTGCTGCTTTGGCTTCTCCTCGGCTGAGCTTGAGCGCGAAAAAGTTTTCCTGTAGTATTTTGACATTATGATCCCTATCTCATGAACATCGTTCATGTTATTGCTAACCAGCCATTTCAAAATGGCAATCTTTGACCGCATGTCCGCATAAATTTGCGGCTTGGAAAGCCCCGTATAAAGATTCAATGTTTCGAGGATTGCAACAGGCTCGTTGACAACTTCCAAGGCGTCCTTTGCGTTATTCATCTGCATCAAAACCCTTGGGTCGCCATCGGGCGTTACTTCGCCAATCTGCAAGGTTCTTCTCTTTCCGGTCTTCCTGTTGATATGCTGCACAACAATCAGGGAAAGCGCCGAGAGCACCTGCTTTGGCAGCTCTATCGGGGGGCTTGTGAGCCTGTTTATTGTTTCACGGACATTGTTTGCGTGAATTGTCCCATAGACGGAATGCCCTGTATGCATTGCCTCAAAAAGAACTTCAGCCTCTTTTCTTCTTCTTATTTCCCCGACGAGAATCCTGTCAGGCCTCATCCTTAATGAGTTGACTATTAAGTCAAGCATTTCAACCCCGCCCTTGCCTTCGGGATTAGGGAGCCTTGTTTCCATGGGAACCCAGTGGAGTATTTTCGGAAGTACGAGTTCTCTAGTGTCCTCTATTGACAAGATTCTCTGGTTTGGCGGGAAAAAGTTTGAAATCGCATTTAGCATGCTTGTCTTTCCCGAAGCCGTGCCTCCCGCCACAACAATGGACAATTCATTCTGCACGGCAGTCCATAAAAGTGAAGCACCTTCATAGGAGATTGTCCTGTCTTTTATTAAATCTGTAACAGTCCACGGCTTTACCGCAAATTTTCTTATTGTTATGGTGTTTCCTTTCGACGAGATTGGAGTGAGGGTTGCATTTACCCTATCGCCGGTCTTTAAATGCGCATCCATCAAAGGGTTAAGCAAGGTTATTTCCTTGCCTATGTCCCGCCCTATTATCGTCGAATAGTGCCTTATTCTTGACTCGCTTATGATTATCACATTAGTCTTTAGCCAGCCGTGCCTCCTGTGGTATACCCACACGGGCTCTTTTGCGTTATTGACGACGATTTCCTCTAGGTTTGTGTCCTTAAGCAGGATGTCAAGGTTGCCGAACCCTATGTTTTGCTGCAGGATGTAATTGATAAGCATATCCATGGTTTTTTTATCCGCATTCGGGAAATATTTAACAAGAAGCTTTAGTATCTTTTCCTTGAACTCGTCCTGGATATTGGCTATGCTTTGCTCTTCTCCTACGGTTTTGCTCTCTTCCGAAACAAACTCGTCCCTTATCTTTTCAAGAATTATCTTTGTAACGTCGCTTATGTTGGTTATAGATATGCTATAAATCGGGACAGGCTCTTCTTCTTTTGATATTATGGAAACATTGACTACTATGTTGTTTACATTCAGGTCATATGAATCAATAATCTTATCTCCTTGCATCATTTTGTTTGGGCGTTTCTTTAGTCATCGGGGCTTTTAGCTCTGCATGCTCGGGCTTGGACACATCTTTCATTTCTATGGGCTTTATGGGCTTTGCATGAGCGGGAGTATTTGTCTGGACAGGGGCATTTAGAGGAGAATGAAGATTTGCAGGAGTTGGGTGATTTGCCTGGGAATGGGCATTTTGAGGCGCGTATCCCTGAGTCGGCGGCAGCTGATACCCGAGCTGTTTTTGCAGGCTTGACATTTCTGCATAGATGCTAAGGCTTTTATAAATCTCGAGGATTATTGTTCCTAACGGATTCTTATGAATCAAAAATCCTTCCGGAATCTGGTTATATGTATCAACGCACTTGTTGTAATTGGCGATTGCATTCATGATGTCATTTGACTTTATGCAAAAGTTAATCTTGTCTATAATCTGGTTTATCTCGTGAATCATCTCATAGACTCTTTTTGTCAGCTCATTGTCCGTAGAATTCCTAAGCTCCTTGTAAAGCTCCATTATCTGCTCCCTTATGACCTTTTTTTCCTCAAAAAATATGCTTGAAATTGAATTGTTTATATCTGATATTTCAGAATAAAGCTTAAATGCAAGTTCCCTTTTTTCTTCTTTTAGCGCGCTCCTCGCCCTGTTTCTTAACTCGTATATATGGTTCGCTTTTCTTTTCAAGTCATTATAGGCCGAATTCAATGTGCTGGAAAACTGCCTGCTTGTAACAAGAAGCTGCTCGTAAAGCTCTTTATTCCACTTTAATTTCTCCTGCGACAAAAGATTCCAAAGCATGGCATAGGATTTTTCCGCAACATCAAGGTTGCCTTTGCTCAAATCCTCCCTGATGCGCTCAAATGAAGGGGAAAACTGATTAGACATCTCAGCCTGCATCTTGGTTTTCTGGCGTTCAACATCGGGCGGCGGCGGCACTCCTACTTGTGAAAGCTCCCCATCCAAAAAATCATCAATATCCATTTTAATCTGGTTTGATCATAAGTAAGAAAGGTATTTTCTCCAAAGCTCCTGCACCATGATGTCAGGTACCTGCCTGTCCTTTGCTTTTCTTGAAAATTCCTCCCTTAGGTGGGAAAGATTCTGCTGCAGGTAGTTTCTCCACAAGCCCTCAATGTGCTCATAACTGATATTCTTCTCTTTTGCCATTTTATAAAACTGCTCCTTATTAAGAAGTTGTTTTACAATGCCCCTTAACTCCTTGGCCGATTCCCTGATTCCTTCTTTATAAAGGTAGATATAAGGCGTAGTAAACTTGTATTCTATCCCGAATATTTTTTCTTCCACTAAAAAGTTGACTAAAGATTCTATTGCGGCAAAAGGAACTTTGAGCTTTTTCGATGCATCCTCGACCGATATTCTTTTGCTTTCTTTTACAAGCTCAAATAGCTCATCAGCTATGGTCCTTAGCATGTTGTCATTAATCTGCATATAATTTAAATTGCTGCTGGATATAAAAACTTTAGTTATTATTGATAAGTGAAAAAATCAATTTTGCGGAAAAATTGACTTTTTCAAAGTTTTTAACATGATTTTACGGCATTGCCCTTGATATTGTACCTAAAAACGCTTGCAGGGTCAAGCTTAAAGCCGTTGAATTGTGCAGGCAGAGCTGTTATGGTATAAAGCTCGGGCTGCCCTGCCAATGGGGTTGGGCAAGTTGGGTTTGAAGACGGATTCCAAAAAAGATAGTCCAAATACACTTCTTTCTGCTCGCTTGGAGAAGCTATTGAAGGCGCAACAAAAGATTCTATTCCGCAGCAGGCTGACTGCTTTAATGCTCCGGTAAGCTTCATTAAAAAGCTCATGCCTTCCGAATCCCGAAAGTGAGTGTAGTTGCCGTCTTTTAATTGTGCAGTAACTTTTGCAATGTCCCATTCAGTAGGCTCTACGTTTGATTTTTTTATCGGATTCTTGTACGCGCCATTGGTGTTTACAAGATAATAAGGGTCATTGAATCCAAGAATGCTCATGTTTGTGGTTATAGCCAATTTGCTTCCTGTCCATTCTGCGTTGGCATCGCCTGCTTTAACAGTAAAATCCAGCTCCATATTGGGCTCTAATTTCCATGGGGTGTCTTGAGATACATTAACGCTTGAGGGCTTTATGGTTATGGTCGTGTCTACATTTAATGTGTCTTTTGCGGCATTTTTTATCTTAGCGCTCCAATCCAGCAGTGTATTTCCTGTCATGATGCTTTTGCCGGTTATTGTGTCTATGGGCACATGGTTGTTGCTTCCTATGGGGTCGCTGATATTTCCGCTCAGCATAACCTCGGAGAATACCGAGTTAAAATCAGATTCAGGAATAAAGCTTTTTTTTACTTCTATGTAAGAAACTAAAGAGAGCATTGCCCTATGGCTAGTTGACCTTAAGATGTTCTCAAAATACCTGTTTTTCAAGTCGTTTACATAATTGTCCACTGAGCCAATCCTTCCTTTGACGGCTTCGGTGTTCCTATCAAGGCTGATGCCCGCCTGCGGGGTAAAAAGAAAGATAAAAAGAATCGTTGTCGTTATGGCAATAAATGTAAAAAATATTGCCTTCTTGCGCAGCTTTATTTCTCCCATACAAATACCTCTGCCTTATAAGGGCCCCATATATCGCCCGTATCCCTGCTAATGATTCCAAAGGCAATTTTCTTTGAAGTAAGCAAAAGCTTTGTGGTATCTCTTGAGAAAATATGCTCGGAAGACGGCGCCTTGGGATAGAGCATAAAAGAATTTATCCAGATTTCGTACCTGAATTGGGAAGGCACTGAGCCTTGCGACACGTTTACAATGAATTTTTCCGTAAGGTTAAGGTACTTATTGCGGACGTCATTGTCAGAGGAAACGCGGTATTTTTCATAAAATTCCCCTATCTGCTGAAGCAGCGAATTATCCTGCTCGGTTATCTCCCCGCTCTTCCAAAGCTCTCCGCCTATGCCTGCATAGGGATTATTAAGGTTCTTTATTTTTACATTGGACAAAAAATTCATGATGTCGTCAGAAAGCAGCCCCACCTGTGTAGGCTGTGGCGTGTTTATATAAGAGGTCGAAATAAGGAAAACACCGACAACAAGGATAATAAGGCCAAGCATTGCATCCAGCACAAAGAAATATCCCTTTTTCATTTTTTATTGGCAAGGCAAGCCGGCTAGAGTGATATCGCTAGAGCCTATCCCTCTTTGCTCCCCTATCGGTATCAGGTTGCCTTTATCATCTTCCAGGTATATGCAGAAATCACCCTCTACCTTGAATTTTCTTTTTAATTCGTCATAACTGCTGCCTTTTAAGTCGTTTAGCTCTTGCTGCGATGACACTTGCTTTATCACCACAGATCCATCCTGTTTTAGGCTGCTTGCCTTTTCATTGGGATTTGAGCCCGACAATGCATGGACTATAAAGAAAGCCACAATGAAAACAAGGGCTCCTAATGCAACATCTATGGACCATGACTGGGCTTTGGATTTTATTTTAACCACCGATTAGAATTATGATTAACGCAAAAGTTTTTTGCACTTGCCATATTGCCTCTTTTTAAGACTGAGAACTTTGAAAAAATCAATTTTCACAAAAAAATGATTTTTTCACTCTCGATTTCTTATGCTATTAATTCCTTTTACGCGCTTAAATATAAATTTTTCTATTGGCGGCTTGCTTTAAAATCCATGATATGATCGAATGGTTTAGGATTATTCGCTTGGGCACCGTGCATATATAAACTGCGTCGAGAATATAATGGCCCAGAAGGCCTATAGAGAATATGAGCGCAAATCGGCTGTAAAAAGACAATATTGCCATAACCGCTATAAACTCCACAGTATGAAAAATCAGGAGTATTCCGGTAACTTCCTTATAATTATTTTTTTCCGCGTCTGAAGTAAAGTGATTGTAGCAATCTTTGAAGCCGAATTTTCTGTATTTGAGCGCATACTGGAAATAATGGTCAATGTCTATTGCCACCCCGCCTGCTAAAATAAACGCAACTTTCCATCTGAATGCCGGATAAAAAAGAGCGGCAATAATGGCAGATGCCAGAACGTGTGCAGGTGTTTTCATTAGGATGTGGAAAAGTTTCAAATATTGGATAATATTGGATATTTGAAACTTTTTTATTTTTGCGTTGGTTTTATATAGTTTTTGATTTTTTATTTTTTAAATGACTGGCAAGATTGATGAAATGCAACAAGAGCCCGTATGCTGTGAGATATGCAATGCAAAAATGCTGCAAAGGCATTGCAAGCTCGTGTGCCTGAACTGCGGCTTTATGTGGGATTGTAGTGATCATTAGGAGAAAAGCAAAAAACATCCAAAAAATTGGCACTTTTTTGTACCATATCAACAATATCATCTCGTCGACAAGTCAATGCTTACTCATAGAAGAAGCGAGAACCGGTAAAAAAATTTATTGACGTGGAAATGCCTGCTTTCCCTTTATCCTAATACATACAAATTTTGCGAAGTTTTAAATATTTCAAATGAAACTATGGCATTTATGAAAAAATTATCTCTGCTGCCCTATACCCTGATATTTTTAATTTCATTGCCTCCCTCTTACGCCAAGACAAGCATGTTCTCGGGAAGTGTAATAACCGGTACGGACAAAATAATTGACGGAAGCATTTTTAGGTTTGCTTATGATGACATAAGCAGCAAAGTATTTGTGCAGACTCCTATGGGGGGAATAATTGTGGAAAATGGCGCCTGCAATTCAAACACCATATTCAAAGTCTGCATAAGCCGCGCTAATTTCTCTTACAGGAACATCACAACTTACGAGTCCCAATACGAAATAGGCGCAGATATTTACAAGCTTACAGGCAGCCTTTTAATCAGCAGGCAATCAGTTCCAAAGGAATTGCTGCCGCGCGAATCGGCTGAACTTGCGATAACAATATCAAATCCTACGGATTTTGACATTACGAACATAAGCTACATGCAGGATTTAAGCCCATTTTCCATAGCGAATTTAAAAGGATGCACCTTAGACGGAAATATTATGGAATGGCATGGCTCTATTAAAAGCAAATTTGATAAGACCTGCACCGCAACAATCACATCGGAAAAAGAAGGCACATATAACCTTGCGGGAAACATGAGCTATTTCAACGGATTTGATTATAAAAATGATAATGTATTCACGCCGGCAATAAGAGTTCTTGCGCAGCAGCTTAATGTAAACCAGATTACAGAAAATAATATCGAAATTAAACAGCCGTTTTACATCAATATGTCCCTTAAAAATGCAAATCAAAATGAAAAGATTGAAATTGCTGCGGCCGTTCTTTTGCCTGGCAATCTGGAGCTTCTAAAGAACGTGCCCGGCTTTACTAAAGATTCCAATATTCTAAAGCAAAGCCTGACACTAGATCCCGGTTCCGAATTTAACTATTCGCTATACCTTAATGCGCCTTCAGAAGCCGAAACTATAATAAACCAAAATTTTGATTATTCAATAAAGAGCACCATTAATTCAATTAAAAACATAACCTTTATCAAGCCCATTGAGCCAAAGCCGATGGTGTCTTTTAACACTGACTACAAAGAGTTAGTTCCGGGCCAAAAATTCATTGTGGTTGCAAGAATCAAGAATCCGAGCAGGATTTACGGGATTACCGATATCAAAGCCAAGTTGACTGCCCCTTATAACAATGAAATAGAAGAAAAACTCGGCAAGCTTATGCCTAATGACTATTACTACATAATAAGCAACACCCTAATTATACCGAAAGATGTTGAATCAGAGCTTGGCTCGGGCGATAAACCAATTAAGCTAAACCTTAACGTAGAATACAAATTTAATGGAATAACAAAATCATTCAATAAGCAACTTGAATTTAAAATAATCCATAAGCCGGCAGATTCTGCCCAAACTGCAGCAAGCTTGCCGCTAAAAACAACACAAGCCAATCCTCCGGAGCAATACACGGGCGATAAATCCCAAAGCAGCGCCGCGCCAGAAGAATCTGTAATCTTAAGCTTACTTAACAAAAAAGAGGTAGTAATATCCGCTTTGGCTTTCGATGCTTTCTGGTTTATTTTTGCGGTTATTATTGTGATGAGAATTAAGAAAGAAGTAGGCAAGAGCTTTGAGAAAAAAGATTTTTAAATTAACAAGAAGCAGGGTTAGAAAATCGTCTTTCTATAAAGAGAGGAAAGGATAGGTACTGCGTACGGGCTTACAACACTGTGGCATAACTTATTTTGGGTAGGGAAATAGTTTTACTGTCCCACACTCACTTATCTACACAATATTTAAAAACAGATAAGGAAAATCAAAATAAAATGAACCTAAAAGAAGAGGCGTTAAAGCTGCACAGGGCAAACAGGGGAAAGCTGGCCACGCAATCTAAAGTAAGCGTAAAGAGCAAGCATGATTTAAGCTTGGTTTACACTCCGGGAGTTGCAGACGTATGCAAAGAGATAGCAGCGAATAAAAACAGCGTTTATGAATATACAATGAAGTCTAACTCTGTCGCCGTTGTCAGCGACGGAAGCGCCGTGCTTGGGCTGGGAAATATAGGGCCGGAGGCAGCCATTCCTGTAATGGAAGGCAAGTGCGTTCTTTTCAAGGAAATGGCAGGCATAGACGCCTTTCCAATATGCCTTAATACGCAGGATGATGATGAAATAATAAGCATAGTAAAAAACATAGCCCCTGTTTTCGGCGGCATAAACCTAGAGGATATAGCGGCGCCAAGATGCTTTTCAATAGAGCAGGCGCTGCTGGATATAGGAATTCCCGTTATGCACGATGACCAGCACGGCTCGGCAATTGTAATACTTGCTGCATTGATTAATGCCGCAAAGGTCGTGAGCAAGCCTCTTGATGATTTAAGAGTTGTCATTAATGGCGCAGGGGCTGCGGGAACTGCCGCAGCAAGGCTGCTTCTTTGCCTAGGCATAGATAAAAACATATGCACTTCTGTAAAGGAAGTCGTCGTCTGCGACAGCAAGGGAATAGTTTATGACGGCAGGCCCGACCTGAACAGGTTCAAGGCGGAGCTTGCAAAGGCAACAAATAAGTCAAAAAGGAAAGGCTCCCTGAAAGATGCTTTAGAGGGGGCAGATGCATTCATAGGGCTTTCAAAGGGAAATTTGCTGAGCGCAAATGAGCTAAAGGGAATGAATAAAGATTCGATAGTTTTTGCAATGGCAAATCCTACTCCTGAGATAATGCCTGATGAGGCTGCAAAGGTTGCAACTATCGTAGGCACTGGAAGAAGCGATTTTCCAAACCAGATAAACAACTCATTGTCATTCCCGGGGGTTTTCAGGGGAACTTTAGACGCAAATGCAGTTAGAATAAACAATGAGATGAAGATAGCCGCTGCAAATGCCCTGGCCGGCTGCATAAACCCCTCAAAAGATAACATACTCCCATATACTCTGGACAAATCAGTTGTTCCGAAAGTTGCAGAGGCTGTAAGGAAGGCGGCGATTGAGACTGGAGTTGTGAGAAAATGAAATTGATAATTAATTTAATCAAAATATTGTAAATATAAGACTGATAGATTTTTAACGATTAAACATTAAACTAAATCCATTCCAAAATAATATTATTAAAAATTAAATCAGCTAAATTTAAAAAAATGCCCATAAAAACAGCCGTTTATCCGGGAACATTTGACCCTCCGACCAACGGTCACATAGACATCATAGAAAGGGCTGCTAAATTGTTTGACAGGCTTTATGTCTTGGTGGGTGAAAACCCGCAGAAAGCGGCTACATTTACGGCAGGCGAAAGGTCTGCCATGCTCAAAGAATCATTGAAAGATTACAAAGGCAAAATCACGGTTGAGCATTTTGACGGCCTGCTTCTTAATTATGTAAAAAAGAAAAAATCAAATGTCATAATAAGGGGTTTAAGGGCGATTTCGGATTTCGAGTTTGAATTTTCAAGGGCACTCACAAACAGGGAGATTGAGAATGACATTGAAACGATTTTTATAATGACAAAGGATGACTACGCTTTCCTAAGCTCGAGCATTGTAAAAGAGATAGCGATGTTTCACGGCCCTGTAAAAGGATTTGTTCCAAAGATTGTCGAGAAGAAATTAAGGGAGAAATTTAAATAGAGGACTTTGAAAAAATCAATTTTTTCACTGGTTTATCGCTTAATCGTTGTTAAGTTCAATTGTGTTTAAGTTCTAATACGAAAAACTGGGGGGAGTTCGGTGCTTCGCACATATTGTATTTTACTTTGTAAAATCTAGTTTATTATAGAAAGGGGGAGTTCTAAACGACGGATAGGGGGAGTTTTGTTTCAAATTAGAATTCTATGTCTAATAAACGTACAATCTCTTCATTCATTCTATGAGGGGTGACAATAAAAAAGAATGTTAAAAATAGTTTATGTTTATCTAGAAAATCATTACTTACTTTTGTATCATATTTTGATTTAAGATTACTCCAACTTTCTTTCTGCTTGGAAAACTCTGAGTGATTTGTTCCATGTTTATTCCAGTAATTAAACATTTCATAATTTGAGTCTGCTATAAATTTTTCAAATTGAAGATGACTTATCTTTCTCCAATTATGTTCTAATAAATCTCGTTTATCTCTGCGCGTTATCATTGATATAAGTGGTTCTATAGCATAAGAACGACCCTTAAATTGATTAAAATCTATTGGTTCAATATTAAAGATAGCATTCAAAATATTTGAAATATCATAATACGGATTTGAATATGCAATTAACTTATTTCTAATTCCATTGTTACTTAATGTAGCTTCCAAAAATATTTTTAGGGGCGGCGTGACCTGCTGAACCCTCGCGGATTGAGC
>CAYWNO010000026.1:0-15818 GCA_964459665.1 uncultured Methanosarcinales archaeon
CTCAGCTTATTTTTAATCTCAAATGCTTAAAAGAATTCTCATCGCTTCAAAGCTCTCGATTTCAAAACCTTTAAATAAACCTATTCTCTTTTTTAGTTTATGAAACCTCAATACGGCGATAATGTGAAAGTGCATACTGCTGATGCTGTTTATGAAGGAATCCTAATGCCCCGCCCCGAGATTTTCGAGAAGGGATTTGCGATCGTAAAGCTCGATAACGGCTACAATATCGGCATTGACGAGCAAAAAATAAAAAAGATTGAGTTGGTAAAAAAATACGAGAGGAAAGAAGGGCAAAATCAAAGCCCGGGACATAAAAAAGGGCTTCCCCTCGTTTCGATGCTTTCTTTCGGCGGCACAATATCCTCGAAGGTGGATTACAGGACAGGGGGCGCTTATGCCGACTACACCGCGCAGGATTTTGTCGCAATGATGCCTGAGCTTGAGAATATAGCAAACCTTAGGGCGCAAAAAGTCATGGGCATAATGAGCGAGGATATGTCGCCTGATGACTGGCAGGTTATGGCAAGAAGGATAGGCAAGGAACTTAACGATGATGAAGTTGCGGGGGTTGTCGTTACGCAGGGAACTGACACATTGCATTTTTCAACAGCCGCAATGTCTTTTTTTTTGAGGGGCATAAACAAGCCGGTTATTTTTACGGCAGCGCAAAGAAGCATTGATAGGGGATCTTCGGATGCTTTCTTTAACCTTCTATGCGCTGTAAACTCGGCTTCAAAATTTGACGGGGCAATAGTTGCCACATGCATGCACGGGACGACCAATGATGATTATTGCTTTTTAATAAGGGGCACGAAGGTAAGAAAGATGCACACAAGCAGAAGGGATGCTTTTCGCCCAATAAATGAATTGCCCCTCGCAAAAGTTTATGGGGACGGGAAAATAGAGATTTTAAATGCAAGCTACGAAAGAAAAAAGTTTTCAGAAGAAAAGCCTTTTTCCAAAGTCATTGTTGATGATAAATTTGAGCGAAAAACCGCCCTCGTTTATGTTTATCCGGGGATGAACCCGGATATTTTTGATTATTACCTTGAGAAGAAGTACAGGGGCATTGTCATTGCCGCAACTGCCCTTGGGCATGTGCCTACAACAAATCCAAAATATTCTTTGCTAAAGAAGCTGGAGCAATTAATAGAGAACAATGTTGCAGTGCTCATTTCCACACAAGCCATCTACGGCAGGGTGCATCCTTACGTCTATACGAACCTAAGAAAGCTAAGCGTTCAGCTGGGCTGCATTTTTGCCGAGGACATGCTTCCCGAGACCGCTTATGCAAAGCTTGGATGGGTCCTTGGGCACACACATAAAATAGAAGAAGCAAGAAACATGATGCTTACTAATTATTCCGGAGAAATCAGCGAGAGAAGCGCCCAAGAGTCTTTCTTACTTTAGATTGACAGAATTCACAATCTTGTCCTGCTTGTAGTCATAAATGATAAGCTTTGTCTGGTACCTTAGCAGGAAATCGCCGACCTTTGCGTTTTTATAAACATCGTGGAACTGCTGTTGCAGTGATTTCAGTGAGGTTTCATCGAGCTGGCCGCCTACAGGCTGCTCTTTTTCCAGCCCAGAAAGCTCGGCATGCTTGTTTAGCTTTGCAAGCATGTTGGAAGGAAGCTGCGGCTGCAAATTCACGTTTCCCTTTATCTTGTCATTCTCGTAGTCATAAACCGCGATTCTGTCGGAGTATTGGACGATGAAGCTTCCGACGTATGATGCGTCAAGGCCGCTTATCTGGTTCTGGAAACCTGCAATGTTATTGCCATTAATCTGCACGATATTCAAGGGAGAAACTCCAGCGTAAGATTTCATCTCTGTGTGCGATGTCAGCTTATTTAGAAAATCCTTTAAATTTATAGTTTTCGGAATCAGCGCTTTTTTTAGCTCATAAGTATTGAGCAATGATACTGCGCTGACAACGAGGGTTGAGAGCGCCAGAAATATAAGGAAATACTGGAAAAGCGGCTTTTCATATATGTGGGTTTTTTTGGTGTCGTTCTTTGCCATTTACTTTGGGAAAACTATCCTATATTTAAAATTATTTCTATTTTGCGGCGATATTGAAAAGTTGAAGGTTACCATCAAAATGTGAGCATTATGACAAGAAAACAGCCACAGCCAAAGGAAATTGCAATGGGAATTTGGCTTATTCGGCAAAAGTTATCCACATGCGAACGATGGCAACCCGAACGAAGTGAGAACTTTCCAATATCGCCTATTTTGCATAATAAATTACCAAACTATCGTTTCCTTTGCCGTATTCTTTCTCTACAATCCAGTTTTTTGGAGGCTCATAAATCTCATTTGGGAATCTCATATCCTTATAATGGCCCGATAGCCTGCTTATCATAACGCTGTCTACAATGATATAAGAATCATGGATGCTTCCCATGTTGAGCAGGGTATTCTTCTCTTCTTTTGCAAAATCAGCAGCATCGTAATGATTGAAGGGGGATATAAGGCCGTTTCTTTTGTAATCAAAAAGGTATTTTAATATTTCGCTTGTCCTCAAGTCAGCATATATCAATTTTGATGGCTTTGTCTCCAGATAATTTTTAGCTTCTTTTAGGCTCCTTATTTGCGGTATTTTATCGCTCGTATACAAGGCGTAAAAAGAAGCCAGCAGCAGGACAAGTATCACGCCCGGAACCAAAATTTTTTTTGCAAGAAGCTTTTTTTGCAGCAGCAAAGAAGCCAAAAGCATGACGCATGGCAAAGTCAGTATTTCCAGATACCTTACGCCTACGGCCAACGGAATATACTCTGAAAAGCTGTTGGAGCCAAAATTCAAAAACAGGAAAATTGGAATTATCCATATCAGCATTATATTTGCGGCTTTTCTTCTGTGAATCAAGAAATAGCATATCGAAACAAAAAAGGACGCGTAAAAAAACGCGGCTTGCGGGTCCGAGAGCAAAACATAAGGATAATGCAAAAACCACCTTGAGAATGGATTGGATATATAATTCGGATAATAGTATTTCATAATGGCGGTGGCTTGCGATTCGACTTTCGTATACCTAAACAGCGGGCTATAGACTTGCGAGGCATAATAAACTGCCTCAAATGAAAAAACCAGCAAAAACCCTAAAGCCAAGAGCGAATATTCCAGCTTGAATTTTTTTTTATAGATTACATACGCTCCAAAGAATAAAAAAATCAGCACGCTTAGCTCTTTCATCAGGTAAGCAATTCCTATGGATGCCCCTGACAGAAAGTAATTAAGCGAAGCTCCGTTTTTATCAGCCTTCAAAAAGAGAAATGCGCCGAGCGCAACAAAGTAAGCTGATGGAAGATCGGGAAAAAGCATGCTTGAGTACAGCACATGAACCGGATAAAAGGACAGCAGAAAGGCAGCCATTATTCCTACTTTATCGCCAAAGACGAGCTTTCCTAACTGGTAAGCCAGTATTATGGAGAGCATTGATGTTGCCAACGGCAATAAATTCGATGTGTACTTATTGACGCCAAACACGGAATAGAGGAGGGCAGTTGGGTAAATCAGCCCTATTCTGGTGCTGTGGAAGTTCCCTTCATGGTTGAGTTGGTTATTTGCCGCATTATATGCAAATTCATAGTAACCCAGGTCATCGCTTCCGTATACTCCTGCAAAGAATATCAGCCTCAGGGCAAGCGCAAAAATTATTATAAGCGTTATAAAAATTAAATTTTTATTTTTTTGCATTAGGCCGGCAAAAGAACAATTTATTTAAATATGTTGCCTTCCTTGAATTGCATGGGCACAAAGAATCCCTACTTATTTAAGCCGGACAGGCACAGCAGCCATATGAAGATAATAAGCTACCTGAGGAATATTGACGCAAAACTTAGAATACTGGATGTTGGATGCTCTAATGGATTCATTGGAAAGCAATTGGGAAAAAAGCACGAATTCTATGGGATAGACATAAGCGGCAAAGATGCAGCAATTGCAAGGAAATACTACAAGAAAGTTAGGGTGGCAAACATAGACTCAAAAAAGCAGATTTACAATGAGGGCTTTTTTGACGTAATAATAATGGCCGATGTTTTGGAGCATCTAAAAGACCCGCTTGGCGCGCTCCTCAACTTTAAGCGGCTTCTGAAGAAGAACGGGCTCGTTATAATCTCAGTTCCAAATGTGGCAAACATATATGTAAGGCTAAAGCTCCTGCTGGGGAATTTTGACTACGAGGAAAGGGGGATTCTTGACAAGACGCACACAAAATTTTTCACTTTAAAAAGCTTCAGGAATTTTATAAGGGAGTCGGGCTTGGTTATAGAAAAAGAAGATGCCACGCCAATCCCTTTGCCGAGCATTAATCCTGTATTCTCTGAGGGCGGCTTGTTAAGCCTGCTGCATGAATCAAGCTATCTTTCTGCAAGAGCATGGAAAACAATGTTTTCATTCCAGCTTATTGCATACTGCAGGAATATCTAATGAGGACTTTGAAAAATTCGCTTCAAAAGCGAATTTTTCAAAGTTTTCTGTTTGCCCTCGCTAACCCAAACTCACAACTGCAAAGCACTGCATGCCTTTTCCCTGCCCGAATTGGGTCAAGCCCTCTCCTGAAGTGTAGGTAATGCCTATGCTGCCTTCATCCAATCCGGTAATTTTGGAAAGAGAATTTTTTATCTTGTCGCTATGCGCTTCAAGCTTTGGCCTGCCCGCTTCTACTGAAATGCTTATATTGATTATTTTTAAGCCTTTTTTATTTGATTTCTTCAGGACAAATTTGAGGTATTCATTGCTGTCAGTTATCCCCTCCTTCCACATCTTGTCGGCATAAAAGCCAAGCGAGCGTTCTCCAATCGCAGAACTTATCGCGTTAAACAAGGCATGAAGGATGACATCACCGTCGGATTTTGCCTCAAGCCCTCTTTCGTTTGGAACAGTATAGCCTGCCAAGACCAAAGGCTTTGCTTTAGCCGAGAATTTATGGCTGTCCTGGCCAAAGCCTATCCTAAATCCAATACTGGCATTTTTCCTTTTCATCAGGATTCCTTCCGCAATTGCCAAATCATCCTGCGTTGTTATTTTTATGTTTTCGCAAGAGCATGGCACGATTCTGACCTTTTTACCCATTGCTTCCGCAAGAGAGACATCATCGGTTGCTTTAATCCTTTTCTTTCGCGCATTACTGTAAGCCTTGAGGAATAATCCGTACTTTAAAGCCTGTGGCGTTTGCACACGGTAAACATCTGCCCGCTCGAGTGTTTTTTCAACAATGCCGTTTTTTGCTTTTTTTATGGTATCATTAAGCTCAAATCCTAAAGCAGCCGCCCCATATTGCTCTGCGGCATTTATGCAACCTGCAATCTCGCTTTGCCTAACCATCGGGTTGCATCCGTTGTGGACAAGGATTATGTCGCCATCTTTTGCATTTTTGATGTCCATCAGCCCTTTATAGACTGAATCCTGCCGCTCTTTGCCGCCATTCACAACGGCTTTTATCTTATCCAGCCCAAAAAAATTTTTGATTTCAAAAATTTTTTTGATGTCACTTTTTTGGGCAACTATGGTAATCTCATCAACCAAACCGCAATCCTGGAAAGGCTTTATTGAATGATAAATAATCGGCTTTCCCAACAGCTCAATGAACGCCTTATTGGTTTTTTTGTTCATTCTCTTTCCCTTTCCGGCAGCAACTATGATTGCGAAGTTCATTTTGTTCTCTTATAAATAAAGTCGCTTTATAGTCAACCAACAAAGTAATTAGGTGTCATGTATGATTTGTTGTTGACTATTACGAACACACAGCAATACCTAATAAATTCTGTGTGTGAGTATATATGCTTTTTGCTTGGCTGGGCTTCATCCAAAAGAGAAGTTTGAGGATAAAAAACTTTATAAATACGGAATGAACTGCAGGGAATAGGGGGTGCTTAATGGAACAACATTCTGAATCCGGCAAACAAAGCTTTCTTGATAGCATAAACTCCCCTAAAGAGCTAAAAAAGCTAAAAAAAGAAGAGCTTGAAATATTGGCTCAGGAGATGAGGCAGAAGATTCTTGATGTCGTATCCAAGAACGGGGGCCATTTAGGGGGGCCTCTGGGGGCAGTCGAGTTAACAATTGCCGCCCATTATGTTTATGAAGCGCCTTCTGACAAGATTGTCATAGACACCGGGCATCAAAGCTACCCTCACAAGCTTATTACGGGAAGAAGGGATACCTTTCACACCCTAAGGCAGTACAAGGGAGTATGCGGCTTTTGCAATATCGAGGAATCAAAGTATGATGTTTTCGGGGCGGGGCACGCATCAACCGCGGTTTCGGCGGCGCTCGGCATTGCAAAAGCAAGGGATTTTAAAAAAGAAAGCCACAAGGTTGTTGCAATTGTAGGAGACGGAGCGCTTACTGCAGGGCTTGCTTTTGAAGGATTAAACAATATAGGCACTTCCAAAACAGACATCCTTGTTATTTTAAACGACAACCGTATGAGCATCTCGCCCAATGTCGGCGCAATATCCAACTACCTAAACAAGATTGTACTGCATCCGGGATATTTCGAGCTAAGAAAAAAGACGGCAAATTTTCTCAAGAAAATTCCAGGCATTGGGGAGGAAAGGGTAAGCAGGCTTGGCAAGGCAGAAGAGAGGCTAAGGACTATAGCAACGCAGGGGCTTCTTTTCGAGGCTATGGGCTTTGCGTATTTTGGCCCAATAGACGGGCATGACTTTGATGAGCTAATACCTGCTCTACGGAATGTCAAGGACTTAAAAGGCCCTGTGCTGCTTCACGTCAAGACGGAAAAAGGCAAGGGCTATGCATTTGCAGAAAAGGACATGGACAAGTTTCACGGGATGTCGCCTTTTGACCCCATTAACGGGCAGAAATATGTGTCTTCCACAAACATCACTTACACTGACGCATTTGTAAATGCATTGATAAGGATTGCCGAGGAGGACAATAGAATAATTGCAATAACTGCGGCAATGAAATCCGGAACGGGATTGAACAAGTTTGAAAAGCACTTTCCCGAAAGAACCGTTGATGTGGGAATTGCAGAGCAGCATGCAGTAACTTTTGCTGCAGGGCTTGCTATAAGCGGGATGAAGCCCGTCTGCGCAATCTATTCCACGTTCCTGCAGCGCTCTTATGACCAGATTATCCACGATGTATGCCTTCAGAATCTCGGCGTCATATTTGCATTGGACAGGGCGGGTCTCGTCGGCGATGACGGGCCTACGCACAATGGGCCTTTTGACATCGCATATTTCAGGTCAATCCCGAACATGACAGTCATGGTTCCAAAAAACGAGAACGAGCTTCAGCACATGCTCTACACTGCAACATTGCTTAACGGGCCCTGCAGCCTAAGATACCCAAGAGGAGGCGGAATAGGGGTGGGCCTAGACCATGAATTCAAAAAAATTGAAGTCGGAAAAGGCGAAATAATAAGGGAAGGGAGTGAGCTATTGATTCTTGGGCTTGGCCCTATTTTGTACGATGCAGTTAATACAGTTGACGAGCTTAAATGCGACGCAGCAATAATAAATGCAAGGTTTGCAAAGCCGCTTGATTCGGAATTGATTTTGAAGTATGCATCTAAAATAAAAAACATAATAACAATTGAGGAAGGAACCATTGCCGGAGGCTTTGGCTCTGCTGTCCTCGAGCTTCTTGAAGATAACGGGATAAGCGCTAATGTCAAGAGGATAGGAATTCCCGATAAATTTATTGAGCACGCAAAGCCTGAAATACAAAAGAAGCTTGCGGGAATCGACAGGGAGAGCATAAAGAAAGTTATTGGCGGGATGTCGGGGAAAGTTTAACTGTTGGGGGTTGCCGCCGAAAAAATTACTTAATGATAAACTCATTTGAGTAAGAAGGTAAATGTTCTTTATTCCAATATTCATTGCCAATTGCATAGACAATAGCAAACCGATAGATTCCGGCGGAGAGATGTTCATATGGGGATTTAGTGGGTAATCTTATTACAGTTTCACTATTTGGTTCAAGAGTAACAGGATGAGTTGGAGCTTTACTTAGGCAATTGTTCACTTCTTTCCAATCAGCACCTTCTTTTATCTCCAAACTAACAATGTCACAAAAAGTCTGCATATTAACTGTTGTAATACTCGTATCAAAATTGTTTTTTACTGTTACTACAATTCCTTCTTCCAAAACATACTCGCCTTTGTCCGTAATTACAAAAACTTTTTTTTGTTCAGGAGAAACTGGCTCTTGTGTTTGAACACATCCACTTATAAACACAACACTAACAATTGCTAAAACAATTATTTCATAATACAAATATTCTGATTCCATTATATAAAATTGATTATTGAGTATAGAGAGTTTTGAATAACCCTATTCCATTTATAAATAAACTGCATTTACTTTATAAATACAGGGGGTTATTCAAAGTCCTCTATATTTAAATTTTTTGTATCTACTCTTCATCTACAATCTGCTTCAAAACATTCTGCTTTCCCGTCCAGTCCAATACCACTTTAAGAACATCAACAATCGTTTCGACAGGAATGATGTTTATTTTTTTTATCTTGTCCTTGTCTATTATTATATCCTTCAGATTGGTTTTTGGCACAATCACGTTTTTTATTCCGGCTTCAATTGCGGCTTCCACCTTTGCGGTAACGCCTCCAATCGGTAAAACTTCCCCCCTTACAGACAAGGAGCCGGTCATTGCAAATTCCTGCCTTACTGGAACTTTCTTGAATGCAGAGATTACAGATGTCGCAACTGCGATGCTTGCCGAATCTCCCTCCACTCCCTCATAGGTCTGCAGGAACTGGACATAAATATCATAAGTTTCTTTTATGTCCTCTCCGAAGTATTTCTTGATTATTGCAGTAACGTTTTTTATAGCTTCTTTTGCAATCTCGCCGAGCTTTCCTGTCGCGATTATCCCGCTTTCTTTTCCGCCCGGAGTTACTTCAGCTTCAATAGGAAGGATGATTCCGGAATAAGGCGGAACGATTCCTATCACTGCAAGGCCGTTTACCCTGCCGACCCTTTTGCCCGATGTGACTATGATTTCATACTCCTTCTTCTGCTCTATGAACTTGTCTGCAATCTGCTGCTCAAGAGTCCTTGCGATTTTTTTAGCGCCGACAACATGCTTTTTCATAACGAGCTTTGACTTGTCTTCGAGGGCAAGATCGCCTGCAGCCCTTATCAATCCGCCAAGCTCCCTAAGCCTTAATGTAAGGTGCCCTTTCCTGTTTGCCCTTCTTCTTGCCTCTTCAATGATTGCCTCAACGCCTTCCCTGCTAAAATGGGGTATCCTCTTGTCCTTTATAATTTCCTGCGCAGTAAAAACGGCTATCTTGTTCCTGTTCTCTTCTGTATCCTCGATAGTTTCTTTCATGTAGATTTCGTACCCATAGCCGCTTATCCTGCTCCTTAATGCAGGATGCATGTGCTTTATCGTCTCTAAATTGCCTGCCGCTATCAGCACGAAATCGCACGGCACGGGCTCTGTTCTTACCATTGCGCCCGCGCTTCTCTCGCTTTGCCCCGTTATCGCGAATTTTCTTTCCTGCAATGAAGACAAAAGCTCCTGCTGGGTTGCAGGCTGCAAGGTCGCAATCTCGTCTATGAAAAGAACGCCCATGTGAGACTTGTGAATCATTCCCGCAACTACTCTCTCGTGGGCAGGCGTTCCTAGGCCTCCGCTTTGGAACGGGTCATGAAGCACATCGCCGAGCAATGCTCCTGCGTGCGCCCCTGTTGCGTCATTGAACGGCGCCTGCTTTCTCTTGAAATTATCCACTATGACCCGGGGTATTTTTACCCGATTCTCAATTCTTTTGCCAAGGTTCATGGACAATGTAAACCCAATCATGAACAATATCAGAACTATAAGGCTTGACGCCGACATTATGGCGGCTGCAGTGCTTCCGTACTTGGAAAAGTAATTCCACGTCCAGAAAGGGCCGAAAATTGCAACGAGGAAAAGAATGAACATGATGATGTTCTGGTTTTTCATCATAGTCATGCTCTGCAGCCTTGCCTTTGCGACAAGGTCTCTTCCCTGCCCTGCGGGAACTGTCCTTATAAGAGGCATGTTCTCGTCGTTTGGATTCGGAAATGATATGATGTCTGCAAGCTTTTCCATCGGAAGAAGCTCTGCCAAGGCAAGCCCCAGCATTGACTTTCCGGTTCCGGGCTCTCCTATAAGAAGAACGTGCCTTCTTTGCTGCGCGGCTTTCTTTATGACCTCTACTGCATGCTCCTGGCCTATAACCTGCTCTATTATCTGCTTAGGCACTTTTATGTCTGCCGTAGAGTTAAATTTGAGAGTTACCATCTACATTTATCGTTGATATTTTTTGATTTTTAAATGTTATGATTTTTTATCTTTAAAAAATTCCTTATAAGGTTCATCATCCCATAATGCTTTTGCTATAACAATTATTACCCCAATGAATTGACCTAAAATTGATACAGAAAGGATACTCAATGATGTTTTTTCAATTAAGATAATTTTTCCATTTGAGTACATTGATAGCACTGACTGTAGGATTATTATTGCTATAAGAAGAATGAGCAACATTTTTGTCCAAAATAAAGCAAACTTAAATATCACCTCTCTTTGTGTTTGTCTTTGGACGAGTATCTTTTCCAGAGCATCTGGAGATGAAGTCTTAAGTTCAGAATCTTTTGCTCTGAATCTTTCTATAACTGTGTTCTTCCATAATTTAGCTAAATCTGGAACAGATTCAGAAGAATTTACTCGTTTCTTTTTAACCATTCTAATCGATTTCGTATTACAAGTTCAGAAACGCCAAAATAATCTGCTACTTGGGACATATTATTAAAAATATTTATTTCCTTCATAATAGCAAGTAGTCTCTCCTTGAGAACTAAAAGACTTGCGGCAAAATAATTGGCTTCTGTCTCTTCTTTTGATTGTTGGTCATCAATATAAATTTGATAATCTAATCTAAATCTTCCTTGAACATCTGGCTTATGTAGTAAGAAATGCCCTAACTCATGTGCTAATGTGAAACTTCTGCGTTCTGGAGTATCTTTGCTATTAAGAAATATCTTTGCTTTTTCTGTTCGTTTTGGGTACTCAATCATTCCACTAAGGTTTTTTTTAATTTGAGGAAATTTTTGGTCAAAATCAACAAGAAACACATCTACACCTAAAGAGGTTACAATCTCTAATATACTATTTTTAGGAGTTGTTTTACCTGTTTTTTTGATTACTTCATTATAAATCTTAGAATCTATTCTGTCTTGCTCCTCTTTTGTTAGCCATACCAATTTGACACCTCCAACATGATTACTATACGAATCAGTATATAAACTTTGCCCGCCCATGTCCAGTGTTAGGTTAAAAAAACCACAACTCAACACACAATTTAATGATTATTATTTCAAGATGTTAAACCTAGTATTAAAGATTCTCATAAATCCCTATTATTCTTCCTGCCCCATTATGCCGTAAAGATTGTACAAAACCCGATCAACGCCTTTAACCAAGTCGAGGCCTTTGCCTTCGACGACAATGCAGTTGTTGTTGTAATATGCACGAAACCTATCCGATTCCCTGACGTAAAGCACCAGCTTGTCAGAATCTTCGCATGTTACAATCGGCCTTGTCTTGCACGCCTCTGTCTCGTTTCTGTCGCATGCAGCTATCGGGTTTTTTTCAAACACATTTGACATGTGCGTGCTAAAGTCTGCAATTGCCACCGACACATATTGGAGATCCTTTCCTTTGGGATTGAAAGTGTTAAAAAACTTGCCCTGCGCGTCAAAAAAATCTTTGCTCAAGCTGCCTTCTATTGCTATTCCTTTAAGGTCTCTTGGAGAGTAACGCAAAGCGAGGCTGTATATCTTGCTTCCCTTGGGCGATTTCAACTGAGTGTACCAAAGATTATCAAGAGTTACAAAGCTGTAAACTCCCTTGTATACATAGCCTTGCTGCGGCTTTAGCTTTCCGTTTATGTTAAGGACGTGCAGCTCTTCAAGCGTTTGCGGCTGCGGCTTGTAAAATCTGCCGTAAGCCAATATCAAGATGAATAGCAGCGCAATCAAGCCTATGCTTATTAACAAAATCTTTTCCTTGGAATTCTTCGGCTCTTCTTCCTTGGAATTCTTCTCGTTCATTTCCTTAAGTTTCCTGTCAAATTCCTTTGCATCGGGCTCGAGCTTTTCTTTTAGCTTATCATGCTCGCCCTTGTTAATAACTCCAATTTCAAGGCTCTTGCTCAAAATATCCAGCTTCTTTTTCGGGTCAGCCATTTTACGAACAGGAATGCACAAGGGTATAAAAAGATTTATATAGGGAATTTGAAAAATTCACTTTTGGGTGAATTTTTGAATCTAATGGGCAACTATCTATTTATGGTTGGACTGATAATAGCGATTGTCCTTGGCATTGCTTCCCAAAGTTTAGGCGCTACGGCTGATTGGCTATTGCTGCTGCTGGTTGTCATAGGCATTCTGGCAGGATTGTTTAATATAACGCCGGAAAACAGCAGGGATTTTTTATGGTTCACGGCTGTCTTGGCAGTAATCGGGTTTGCAGGCAGCGCCCAGATTAAATCGTGGGGAAACCTAAGCCTTGCAGGCCCATACCTAAAAAGCCTCTTTGACAGCATCTTTTCATTCATCGTTCCGGCAGGCGTTGCCGCAGCTTTAAAGGAAATCTGGATTCTCGCAAAAGGAAAGAAAGAGCAGGAACTTTGAATGAGGATACTGCCCAATATTGAAATTATAGACTTGGCTTTATATTTTGAGCACGTTCTTGTAATAGCCGATGTGCACATAGGTTATGAAGAAGCCCTGAACAAGCAGGGCATTTTAGTTCCAAGGCTGCAGTTTCAGGATATAATAAAAAAAATGGAGAAAATTTTTGAATTCCTTAAAAATGAAAAAATCGAGAAAATAATCGTAAATGGGGATTTGAAGCATGAGTTCGGGGCTATTTCAGAGCAGGAATGGAGAAACACCCTCAAATTCATTGATTTATTGTCAAGGCATTGCAGCAAAATAATCCTAATAAAGGGCAACCACGACACCATACTTGGGCCTATTGCCGATAAAAGGAGCATAAAAATTTTAGAGAGCTATGCGTTTAAGGATATTCTTGTATGCCACGGAGATAGGATTATGGACGCAAAAGCCTTAAAAAATGCTTCTACCATAATCATAGGCCATGAGCATCCTGCTGTCACGATTAAGGATGGGGCAAGAGTCGAGAATTTCAAATGCTTCCTGAAGGGCAGATATAAGGGCAGGAGCCTTATAGTCCAGCCGTCTTTTAATACAATAATCGAAGGAACAAGCATCCTAAGAGAGCAAATCCTAAGCCCTTTCCTAAGGCAAAGCCTCGATGATTTTGAGGTTTTTGCTGTTGAGGACAAGGTGTATAAATTCGGTAAATTAAAAAATTTAAGGAAAAATTTCGCATAGGCAAAATTTTCCCAGAATGAAAACACGAAGGAAAAATTTTAATTTTTATAAAAAATTGAAATTTTTTAAAGGGATTTTTTAAGTTGAAAATGAAAGAAAACACTTTGCTGAAAATAGCGCTTATATGCTCGCTGGTTGGCATGGTTGCCCTGTATTTTATTTCTGCTAAAATCGATCTTAAGGATTACAAGCCGCCTGTGACGGATAAAAACATAGGCGATGACATAAGCCTGAAAGGCGCTGTAACAAAAATAACCGACAGGGGGAATGTTGTTTTTGTCGAGATAAGCCATCAAAGCCCGGTCAATGTAGTCATGTTCGCAGGCGAGGGCACGTTACAATTAAAAAGAGGGGATAATGTAGAGGTTATAGGGAAAGTCCAGCAATACAACGGAAAAGAAGAGATAATAGCGCAGAATGTGAGGGTGATAAGGTAATGGGAACTCTGAAAAACTCGCTTCAAAAGCGGATTTTTCAAAGTTCACTTAACTTCTTTCTTGACCCAATCGTCATAGCTTTCATTTGCCTTTGCGCCAATCTTAAGAATGCACGGGATTTCATAGCTGTGCAGCCTTGAAACTTCCTCTTTGATTTTTGTAAAATTCTTTTTAAGTGTCTTTGCAAGAATCACGGTCTCTTTTTGGCTCTCGATTTTTCCTTTCCACCGATACATGCTCTTTATCGGAAAAATATTGGCGCAGGCTATGAGCCTCTTCCTTAATAACTGCATTGATATAGTTTCAGCTTCCTTTTTATCTTTGCATGTGATATAAACAAGCGTCATATCAAGATAATTTTTTAAACCCATATTAAATACTTTCCTTTATGTATCTCTTTTCAAATATAATCGGAGTATTTATTTTTGATGAGCAATTTAATGTAGTTGATGGGATATTTTTTAATAGTTTAGAGGACTACAAAAATAAAGAGCAATTTATTAAAGGGATGAAAGATAAGCACAAAGATTTAAAAGAGCCAGGGCAGGAAATATTGAAAAAGATATTGCTTTATTTTAAAAATAAAAAGTTTTTCAGTGATTTTTACAATAAAAATATTCAATTAACAAAATTAGATATAAAGAATTCTGTAAGCAGCGATGTTTTGATTATACAGGCTATAAGGTCAATTGAGGAGACTGACAAAGCGATAAGCCTTCTTGTAAAAAGATTGAGGGAGTGGTATGGGCTTTATAATCCGGAGTTCACGATGTCGGCAGAAAATAATGAAAAATTTACAGAAGAGATTCTGGATAAGGAAAAAAACGAACTGCTTAAAAAATTAAATCTCAACAATGAAGGCTCAATTGGCGCTGAGCTGAAGCAGGAAGACATTAAGCCAATCAAAAGCCTGGCGCATCAGATACATAACTTATATAAATTAAGAAAATCTCAGGATGAATATATCTCTGCTATGATGGACGGGCTATGCCCAAATATGAAGGCTGTTTGCGGGAGCATATTGGGAGCAAAACTGATAGAGCACGCCGGCAGCTTAAAAAAATTAAGCGAAATGCCTGCCTCCACAATACAGATTTTAGGCGCAGAAAGCGCATTATTCAGGCACATGAGAACAGGAGCAAATCCCCCAAGGCATGGCATTATAGCCAATCATCCATTAATAGCAAAAGCTCCAGATAAAATGCGCGGCAGGATTGCAAGAGCGTTGGCTGATAAAATAGCTATTGCTGTGAAGGTTGATTATTTTCAGGGAAAGTTTGTCGGGGATAAGTTAAGGCAAGGGCTGGAGAAGAAGTTTGCTTAAAATGATAAAAATCGCATTTTTTGATTTTAGCAGGACTATTGCAAAAGGGACTGGCTTTGGAGCTGGCCCTATTTTTATGTGTAGAAAAAAAGAATACGAAGAACTCTATGCAAAATATAAATCGAATAAACTAAATGAAGAAGAATTCATAAAAGCTGTGGCAAACTTATGGGATGGATTTAAAGAAAAAGATTTGCCCGAGGTTTATTCTAAAATTGACCTTAATTCTAATGTTGAAGTTACACTAAATTTCTTAAAGAAAAAAGGAATAAAGATTGCTCTTGTTAGCAACATACCTTTAAAATTAGCAGAGCTATACAGAAATCTGGGTCTTGATTACGTTTTTGGCACTGATTGTGAAGTAAAAAATGGCATTTTTACTGGAAAGGTTTTGAGAATGAATTCTGATAAAGGCATTGTCGTAAAAAATCTATGCAGGGAACTTAGTGTTCCTTTAAATGAAAGTATTGCAGTAGGAGATTCAATAGGCGACATACCAATGTTTAAAGCAGTAGGTTACAATAATTCCATTGCTTATAATGCAACACCAGAAGTAAACAATTATGCAAAATATCATGTTAAAGATTTCAAAGAAATGATAAAAATAATAGAGAGTTTGAATAACCCTATTCCATTTATAAATAAACTGCCTTTACTT
>CAYWNO010000027.1:0-15521 GCA_964459665.1 uncultured Methanosarcinales archaeon
GTTGGATGAGAAGGAAATTTCCTTCTTGTTCAACCTAAAGAATTCTCATGGATGAAAAATTCACTTTTCAAGCAAATTTTTCAAATTATAAATAATAAGTGAAAAAATAAATTTTGCGAAAAAAAAAAAAAATTGATTTTTTTCAAAGTTATAAGAACTAAACCAGGCTCTTGCCCTTGAATGCCCTTCCCAAAGAAAATCTTCCGGGGCCGTTGAGCAGTATTACGAATAAGCATGTCAAAATCAGCAGGACAAACTCGTACCCGTAACTGTTTTGGGTTATTGAAAATCCGTTCTTTAAGTGCACCTTGAAAAATGCGACCAGCATTTCAAAAATCAATGCCAGCGACGTGAATCTTGTCAAGAGGCCAATCAGAAGCAATATGCCGCCTGCAAATTCCGCCACCGCAACTATTACTGCAGAAACATTTGCGAAAGGTATTCCAATCTGTGAGAAGAACATAGCCGTCCTAGGCAGGCTTCCTGAAACAAAAAGCTTAAGGTAGCCATGATACGCAAAAATGATTCCAAGAATAATCCGCAAAAGCATCAGCGAAAATTCCCCAATTCTTTTGTTCTTTGCCATTTTGAATTAAAAAATAAGCACAACTAAAATCAACAGCGAAGCTGTTGATGATAGGATGCAATACTCGCACCATTTTTTAAGCACGAATGCCTGCACGATTATAAGGTAAAGTGAAAACAAAACCGAAAGTATGCTTGCACCTACTATAAAATAGTAAATCATACCTTCTTTAAAAATATTTCGATTTAAGAGCACAAGAATACCATATGCAAAAACCAGCACATAATAAGCCATACCGGGTATTGTGTTTTCCACACCAAAAGTTTTTCCGTACCTGCTTTTTACAACAGCGTCGCAATCTCCCCCCATAGGGCAGAAAAGAGGCTTGTTACGGCTTTTTGAGTAGTTTATGTAGAAAGACACTAAAAACCCCGTTAGGGAAAATGGAAGGAGGTATGCCGCCGGATTCATTTTTTTACAAATTTTGAGCTTTTATAGAGATTTTGCATATAGGCACCGATTCTTACGACAAGAGGCCTAATGCCCATTTTTCTTAGCTCGCCTTCAAGCTGCTTTTTTAGGACTTTTTGGTCGTAGCCGAGGCATACCACATCGGGCTTTATATCTTCTATTATGCCAAAAATATTGCCAAGCCTTCCTAAAACGGCAGAGTCAACAACCTTTAGCATGCTAACTGATTCGAGCCTTTCTTTCTCGTTATGGATTGGCTTTTTGCCTTTGAATGATTCAGAAGTTTCATCCCTTGCTACTACCACAATTAATTTATCGCCGTGCTTTTTTGCTTCAGAAAGGTAGTGCAGATGCCCGGGATGGATTATATCAAAAGTGCCTGAACACATTACTTTTTTCATTTTTATTGATAAAAAGGATAAAGACCAAGTTGTTAATAAATCTTACTTTGAAAAATTCGCTTGAAAAGCGAATTTTTCAGCTTCACAACAAGCTTTAAATACTTAACATTAAAGTTTACATTATTTTACATCATAATGGAAAAGCAAGAAATGCAAGCAGCCAAGGCTTTTGAATTCCGACTTTTGCGGCAATTGCGGAATTATAGCAAAAGACACAAGTTTTTAGACAATAAATGATGTCTTTTGCTTATTACGAACGGACAACTATTGTATAATTATTTTTGTCCGTGAGTATAAGTAAGATGAAAATGGAAGACGAAGAGCATGACGAATACCACAGAAGGATGCTGTACGTCTTCATAGTAATAATCATAGTGCTGTTCGGAAGCGCGGCATTCTACCGCTTTATAGAAAACTGGTCTTATATTGATGCATTGTATTTTTCTGCTGCGACCATGACCACGGTCGGCTACGGCGATATAACGCCTAAAACAGTCGCCGGAAAGATATTTACAATAGTATTCGTGTTTACAGGCGTTGGTATAGCGCTGTACGGGCTATCGCTCATAACCACGCATTTTGTCGAGATGAGGGAAAAATTCTGGCTTGAAAACGTAGGTAAAATAAGGATAAGACACCATACGGAGACTTTTTGGGAAAAGCTAAAGGTATTGTTTAGTTACAGGCCGGAAGAAATAGTAAATGAATATGAAAAATCAAAAAAAAGATTCAGGCGGCCATAATAAAAAAAGGACGTCTGAGAAATAATGCCTCAAATAAAAGATCCTAGGCAGCAATCGAATTTCTTGCAACTTACGGCTGGGCATTTTTAATCATTCTGATTGTGATAGGCGCATTGTCATATTTTGGAGTTTTAAGCCCGAGCAAATTATTGCCGGACAGGTGCAATTTCGGCAGCGAATTCGGATGCAAAGATTTTTCCATATTTGGAAACGGGATTAATCTGAAAGTGAAAAATGATGTTGGAGTGTCCATAGTAATTGAAAATGCAATTGCATCAAATGAAAATTTGAAGTGCGCATCTCCAACTATCAGCCTGATGGTTAAATCAGGCGAGATAAAAGATATTTTTTATGTATGTGACATTTCGGGCTACGGCTTTCCCAAGGATGAAAAAATGAAATTGAATCTTGAAATCAATTACCATTTAGCAGGCAGCAGCAATTTTTACAGTAAAAAAGTTTTGGGAGAGGTTTACTCAACAGTGCATGGAAGCATTTATGAGCAGATTAATACCAGCCACCAAGTATATACTTAAGTTTTCCCTAGTTTTTATACACTACGAATTGAATCGTCGATAAATCATTTTTAATTTACATAATTTTACTGCTTGTAGTGAATAATATATACACTACACTTTGGTTTTATTTTGAATGATCCCGTCGATTAAATGTGTAGTGACCATTTTTTGTGAAAAACTTAAGTATATAATGCTATTATTAGCACAAACCAGCTTATTGATGCAGTGAATACATATAAAAGGGACATAGGGTTCTATCCGTTAGATGTCGGCAGGGGCAATGACCCTGGACTTGCAAACAAGTTTCCCAATAATCCTGAAACAGGAGAAATTCTCAGCCCTGCAGGCTCAAGGTGCAACCCGGTAAACTGGCATGACATAGTGCAACAAAATTGGAAAGGCCCCTATATAGCTGCATGGCCCGACAGAACATCGTGGGACGGGGAATATGACTATAACCTATGGCCTGATGGCGCTTTAAGATATGGCCAAAGCGTGCTTCCCGGAATATATCTTGGAATTCAAAGAAGCAGATCAGACGCAGCCGAGACAGCTATTCCCGCAGATGTTGAGGCTGATTTGGTTGTGAGGGGAATAGATGCAGACAGCGGAGTAAATGGCGAATCACAGTTATTTCTTTCTAGTGTTACATGTTAATGCCCATAAGCTCTGCGAATTTTTATTCCGCCAGAATAGCGCATTTTGAAGGCAATGCCTGCTTTGCCTTTGGCTCCTTTGACATTTCGGATACTATGACCTCGACGCTGCATTTGAACTCCTCCCCATAATCTTTTGATGCGTCGTTTAAGGCATGGAATTCCGCATCCTGTGTTAAAACCACCTGCGGGATTTTTGTTTCGTCGCTAAGCAGCCTTGGAACAAGCCTTGCAATTTCATTGCCGTAAATTTTCAAGTCGCTGCCCATCAATGACTTGAGTAATCTGCCGGAATCTCTTGTCTTTTTCATCTCATTCTTTAGGCTATAAATGAAGTCATACTTCCATTTATCGGCGATGAACATCGTGATTTTTTTAGGATTTTCTATTTTTGCAAGCTTTAGGATTTCTATGATGTCTTTTCTTGTATCCATAAGAAGCATTGCAATCGCTTCTGCCTTTTTGTCAATCTTGTTCTCGTCATAGATTGGCCATTTTTGCAGGGATGCAAAGCCTTCCCCCCTTGCCATATGCCATATCTCCTCGCTTATGTGGGGCGTAAAGGGCAGCAGCATAAATGCAAGATTTTTAACGGCCTCGCCGAAGAGCTCTTTGTTTCTTTCCTTGTATTTCTGCAATACATCAAAATATTCCATTATTTTTCCGATGGCCAGACTGAACTCAAAATTTTCTATGTGGCCCGTCACATTTTTAATTGCAAGGTGCATCCTGCTCATGACATATTTATCGGCGTCATTGAATTTATGCCCGTCATAATGCCTAAGCGAAATATCAGAAAGATTGTCATGAACAAGGTTGTACACTTTGTTTAGGAACTTGAATGAGCCGTTAACTCCCTTGTCGCTCCATTCCAATTCCTTCTCGGGAAGGGCCGCAAATAAAATAAAAAGCCTTGCAGTGTCGGGTCCGTATTTTTCGCTTATCTCGGCAGGGTCCACGACATTGCCGAGGCTTTTGCTCATCTTTGCGCCATCCTTTATCACCATTCCTTGTGTAAGGAGCCTTGCGAAAGGCTCATCAACCGTTGCAAGCCCCAAATCGCGCAATGCCTTGGTAAAGAATCTTGCATAAAGAAGATGAAGTATTGCGTGCTCTATTCCGCCTATGTATTGGTCGACGGGCATCCAGTATTCCGCCTTTTCCTTATCGAATGGGCCTTGCCAGTATTTAGGAGAGCAATAGCGCAAGAAATACCATGAGCTGTCGACAAAAGTATCCATTGTGTCTGTTTCCCTTTTTGCCTTGGAGCGGCATTTGGGGCATTTTGCCTCTACAAATTCCCTGCACGTTTCCAATGGGTTTCCTTTTCCCGTGAATTCGCACTTGTCCGGCTTTGGCAATCTGACAGGAAGCTCGCCATAAGGCACAGGCACAATGCCGCATTTATCGCAGTAGAGCATCGGTATGGGCGTTCCCCAGTATCTTTGGCGCGAGATTAGCCAATCCCTTAATTTGTAGTTAACGGCCCTTTTTCCGTGCCTGTTTTTTTCCATCCATTCGGAAATAGGCTCGATTGCATCCCGGTTATTCATGCCGGAAAACTGGGCAGAGTCAAATAAAATGCCGTCTTCAGTGTATGCATTAGATGCCTTGTTTGCATCAACAGCTTTCCCGTCTTTTGATATGACGAACTTTAGATTGATGCCGTATTTTTTCGCAAACTCAAAATCCCTTTGGTCGTGTGCATCCGCCATCACAATTCCAGTCCCGTAATCCATAAGGACGAAATTGGCAAGATAGATTGGAATTTTACTTCCGTTTACGGGATTGACTGCATATTTTCCAAGAAAAGAGCCAATCTTGTTCTTGCCCTCTGCAGTTATCCTTTCCTCCCTTGTCTGCTGCCTGATTTTTTTTATTACGTCAAGCGCTTCCTTTTCATATTCTGTTCCTCTGACCAGCTCTAGAACAATTGGATGCTCAGGCGCGATTACAATAAAGGTTACGCTGTGGATTGTATCGGGGCGCGTTGTGAATGCAGGAATCATCTTTCCTGTATCTTTTAATTTAAAGAATATCTCGACGCCATAGCTCTTTCCAATCCAGTTTCTCTGCATTGCCTTAACCCTTTCAGGCCAATGCCCGAGCTTTTCTATGTCATCAAGAAGCTCTTGCGCGTAATCCGTGATTTTAAAAAACCACTGCTCAAGAAAAGTTTCGGTAACATCGCTTTGGCAGCGCCAGCATTTGCCGTCTATGACCTGCTCGTTTGCAAGCACAGTCGCGCAGCTTTGGCACCAGTTGACGGCAGCTTTTTTCTTGTAAGCAATGCCCTTCTCATAGAGCTTTAGAAATATCCACTGGTTCCATTTATAGTAATTCTCGTGCAGGCTTGCAATCTCCCTGCCCCAGTCATAAGAAAACCCCATGGATTTTTGCTGCTGCCTTATAGTATCCATGTTCGTCAATGTCCATTTTTCAGGGTCAATGCCGTGCTTGATTGCGGCGTTTTCAGCAGGCAGCCCGAATGCGTCATACCCCATAGGATAAAGAACATTAAAGCCCTGCATTCTCTTGTAGCGGGCAAGGGCATCGCCGATAGAATAATTGCGAAGATGCCCCATGTGCAAAGTCGCAGAAGGGTACGGGTACATCTCAAGGCAATAGAATTTCTTTTTTTTAGAATCTTCCTTTGTCCTGAATACCTGCTTCTCTTCCCATTTTTTCTGCCACTTTTTGGCAATCTCTTTCAAATCGGGCATTTTAGGATTAGTTTTGTATTTTTGTTTTTAAAGATTTCTATAGTTGAAAAATTCGCTTGAAAAGCGAATTTTTCAAAGTTCTAATTTTTCAAAAATCATTTCTTTTTCTCAAATACCCAACCAATCCTTCGCTGATTGCTAATTTATTGCCGTCAACAACATACCTGAAAGGCAAGACGATGCTTTCATTTTCATTAATCTCGATTTCTATAGAGAACTTTGAATAACCCTCTGAAAATAACAATTTATTATTTGCGCATCGTCGAGACTGAAAATCAAAACAATTCAAAAAATGGGGTTATTCAAAGTCCTCTATATTGTCGCAAAATTTCATTTCGTGAAATTTTGCGCCTTCAAGTATTTTTTTAGCGACAAAAACAGCAACATCGGTCGGCATCTGCTTATCTCCAAGATTCCTTTCCTCAAATCTTATTTTTTCTCTTTTTAGATTATCTGTTATTTCGGCAGTTCTTTTCTTTGCGGGACTGTCGCCTAAAATCCCGCCGAAGACAAGGCATTGGAATTTTTTCTTGTCTTCAAAAGACAATGTTTTTTTGGCGTACTGGCTAAGAACGCAGATTTTATCAAAAACTTTTTGCGAGCATAGCTCAGAAACGTCTTTTTCGTATGCCTCGCCAAGGTGCTCTAACCTGAAAAAATCTTTTTTCCACACATTCGTAAAAAAAACATTTTTAGAATCGGCAATTTCAGAAATATGCCCATATTCAATCAGGCACCACTCAAAAAGCTCAGGCTCTAGATGCTCTATGATGAATTTCATTTTTTATAAGGAAAAATTTTAATTGAAAATTAAAATTTTTCAAAAGAATGCAGGCATGATGCGGAAAAAATTCAAATGAAATTTGAATTTTTCCCAATATCAAAATTTCTTGAACTGGGCGGACGTGTCTATCAAATCAACATGACCTAAAAACATTGCCCTGCAGCAATACCTTTTCAGGCCAAGCTCGTCCATTACTTTTTTTCTTTCTTCCCCTTTGCCTGTTCTTTCCGTGTACTGCTCATAAAGATGCGCAATGGGCTTTCCGCAGCTGAAACACCTTATAGGGATTATCATTTTAACTCGTAGGAAATTCGTTTGTTTTTAAAGGTTTTTATGTGTTGCAACAATTTAATATCCCGATGATAAATAAATCCGTTTATCTATAGCTTTTTTGCACTTTGCTTCTTGCCTGCCCGTGCCTGTTGGGCTTTGAAGTTTCCTTTCTTCTTACATCCGCAACCAGAAGATTCCTGTCGTAATTCAAAAAAACTTCCTTTAGCTTGTCATTCTTTGTGTAGCTAACCAGCGCCTTTGCGATGGCAAGCCTTGATGCTTCCGCCTGGGAGCTTATGCCTCCTCCGGAAACGCTTACATCAATGTCAACTTTGCCCGCTACATCGTCTGCCAATATCAAAGGCTCCCTTAACTTGAGCCTCGATATCTTAGGCTCTATGAAATCAATAGGTATGTTGTTAATCCTAACTATCCCAGTTCCCTGCCTTAATGCGGCTCTTGCAATAGCCATCTTCCTTTTTCCGGATGTGTTTATACTTTTCATTGTTTACCGCCTACTGCCCTGCATATCTCCTTGATTTTCAGGTAATCTGCTGAATGCAGCTTTTCAATGCCCGCTCCCTCGATTTTAATGGATTTTTCATTCCTTAATTTTTCAGGCACCCCTATGTGACATTTTATATTCTTGAAAGCTTCCCTGCCCCTTGCCCTCTTGAACGGAAGCATACCCCTTATTGCCCTCTTGACGAACATGTCAGGCCTTCTGTAAAAAAACGGGCCTTTTCCGGGAGCGCCCCTGTGCAGCTTTCTTATGTATTCTTTTAATACAAAACGCTTTTTTCCGCTTACTGCGCATTCCTCGCAGTTTACAATATCAACTGTTGCGCCCAATAAGAGCTGCTTTGCGGCATAAGCGCCGAGCCTTCCTAAAATTGAATCTTTAGCGTCTATTATCATTTTGGCATCTATGATTTTTTTCTATCCAATTATTTTTATCTTCTTTCCACTTGGATTTTCCTTGCTTAACTCAAGCAGTGGTATGATTTTTGCCCCTGCTTTTTCAATCTTTTCCTTTGCCCCATCTGAAAACTGGAATGCGGATATTGTGAGCTTGTGATTTAAAGTTCCTGAGCCAAGCACTTTTCCCGGAACTACAATGATTTCGTTCTCTTCTGTGTGCCTGCTTATGCTTGAAAGATTAACGACTCTTCTTTGCCTCGTAGGCTTTTCCAAGTCGATTGCAACCCTTTTCCATAAGCTTATAGACTGCTCATTGCTTCTTTTCTTCAGCTCATGGATTAAGCTGCTCAATACCGGGTTTGTTGCTCCTGTTCTTTTGGACATTTTTAATATAATTTTCCTCCAATCTCTACTTCTCTTTCTGGCTGAATTAAAACGCAATCATGATTTTTATCGGGAACACCTAAAGTCAAAACTTCTGATGTTGCAGAGCCAATTTGCCTCGGAGGAAAATTTACAATCCCCAAAATCAACTTTCCCATTAAGGCATCTTTTGGGTAATTCTTTACTAATTGAGCGCATGATCTTTTTATTCCGATTTCTCTGCCAAAATCAATCTTGATTTTATATGAAGGTTTTCTCGCCTCTGGAAAATCCTCTACTTCGATAATCTTTCCCACTCTTACATCAAGTTTATTGAAATCATCTATTTTTGCCATTGTTATTTTGAAATGCGGAGGACGTGATTCGAACACGCGCACCCACTAAGGGATATGCACCTCAAGCATATGCATTTGACCAGGCTCTGCCACCCCCGCACGATTTTATCTGCAATGAATAAATTCGAGGCAAATTTTAGTGGCAGTCAAAATTTGCCGAGTCTATTTTTTGCTGCCCCAAGGCGGCGGATTGAATCATAAAACACTAATTTACCAAATTTCAATAGTGGATTACTTTGCTTTTTTCAATCCTTCGACAAACTCGTCAAGCTGCTCGTCAAAAATATCCATTGCCTTGCTTACAATCTCCTTGCAGCTTAATTGGCCGAAAGACTCGACATAAAAAACAAAATCAGTGTCGCTTGCAGTAACTTTTACATTCTTGTCTATCTCCGAAAAGTCCAATGAAAGGTCGCATTCCAGAACGCGATCCTTGTTTATGGATAGTTTCCTATCTTTTATCTCGAAAATATTGTTATGGTCCATCTCGATGATTGCTTCGGGATTCTTTACTTCTCCGCTTATTTCTATTGAAGGCTTGTATTTGTAGTAAACATGGCACGGGCTCCACTTTATATGGTGCCTCCCCTTGCCCAGCACGGCAGTAGCCTCAAGCTCAAGAGCCTGGCCTTTGAGCAGCTTTACTATTGGCATCTCGCCGTAAACCGGCTTTACAGCAGGGTCCTTGCTTTTGAGTTCGGAAGAATAGACGGTTCCGGTCTTGATATTTGGCTTTAGCACAATCTTTAATTGGCATCTGTTGCATCCTTTACTCTCGCATTTGCATTTTTCGGGGAGATTGTAGGATTTCAAGTCTGTCTTTAGAGGAACAAGGCCGAGCCTGTGGGCAATCATTTCGTCGTATAATATGGAATTGTTCTTTGAGAATTCCACGTCCTCGATAGCCATGGCCGGCACTTCATCTATCATGAGCCTTCTTAGGGTATTTGCAAATACCGGGTTGGAATCCTTCAAAATAAATGAAAGTGTTCCTTTTTCTTTGTCGTTTTCTAAAATGCGTATTTCCATAACCTTTTTCTTTTACAAAGAAAAAGCTTAACCAAAAAGAAATGCGCCACAGGCGTTGTGGGCTAAAGCCCACTGAACTTTTGGTCAAGCTTTTTTGCTTATAAAAAATTTTGTGTTTTTATTTTTTTGATTTTGATAATATTCTTTATTATTTTTTCATTTAATGTTTAATAGTTATTGGGATTTTGTTAATGAATTTCGTTTAATGTTAAATTGTTAATGAATTTTAATCATTATTTTTGCTGATATTCTACTCCATGTGAAAAAAATTTAGGCGAGTATGGTAAAGAGTAAATTGTTTGCAATTCAGATGCTATTCTCTCTAATTTCTTTATACCTTCACTCTCAGTATGTGTTTTGTATAAAATGAAGGCAAGGTTTGGCATAAATTTGCCATCTAGCTCTATACCGAAATTAACAATAAAATTAATAAGAGGTTCGGAATAATGGGGGGGATCTTGTTTAGACTCTCCTTCAAATCTAAAATGGTAGGGGGTATAATGGTCAGGAGGGTAAGCAGCTTTATGAGTTAAATTTAATGCTGCCTTTCTATCATCATTTTTTATGGTTAAGTTTAAGGCATCTAAAAATTCGCCTTTGACAGTAAAAATAGCTCTCAAAATTGGGTGCAAGCCTTCCATAGGCGGTAATGTTATATTTTGCGCTTCCATTTTTACACCCTTCTTCCCCTCTTCCCGCCTTTCTTTCGGCAGCCGTCGTGAGGCAGGGGGGTTGCTTCCTCTATGATGCCTATCTTAAGGCCCATCCTCGATAGCGCCCTTATTGCAGCCTGCGCTCCGGGGCCAGGGCTTGTAGGGCCGTTATGCCCGCCGGGAGCCTTTATCTTTACATGAATGCCTGTGATTCCCTTGTCAATCGCAATCTCTGCAGCCTTTTTTGCGGCAATCATGGCTGCCGTTGGAGAGCCTTCCATTCGATCGCTCTTTACAACCATGCCTCCTGAGCCGACAGCCAGTGTTTCGGTTCCGGTTATGTCCGTAATGTGAATTATAGTATTGTTGTATGACGCATAAATATGCGCTATTCCCCACCTGTGCTGTCTCTGCTGCTGCATTTTATCCAACCTTTATGTCGTGAATGAGCTTTATTTGAGGCTCCTCCTCGATTGAAACCAAGTACGACGGTATTGTTATCTTTTTAGCGCCTACCGCTATGTGCCTGTGCGTTATGAATCCTCTTGCCTGAAGCATGCTCTTTGCTATCTGCTTTCTGCAAACCAAAGTCTGAAGCCTCCTCTCCAATATATCCTTTAATGTGAGGTTTAGTATATCCTCTATTTTTGAGTCTTTCTTAAGCAGCCCAAGAAGATAGAGCCTGCTCAAAATCTCTTTTTTTTCTATTTCCGATTGGGATGTCCTTTCGCCTATTATGGTCTTTGCCCTATGAAGAAAATTTTTGAGCATGGAGTCCATTTTCCATATCTCATACTTCCTTCTAAGCCCGTATTTCTTTATGATTTCCCTTTCGGCGAGTATCCTCTCCTTCTGCCAGGGGTGGATTGGCTTTGAAAATTTCTTTCTTTGCTTTCTTGGATCTCCCATTTTGAATTTAAAAAAAATTTCATCTCAGAGATGGAATTTTTTATTATCGTTTTTGCATATGAAAAATTTTTCGCGAACGGCGAAAAATTTTTTAAAAAGTGGATTTTTCAGATTTCTCAATCATACCTTTCCGGCTTTTGCGCCTTCTTTTCTCTTTACTCCCATTACCTTTCCCTTGTTCTTCCTGAAGTTTGATCTTGTCCTTTGGCCCCGTACAGGCAAAGCAAGAGAATGGCGCATTCCCTTGTAGGACTTAATCTTCTTCATCATCTTTATGTCATTGTCCTGCATGAATGATAAGTTCGAGCCTGTAAGATGGTTATCCGAGCTGTCTTCCGGGTCTTTTTTCCTGTTAAATAGCCATGAAGGAATCTTGAAGCTTGCAGGGCTCTTTATAATCTCGTCTAATTTGCCCGCCTCGTCGTTTGTGAGGTAGCCGGTCTTTTTATTTTTCATTATTCCGGCAACGTTTAATATTGCATTAGAAAACATGAAGCTTATGCCTTTTATTTTTGTCAGCGCATTGCCTATTGGCTTATTGCCGTCTAAGTCGGTGTTTGCAATCCTTACAAAATATTTAAGCTCCTGATTTTGTTCTTGCGGCATTTGATTTTTATTCATTTCCAGCGCCGAGAATTTAGCATATAAAATTATTTAATCTGCTAACCCTAAAACGCTCATTGCTGAACTCGGGCTGGTATTCATGCAGGGTATTTGCGGCTATTTAAAAAGGTTGCGAAAAAATGTGCTGTAAAGTTATAAAATGGTATGATTTAAATAATAGTAGTTATCAGCCAATTGACAAAGGTGTACAATTTTGCTTGCAAGCGTGTTTATTGGTCTTAGCATTGGACTGTTATTAGGGAGCTTTTTTGAGCATACAATCCACAAATATTTTTTGCATAGTACGCCTAAATTATTAAAAAATAGCGGCTACGTTAAAAGCATGTGGAAGGGGCATACTATCTCTCATCACGGCACATATGCGCCGGATGAGCATTACACTCAGGACGACACTAACAAGAAAGAGGTGCTTACATTCTCATGGTATGAAGGGCCTTTAATCATAATATCCTCCACTCTGGTTTTTTACGCTTTTGACATATTTGCACGCGCATTGCTGGGGCTTAATCTTAATGTATTTGCAGATGTTATAGGGGCAGTCATTGCATTTTCACTATACTATACAGCTTATGAATGGATGCATGCAATAATGCACGTACCTGGTAAGTGGAGTTGGATTCGCAGCACGGGCGTTATGGTATGGCTCAACAGGCGCCATTACCAGCATCATATAAATCCGCGCACAAACTTTAATGTTATCCTGCCTATAGCTGATTTTGTCTTGGGTACTAACTGCCCATTGCCCAGAAAGCAATGGAAGATTGCAGATGCTTTTGATAATAAAAAGTAAAAAAACAAAAATTTTAATCGAAGATTAAGATTTTTTTATTATTCTACATCCTTTATTCCGGTTTCATCGACATAGAAGCTTGCCTCGCCTTCAGGCTGGCTCGGGCTGTCAATCAATTTGGCAACTCTTGTTCCCTTCTTTCCCTTTCTAAGGTAAACCCGAAATGTCGATGCGTGCGCGACAATATGGCCGCCTATCGCCTGTGTCGGGTCGCCAAAAAACATATCAGGCTTTGCCATTACCTGATTTGTTACATACACTGCAAGGTTATAAGTGTCTGCAAGCCTAAGCAGTACGTGCATGTGCTTGTTTATTTTTTGCTGCCTGTCTGCAAGCGTTCCTCTCCCTATGAATTCCGCCCTGAAATGTGCAGTCAGGGAATCGACGATGACAAGCTTTACGTTCAGGCCTTGCTTTTTTATCAGGTCTTCTATTTTTTCTGCCAATAGCATCTGGTGGTCTGAATTGTAAGCCCTTGCAACCTTTATGTTTTTTAGGACCTGCTCTTCATCAAGGCCCGCTCCTTTTGCGAGTTGGATTATCCTTTCCGGCCTGAAAGTGTTTTCCGTGTCTATGTATACTGCAATAGCGTCTTTCTCAACAGATTGGGAGCTTACTGCCAAAGCATGCGCTATCTGTGTTTTTCCCGAGCCGAATTCACCGAAGCATTCTATGATTGCCCCAGTCTCAAAGCCGCCGCCGAGCAGAGTGTCCAATGACTTGCTTCCAGTCTTTATCCTTATGACTTTTTCCCTTCTTCTTAGAAGCTCTTCTCCTGATTCAAAGCCCATTTCCAGAGAAGACCTTGCAACCGCGATCATCTTCTTTGCCAAGGCATCTCCCATGCCTGTTGCGTCTATGAGCTCTGACGGCGATGCCACTGCAATGCTCATCAGGTCCGTGTAGCCAACCGCTATCAGCTTTTCCGCAGTAGCAGCTCCAACGCCCGGAAGGTCATAGATTGTCTTTTCCGCCTTTTGGATTTCTGCTTTTTCCATCTTTGCTTCTTTCTTCTTTCTTTTCGTTTCAGTTTCTTTCAATTCCATATCTTTTGTTTCCAATACCATTTCCTGTTCCATTACAATCACCTTGTTTATTTATATTTTTTGAAAAATCTTCAGATATGAAAAAATCGATTTTTTAGAAAAATCGATTTTTTCATTTCAAAGTTTTCTTAAATGACCTCCTCTATGATGTCCTCGCCGGTATAGTCAACGGGATTTTCATGCGCTTCCCTTAAAACTGAGAATTCGTATGCTTTTTGAAGCACCAATGAAGCTCTCGGAAGGTCATTTATCCTTAGCGAATTTGCGCTTTGCCATGCCCCGTTCCTGTCCTTATACCTCCTTTGCAGGGAAACCGTCCTATATCCTACTATCTCTCCTGTTTTGCTTCTGCCTTGGTTTTGCCAGACGGTTGCGGTAATCACGCCTGTGCTAAATTTTTTTTCCGGTATGTTTTTTCCTTCACTCATTTTTTCCACCCATTTGCTTTTCGCGTTTTATTTCAAAGCCCCCTTAATTATGAATGTGCCTAGTTTTTTAGGCGGATTTACGCCATTATCCCGGCACATTCCAGGGGCGGGGTAAAGATGCCTTGTGACATCTTCAGCAATTATATTGTTAGAATTTGTTTATATATTTTAACCGTGTATGTCCAGTGTCCAGTGGTGTTTGTATATCTATTTTTGAGAATATATATCAAAAAATTTAATCCAACTTGGGGCTTCATCCAAAAATTTGTATTTGGAAGAATGTAGCTCCAAGAAGTGAAAAATAAAAAAATATGGATTTCTGCAATAGAACTCTATTACGAACAGAGTCTATACTCACGGACAAAAATAATTATACAATAGTTGTCCGTTCGTAATAAGCAAAAGACATTATTTATTGTCTAAAAACTTGTGTCTTTTGCTATATTTGTGGGTTGAGCCGAATATTCGGCTTACCCATATTTTTATCTTAGAGGTAGGCGTTTAATTTATTTTTGGATGAAGCCCATTACAAAGGAAAAGATTAAAAATACAGCGATAATCCATATTATTTATAAAGAATGGATTTAAAATAATAAAATGCAAATTTTTTTAGACACAGCAATTTTGGATGAAATCAAGAAAGGCGCAGAGAGCGGGCTGATTGACGGCTGCACCACCAACCCGACTTTGGCGGCAAAGGCAGGAAGAGATTACAACGAAGTGCTCAAGGAAATATGCTCGATTTTAAAAGGCCATGTGAGCGCTGAAACTATTTCTCTGGAAGCCGAAGGAATGCTCAAGGAAGGCGTTGCTTTTTCCAAGATTGCAAAGAACATCGTAGTCAAAGTCCCGATGACTGCAGAGGGAATGAAGGCATGCCAAAGATTAACAAAGCAGGGAATCAAGGTGAATGTCACATTGTGCTTTTGCGCAAACCAGGCATTGCTCGCCGCAAAATCAGGCGCATTCATCATAAGCCCGTTCGTGGGAAGGCTGGACGACATCGGCGAGGTCGGGATGAATCTAATAAAAGACATAAGGCAGATTTACGATAATTACAAATTCAAGACGCAGATTCTTGTGGCTTCCATAAGAAACCCGATTCATGTGCTTGAATCGGCTAAAATCGGGGCGGACATTGCAACGATGCCTTACTCTGTTTTTGAGCAATTGTTTAAGCACACTTTGACTGATACCGGAATAAAGAAGTTTCTGGAGGATTGGGAGAAAGTGCCCAAGAAGAAGTGAGATTACTTGGACTGACCCCTTGTTTTCGACATCAAGATAAGCTAATTTTTGCCGTTTTT
>CAYWNO010000028.1:0-9489 GCA_964459665.1 uncultured Methanosarcinales archaeon
AATAATCCTGATTTTAAGGTCAAAATGTTCGAATATTATTCACATTAACTATATATATTTCTCATAGGCCGTAAATTGAGGAGAAATATGATTAATGCTCAGCATGATTTGAGAAGGCGCGGCGGTAGGGTTCACAGCCATGACGCTTACTCGATTAGATGATTTCAATGCCAATACAGTATCGGAAAGGCTCGCTGGTTGAGCAGCAACCTCAACGGTCGTATCGCCCATGAGATGTAACGCCTTGAACACATTATAGCGAGGCTTTACGATAACCTGATCTACCAGTCCAAAGAGTCCCGTATATTTAAAGACGTCCAGAGGAATGCCGTCGGGCATCCACAAGAGATCATTGAATTGGAACAGAGACTGACGATCAAGACCATTGTGCGCCATAGCTACGAAGTCCACTGCGACTGCAATGGCGTCAAAATAGTTTTTATAACTCAAATCATATTCATCTATGATAAGCTCGGATGAGGAAAAACCATTCTTGACAAGTTCGCTTTTGGTCGCAGGTATCCCATCAATGATAACGGGGCGAGTAGCTCCATTATCATAAAAATGCCACGAGAAAAAATCGAGCGGAAGGTTATTTGCTCCGGCAAACTTAGGGAGTGTTTTATAGAGAGGTTCAGCGCTTCCGAGTATGGTGTCATATTGTTTCTTGCCAAATCCGGCAACCGCAGGTCCTCCGATTTTGACACCGGCGGGAACGATGCCGCCATACGCTTCTCGTATCGCCTCAACCGTTGTCTTGTAGAGCTTGAAAAATTCAGCTTCGGTTCCAGACCAAAAACAACCGGGGTAGAGCGCATCCCCTGGCTCATTCCAAATTTCCCAGTAAGCAATGTTATACGGCTTCAACGCGGCAACCCATCCTTTCACGTACTCCTTCCATTTATCATAATCGGCGGGAGGAGTAGTGGCCCACGCGCGCATGCAGCCGCTGCGATCTTGATCGTTGTCTTGAAATGCGGACGCGAGGGCTTTTGGCATACCCAAAATATTAAACATCAAATCTGGTTTGCCGACGTCTAATATCTGCTCAATACGCGACGCAACGCCCTTTTTATCGTCAAAATAGAATTTTGCTCCATCATGCAGCCGCACTAATGCTCCGTCGTATCCTATCTCATTCTGATAAAATCGGCTATTGTAAGCCGGGCCGTCGTCAATGACATTATGCCCCTTTTTGAGTCGCGCGATGTTTCGACCCTCTTTTGCGGCGTCAATGATAACAGTCCGAGCAGGAGAAATACTGACGGTGACGGGCATGGTTGCGATAAACGTGTCGCTTATGGTCGTGTATGTGCCGGCAACGGTTGTTTTACCGGGCGATACGCCCTGCACCCCATTTGATCCGATGCACGTGAGCCGCCCTGATTCCGGAGGACACATGCTGCGCGCAATGGACGGATCGCGCGAGACCAAGGCAATGTCCACTTCATACGGCGCCTGCTCCGAAATTTCGCACGCGGGTACGGCATCAAGACACGCGGGGCGAGGCGGAGTAAAGATTGCCTTCACTTTTACGGTTTCTCCGACCGCGATCGTGACTGATGTAGGATCGAGCGAGAGAAATCCTTTTGTTCTATCAATGGGTTTATCGCCTACCTTAAACTCCACCGCATTGCTTGTTCCTTCTGCGTTGGCAACCGAGACGTCATAGGTACCGGGCTGTAACTGCGGACATACCGCGCTGCCGCTCAATTGGTTGCAGAGTTGGGAGGGAACGGTGAACGTGAGAGTTTTGCCGTCAGAAGATGCAAGATTGATGATGGCATTCGGCACTCTTCCGAAGTTGATAGTGTTTTCTGTCGGGGTAAATCCAGTGCCGGTGAGCATGACTTCGGTGCCAATCGTGCCGGAGGAAGGGGTGATTTGGGAGAGGATGGGGGCTTGCTTTGCAGGAGTAACTATAATGCTATAGGCATCATTATCCTGGAAATTTTTTATAATTAAAGAAATTTTTTCATCTTGAACAGCAGCTGCTTCTTTTGACACCAAAACAGGAGCTAAAAGCTCTTTAGGCAAGTTATTATTATGGGGAATACGATAGATTTCTACGTTTGCTTGGTTTCCATAGGGATAGTTTTGAATATTAATCGGCACGTCTTCCGCAGGCCCGTTTTTTACTCCACTAAGATAGCAGTCTATCCATGACCTGCTTCCATAATGGCAATATCTTCCAACGAGTATGTGCATCTCTTTTGTCGCATCATTTTTGCTTGCGATTGCTACAGTATGCGGATCTGAAATCTCTGCTGAGAGTTTCTTAGCTCCGTCCATGTCTGCATAAGCACGGTGAACCCAGTAGTTCGCCTGGGGGGTTTTGCTGTCTTGCATCAAAAGGCCGTCAAGGCCGCCAAAGCAACCATGCCAGTCCTCTATTCCCCAGCAAGAGCGGGAAGCCCAATCAACTTTTGATTTTTCCAGATTATAGAGCCAACCGATGGTCGTTCCGGGAAGAAGAGTCTGCTCCTGCCCTTGAAACTCGTTAATGTGGATTTCAGGACAGGTTGGATTGCAAAGTTTAGGATGCTGTTTGAAATATTCTCTTACAGCAGAAACGTGTTCAGTTATCTTCTCTGACTCGGGAAATTCATGCCAGGACAGCGCATCAAGATGCAGATTGTTTGCTTCAGTATAGGCAAGGAAATATTCAAGCTTAAATGTACGTTCTCCTCTCTCTGCAACTAATTTGCAGTTGTTATCTACCTGCCAGTCCGCTCCCTCCAAGTTTTCAATACTTGGCGCAACAATTTTTTGTTTTACACCTGTTTCTTTTTCGACTTCGCGTACCGCATCATGAAATGCCTTGAATGTATCAAACATTTGCTGCTGGGTGCCGAACCTGCCGTAATTGTTTGGCTCTGACCAGAAATCCCAGTAATCTACGGGAAGCTTATTCTTGATAGTGGAGCGAACAAGATTGCGGATATAATTTTTGTATTCGTCATAGCCATCCCGCCATGGGTCAGGATAGGTTTTCGCAGCGCATTGTTCCGGCGTACATCCCAAAAAATCAGCGCCACACTCGTTAAACCACGTACCTTTTAAAAGATGATATCCAGGACTGGCATCCCAAGTGATGCGGGATCCAAATTGGGTTGCTTTTTTATAGTTCTCTAAGTCATGTTTGCCAGTAGGGTCAGCTCCTGTGCGCCAGAATTTAGGTTTGAGGTTTTTGATCATGCTGGGATCTGGCCAATCTACATTGGGGTAAAATCCGTGCAAAAATCCCTGCATCAGCTTCACGTTTCCGGTGCCTTCATCTGCGTAAACAGTGATTGATTCGTCTATGGTAGGCAGAGGCGTTGATATCTTTACCAGCATCACGCTGTAAGGCTCCATCTCAAGAGTTGTTTGATATGATCTTCCCGTGACTGTAATAGTTTTGCTCTCAACCTTGTCCAGCTTCACTCCGTCCATGCTGTTGATGGCTTCAATCGCAGCAGCATAAACAGCCTGATATGCTTCATCGCCTTTCTTTTGCGCGACAGGAATGACAGCTTTGACATCATCAACACACTGTTGAGGATTAAGATTTCTTGCAGTGCAGTAATTCCGGATTTCCTGCTCTACAACTAAAGGATTCTTTTTCCCTGAAATCGCATCAAGAAATTCATTCCAGAAAAAATCGATATCTGCTTGGTTATAACTATGGCTTAAGCCTGCAAGATAGTCATTAAATGCCTGTTTTGCCGCGCTAAGAGATTGTAATGTTGCTTTATCTTTTGCTTCCTTTATTTTTTGGTCAATAATTCCATTAACGCCGCATTCTGTGTCCGTTCTTGCCGGCTCCGTCTTCTTGTTGAGCCTGCATGAATTGGAATGCTCTTTGTCAATGACATACCGCTCAAGAGTGTATTTACCTGATTTGAGATTTTGTACGTTGAGATTAACACTTTGGAAGGGAGCAATATTTTTATTGTAAATATCGTATGCAGAATTGAAAGCTGATATTTTCTTTTGGTCTTGTATGACTTTATTGTAGATGGCAAGAGCCGCCTGCACATCAGACTTTACCTTGTCTGGAATATTTGGATCAGTAAAGAAAGAACAAAGTGGATTATCGGCGCATTCATTGACAATCTTTGCGAATGCTGAAAGGAAAGCGCTGTCTATAGTGTAGCGTGATGCGCAGGAGTTTGCGTTTAATCCAATGCCGGGCTTGCCTCTTGATGCATCCTGCTTTTGAGGAGCTAATGCTTTCATAACCTCTCCGCAGTCCAAAAGTTCGCCGAGGTACAAAAGAGAATCAAAAAATCCAACTGACTTTTTCATGTCCCATCCTATCTTTTGCATTGCCGGAATCAATCCAAACAAGCTTAAAAGAATGTCTGCAGTATATTCTTTTTTTGAATATTCAATTGTTATTCCTTGTGATTTAAGGTAGTCGGCTGATTGTTGGGCGGCAACGCGAACATTTTGGAAATTGGAAAGCGCTATAGAGATTTTATCTGAATCGCGCGAGGCAGTCGCCTTTACATAGTCGTTGCCGCCTTTAAGCTCAATCTTGCTGCCGCTCAATTCACCAAATGCCTTGAAGGCGTTGAAGTTTGGCCTTATTATATTCTCGTACGTAAAAGGAGAAGTATAACTGTCCCATTGTGTTCTGTAACCCAGCTCCGGTTTGCCATATACAATAGGAAGCTTTGGGTCGCTCATTATCTGGTAGTTCTGAAGGGATAATCCTGCATTTTCCATAGTCATCAGTGTATGGGCGACATATGTCGAGGTAAATTCATGCGACATACGCTCCGAGCCGCCATTTGCCCCGCCACCGCCTGCACCGGGACTTAGCGCATTCCACTCGTCGTCAATTATCAGCGTATCCGGGGAAAACCCGTTCTCAGAAAACCATTTTTTGACGGTTTTAACTCTTGTATCATAATCTCCTATTTCCTGCTCACTCCAGTAGCCGTGGAAGATTATTAAGTCAACAGGCAGGCTGTTGGCGTTGGCATAGCGTAGAAGATTGGGAAGCATAGGGTCTTTTTCAAGTGTGAATGCGCCGGGATTGCACACATCATTGTATAAATGTTTTTGGCCAAAGCCGCCCGGGCCGACTTGTATTTTGGAATTTACCCTCTTTACACCATGGGCAAATGCCTTGTACATTTTGTTATATTCATCACCAGTTCCTACGAATATCCACTCCGGCTCGTTGTATAGCTCATAGCGCGCATTCAAGCCAAGCTCGTCGTTAATATATCTCACAATCGCTTCAACAGCCCTGCTGTATTCTTCGTAATCCCTTGGAGCCATAAGTCCCCATACCGGAGCATCTGAGCCATAGCTTGGAGGGGATGTTGTTATTGCGCACTGCGCTGCGTTGCATCGCGAACTGCATGATGATAAATACTCGGGCATCATGTCAATCGTGAAGGTTATCTCTCCCCCTTTGCTTTTCCATTCCTTTAAAAAAGCGTACTCAGGGGCTATGGATACCCTTAACCAATCTATGAGTTTAGCCGTAGAATCACACCCATTTGATAGTTTACAGCCAATTATGGAGAGTCCAAGTCCGGTTCGCACAATTCCAATCCTTTTCTGCTCTCTAAGATATGTATCTTTTATGATGTCGCCCGGATACCACCACATGCTTGCGCCGAAGCGAAAGAGGGGAGAAACGGAGCCTTGGGTTTTGGAGGCATCAACATCAACTGATGCAACTACGGGAGTCACTGGTAATGATCCATTCCTGATTACAACATTATAAGCGTCATTATCCTCAAAATTCTCGATTTTTATTGCAAGCGCATTGTTTTGGACAGCGACTGTTCTCTTGGATACAAAAGCAGGAGATAAAAGAGCAGTAGGCACGTTGTTATTATTGGGGATTCTATAGATTTCAACCTCTGCATTCGTGCCATACGGATAGTTCTTGATTTGCAACGATATCTCTGCGGGAGGTCCGTTTTTTACTCCACTAAGATAACAGTCTATCCATGTCTTGTCCCCATAATTGCAATATCTTCCAACCAATAAGCGGATCTCCTTTGCAGCATCGTTTTTGCTTGCCAACGCGATGGTGTGAGTATCTGAAGTTTCTGCTATTAATCTCTTTGCACCATCCATATCAGCATAAGCTCGATGAACCCAGTAATTTGCCTGGGGAGTTTTGCTGTCCTGCATCAAAAGACCGTCAAGGCCGCCCCAGCAGCCAAAATCCCAGCAGGCACGGGAAGCCCAGTCAACCTTTGATTTTTCCAGATTATATATCCAGCCCACAGTATTTCCGGGAAGTAAATGCTGTTCTATACCTTGGTATTCATTAATATGGATTTCCGGGCAAGTCGGATTGCAAAGTTTTGGATGTTCAGCAAAATACTGACGGACTGCCCGTATATGAGTAAACGCATCATCAGGCATCGGAAACTCGTGCCATGATAGTGCGTCAAGCCGCAAATTGTTGTCTTCGACAAATTTAAGAAAATCTTCGAGTTTGAATGTCCGCTCTCCTCTAGTCCCGCCAACAAAGCAGTTGTTGTTGTCCTGCCAATCCTCTCCTACAAAATTTTCAACGCTCGGGGCAACGATTTTTTGACGAACGCCTGTTTCTTTTTCAGCTTCCCTTACCGCATCGTGAAATGCCTTGAATGTTGCAAACATTTGCTCCTGAGTGCCGAAGCGGCCATAGTTATTTGGTTCAGACCACCAGTCCCAATATGCGACAGGAATATTATTTTGAATGCTTGCTTTGACAATGTTCTTGATATATTGTTTGTATTCTTGAAATCCGTCAAGCCACGGCTGTGGAGGTTTAGGAACGCTCGGAGAACTACAATCGCATCCTTGAAAACCTGGGCCGCATTCGTTGTACCATGTGTGCTTGAGGATATAATAACCGCCGCTAGTTTCCCATGTAATATCCGCGCCATAGGAACTAGCGATATAGTAATTTTCCGGGTATAAACCCACCCGCCACATTCTTGGTTTCAGTTGCGCCACGATGCCGTGATCAGGAAAATCAACTCTGTCTGCAAAGCCGCCCAAAAATCCTTGCAGTGATTTACTGCTGCTATATGCTCCTGCCGCATCCACAACAATATTCTCATTACCTGTCACAGAACCAACCTCTAAATCCTCCTTAGGCTTAATTTCTTTTCCGTTAACCTTAGCTATAAAATAGTATTCAGGATTTCCAATTTCATCATCCTGCCATTCAGTTATCCATTTAGCTGCTGCTTTTCCATTTTCAAAAACTGCCGGCTGGGGATTTTTTTTAGCATGGTCATCAAAAATCAAGTCGTCTTCCCAAATTTCAAAATTAGCCGTTAAGCCATTGCATCCTTCAGCGCCTTTAATTGTTAGCTCAACTGCATCTCCTTCTGCTGCTTTAGGGGCAGACCAGAAAGCGGAATTTAAATTGCAATTTGCGGATGATGCCCTTGCTGATTTATTAGCCGTCAGCTGGACAGGCAATCCTAATTGGCCAAGCGCAGAGGCTATAATCACCCCGATAATTAAAATAGAGGATAGATAAATAAATAATTTGGCGATGTGAGCATTGCTTCTTTCCAACATGAAATTAACTTTTTCCACTCTTCTAAATAAACTTATCCATATCAAAAATAGCTGCATGGCTCTGGCAGTCTATTGATTTTGATGAAAGGGCTATTTTTTCGCCCTTTGCTTCATTAAACAAATAAAAATCCAGTTTTGGCGGGCATTCCCCTACAACTGAGGGATTGTATTGAATCCTTAACTCAGCAGCCGGCTTGAATGTTGTTCCGATAGGCTCAAATTTATATACGTCACTGCCGCCTTGCTTAATTTGCTCAGGCGTGGGCTCTACCATTTCAATAAAAATCTCTTTGGCATTAACATCAGTTCCTTTATGCACAACTATCGTTATTACTTCATCAGCAGATTGAAGGACTGTTTCATAGTCTTTGTTGATTTTCGCGCTTGTCATAAAATCCGCTAAAATGTGAGTTTCATTGCCTAATCCTTCCATTCCAATTTGTATTTTATCATTTTTTCTGTGAAAACAATTAATAAATGGGTAATGGCTTATCCTGATACCTTCAATGTGCGATGAATGAAACTCGGTATTTCCCACAAAGAATAGGCTGTTATTCAAGCTGCTTTTAATGCTGTCTTCTATCAAAGGATAAAAACGTATCAATTTACTGGACAGGGTGTCATTTTTTTTATCTGTGTCGAGAATGCATACTTCATTTAAGTTTTTAGGCAGGGTGTAAGAAAATTTTTTGAATCTCCCGTATTCTTTGCCTATCAGCTTCAAATCATAAGTTAATTTATTTTGAAACTGCAGTAGCTCCCCGTTATCTATGATTTTTTTATCGGTTGCCAGATATTTGTAAAACAAAAAAAGTATTGCTGCAAAGACAAACACAGTGATGAAGTATGCAATTACTTCAGAACCAATCTGGACTCTTTTAAGAGAACTTTGAAAAAATCGCTTTTTTGGCAAAATCGGTTTTTTTCCCATTTAAAAATTCTCCTACTGCTCAGGCTTCATCCAAAAATTCGCTTCGCGAAGGTTAGCAGCTTCAAAGTCCTTAATGTTTTAGGATTATAGCCGACATTCCCCGTAAGGGACGTCCCCCTTGTCGGCTGAATTTTTTTATGAATTGGACTTTGACTTTAGGCCGCTAACCCATTTTTTGGATGAAGCCTACTGCTCAAAGCAGTATAAATGATACAAAGAGCTACAGGGACCATTGCTTGTCCATGTTGAATCTACATAAAGATTTCCAAAGAGGCTTCCGATTAAAGAGGATGTCCAGTCTTTGCAGGTTTTATCGTCATTTAAGTTGGTAATTGTTCCATCGGGATTTGTGTTCGTCCATACATTTTCTTTTGGAACTTGGGCTCCATTTTCATTTTTATTTATAGCATTCTGCAATTTGCCGTCGGTAAGGTCATCCCAATTATCTGCAATGGTTGTGCCATCCATTAATTTATAAGGAATATTAGAATGGATAATGCGAACGCTGGCTGCAACTGTTGAGCTTGAGAGCCATGCCCTGAAAGTTTTTCCTTTAAGTTGATCTACAGCATCTGCCAATTTCTGGCACTTTTGATCCGCGCCAGCTAATCCTCCAAGATTGCCATTGTACTTGGCAGAGGAGATGAATACTTTTTTAGATGGCGCTGCAATTACTTCAAAGTCCACAGCGTTGCTTCGGGCTGATGGGATTATTGAACCAAAAAATACCTCCATTTTGTATTTGCCAAGAGCAAGCTGGGGGATTTTGAACTTAAAGGTTTTTTTGTCGGCAGATGTGATGCCAGTGACTTTTACGTCATTAAGGAAATTTGGGAAAGGACCTTGATAGAATATCACGTTGTTGTCGGCAGTGTCCTTGAATGCCGTGCCTGTTACCGTAACTTCTGCTGCGACTTGTGCTTTGTCGGGGTCTATTTTGTCTATGTTAGGAAGAGGGGCTGAAACAACTTCAAAGTCCACAGCGTTGCTTCGGGCTGATGGGATTATTGAACCAAAAAATA
>CAYWNO010000028.1:9589-15382 GCA_964459665.1 uncultured Methanosarcinales archaeon
CTGTTACCGTAACTTCTGCTGCGACTTGTGCTTTGTCGGGGTCTATTTTGTCTATTGAAAGAGGAACAAACTCAAAACAGTACAGGCGATTAGAAGAAGGGCAAATATTGAATGTGGAAAGCGTCCACTTTGAATCTTTTGCATTCTCAATGCCGACGTAGCCGCTGCTAAAAAAGTAGCCTGTTGTCCAATCAGAGCAGGTATAAATACTACTATGGATTTCTCCATTGTACATTGTGTTTGTCCATACGTTTTCTACTGTAACTGGATTTCCCTTTTCATCTTTATTTATCTGGTTCTTCAATGTGCCGTCAGTAAGATCATCCCAGTTATCTGCAATGACTGTGCCGTCTGCTAATTTATAAGGTTCATTAGAATGTATAAACCTATCTTTGGCTGGAATTGTTGAGCTGGAGAGCCACGCCCTGAATTTTTTCCCCTGAAGCGAAGGAACTGCATCCGCTAATGCCTGGCATTTCTGTTGTGCGCCTGCCAATCCTCCAAGATCGCCATTATATGTTAAGGATGATACAAAAACAGTAGATGAGGATGCTGGAGCTGCTTTGAGTGCGGCAACACATTTGCCTCCAGAGCATCGTCCGCCCGCGCATGGATCATCATTATTGACAAATGCGCAGGTTGGAAGCTGGCCTATAACTGAGCAGTCATCGGTGCAGGGATTTCCGTCAGAAGGGCAGCTTTTTTGCTCGCATGAGCACCCAAACTGGTCTACGACAGTAGTTTGAGAGCCGGGACATTGGTCAATGGAATCTGGAACGCCATCCCTGTCAGAATCAGGAAGCGCTGCATAAGAAAAGCTTGCTAACTGCAAAAGCAAGGTTATTAAAAGAAAAAACACAAAAACATGCGCAAATAGTCTCTTTTTCATTTAAGTTTTTATAAATTGGATAACTAATATATAAATCTTTTTTTTTTAAGTTCTCTTTACCCTACGCAGTTTCCGTCAACTCTAATGTTCTTGACGGCAAACTGGAATATGTAAGAATGGAAGTAATATTTTTCATATGTGCTAAAGTCAACAAACTGTATTATTTCTTTCGGGCCGTTGTCGCTGCTTTTAACGTAAACATTCGTAAGCCCGTTCTTGTCAAAAGAGATGCAGTCTGCCGGAGTTATTATATATTCGCCTGAGTTTGCAGCCTCTATTTTTTGCACAAGCTCTATGGAGCTAGAATACAAGGCTTTAAGCCTTATGGGCAGCGTAACTGCAAAAAAGTCCAGCGCAATCCTCGCTTTGCCACTTGTTATAGTAAGGGGATAGTTAAGCTTTATAGAAACATCCTCTTTGTTCAGGCTGACATCAACATTTATATTTTGGGCAGGCTTTGCAATGCTTAGCCCGATATCTTCAAAAACAGTTGTGTTAAGGCATTTTTGAAATTCAACAATGATGTAATTTTGTAATTTTTCGATTATTGCGCTTTCCTTAGGGATATTCTCATTAAAGGCGCATGAACTCTTGCAGTCAGCTTCAAGATAATACGGAACCGAATTATTTAAAAAATATGTTTTTTGCCCGTCCGGCAGCGGGTCTTCATTGTATAAAAGGCTGCCATTTGGCTCTATGTAGCCGCCGTGTATTCCTGCCCTTTTGAATAAAGCATCTTCACTAACCGATTTCAGGCAGGACTCCGCATATGACTTGACTATGCCAATGTCTTTGGAATCCGATGCTTCCATGATGATTTGAGTTGATTTAGCTTTTGTGTTGTAGCCGATTATATAATACAATAATCCCAAGATTATCATTACAGACAAGGCTAAAATCATAAATATAGTAATCTGCCCTCTTTTTTTCATTTATCCGGATTTGGGAATAATTTGTTTATAAAATTATCTGATTTTTCGCTTCTTGGGAGTTTAGCAATGCTAACGAAGAAAATACTTCTTCTTTAGTTCCGGGCTTATTCTCGTCAATTCATTTGCGGGAAGTATGCTCAATAATTTCCATCCAAGGCTCAAGGTTTCCGAAATGCTCCGATCCTCGTCCCTTTTCTGCCTTACGAACTTGTCCTCGAACTCGGCGGCAACCTTAAGGAATCTCTTGTCGCGCTCGCTTAAGGCTTCTTCCCCGACTATTGCAACCAATCCTCTCAAATCCCTGCCTTCCGCATAGGCGGCATAAAGCTGATCGGAAACCTGCTTGTGGTCTTCCCTTGTTTTCTCTTTTCCTATCCCGAGGTTCATCAGCCTAGATAATGAAGGCAATACATCAATGCTCGGATAAATGCCTTTTCTATGAAGCTCTCTTGAGAGGACAATCTGCCCTTCGGTTATGTAGCCCGTCAAATCAGGAATCGGATGTGTTATATCATCCCCAACCATCGTAAGAATTGGAATTTGTGTGACGCTTCCTTTTTTTCCCTTTATGACCCCTGCTCTCTCGTATATCATGGCAAGGTCGGTGTACATGTATCCGGGGTAGCCTCTTCTTCCGGGAATCTCCTCTCGCGCGGCGCCAATCTCCCTAAGCGACTCGCAGTAGTTGCTCATGTCTGTAAGAATTACAAGGACATGAGCATCGTGCTCGTAAGCAAAATATTCCGCGGCAGTAAGCGCCATTCTTGGAGTAACAAGCCTCTCTACGGCAGGGTCGTTTGCAAGGTTAAGGAAAACTATGCTTCTCTCCAATGCCCCTGTCTGCTCAAAATCATTTATGAAATATTGCGCTTCTTCGTTTGTTATTCCCATAGCCGCGAACACGACAACGAAGTTTTCCTCTTTGCCGACTACCTTTGCCTGCCGCGCAATCTGCAGAGCAATCTCGTTATGCGGCAATCCAGAGCCTGAAAACAAGGGCAGCTTCTGTCCCCTTACAAGAGTGTTCATGGCATCTATTGTTGAGATCCCAGTCTGTATGAAATCGCAAGGAGACGCCCTTGAAAACGGGTTTATTGCGGCGCCTATAATATCGAGCTTTTTTTCTGGAATTACCTCGGGCCCGTTGTCAATTGGCTTTCCGCTGCCGCTTAGAACCCTTCCAAGCATATCCTTTGAGACATTAAGCTTTAGGGTATCTCCTAAAAACTTGACCCTGCTGTCAGCGTCAATGCCAGAAGTGCCCTCGAATACCTGAACAACCACAATGTCATCGCTTGTGTCAAGAACCTGTCCGTTTTTTACCTCGCCGCTGGGCAGGGTGATCTTTACTATATCAGCATATCCTATGGGATCTGTCTTCTCGACAAAAATCAAAGGGCCCGCAATCCTTGTTATTGTTTTGTATTCTTTCATTTTAATTTTAAAAAAATTTCAGCTTTGGGCTGAAATTTTTTCTTATGTTTTTTTGCTCTGCAAAATTTTTAGCCTTTGGCTAAAAATTTTTGTTGTTTTATTTTAAGCCCGCCAGCTCCAAAAAATTGCTCAAAATTTTCCTTCCGTTATCCCGATACTCCAATCTTAAAGCATTATACCCTTCCCTCAAGGAAGAAGTGTTGATGCGCCTTAAATCCGGCTCTTCTGCAATCAATTTTTCAAACAGCTTGTCATTAAGCTCTAAATGGCCCTGAAAGCCATATGCGTTTTTGCCAATCTTTATGGCTTGATTAATGCAGTATCTGCCTTCTGCAAGCAGTTCCATGCCTGAAGTCAATTTTACTGTTTCCCCATGCAGCTGGAATATTTTCATGGGCGATTTAACTCCGCTAAAAATCTTATCTTCCATCCCATTGGGCGTTAAGCTTATCTCGAAGAAATTTCCCCGGGGATCCATTAGGCCAATCTCTTTGATAGGATTTTTGCACACTTCGCCGCCGTTTGCTTTTACCAATGCCTGCATTCCAAGGCAAACGCCGAAGTAAGGTATTTTATAACCTGTTGCCTGCCTGATTCTCTCAAGCTCGCTCCTGATTTTTGCAGTCTGATCATTAGCGCTGTCAGGCCCGCCCAGTACAAACATGGCCGAATAATCGAGCGGATTCGGGAAATCCTCGCCTTTATCCAATTCGACGATTTCGTAATCTATGCTGTTTTCATTCAGGACTTGCTCTATCAATCCCGGGCCTTCCAATGGAAAGTTTTTGACGATTAATGCTTTTTTGTTTTTCATCTTGCCTCAATCCAATTCACGCTTTGGCCATCCCATAGCTTCCTGAAAAAATAAAAATACTCTTCAAGCCCTGCCTTGTCTTTTGCATAAACAGCCTTTCCGTTTTTTATTGCCTGATTTTTCATGAAAAGCGGCATCTGCTCAAATATTTTAATGTCGTATTTTTCATTTTTTGCCGATATTCTCAAAATTTTTCTGTAAACATTGTTCATTTCTTTTTTATCATTATTTTTTAATACGACACACGCATCTATATCGCTTCTTATATTGGCATCTCCTGCCGCATATGAGCCATAAATCAGTATGGCAAATACATCCCCCTTTATTTCCTCCAAATCATTTTTTAGGTTTACTATAAGTTCATCGTCCATTTTTAAAATTTTTTAGGTAATATTCAACATCATCAAATACCTTAACAAGTTTTGGAATCAATTCCCTGCTGCTTTCGATAAACCTTTTTTCATCTGTATGGTTGTATCTGTGCACTACCCTGTTTCTCAATCCATTTGCTTCAATACATACACTTGCATTTTCTTCGCTTAAAATATTCTTTTCCTTTAATTTGTCTATGTTTGAATAATCGTCATTCACGCTTAAATTCAAATCGGAAATAATCATGGAAAAAACGTCAGCCAGGCATTCCACGACTTCCTGAAATGATTTTTCAGAGGCAAAAAAGGTTTTTCTCTCTTTTATGTCTTCTGCATAAAGCCAGTCTTCTAAATCGGAAATTCTGTCTCTGGCATAATCTATTTTTTCCTTGTATCTTTTTGCCCTGTGTGAAAATTTTTTTTTCATTGTTGGATTAAAAAATTTTACATTTAGTGCAAAATTTTTTCTTTTGGATTTTTTATTGTCAAATTTCTATTCCATTCTCAACCGCTTCCTTTACTATTGTAATTTGCTTTTTTAATTTATTGAATTCTTCAGGAGTGTAGCAGAGGAAGTCAACTGGGTAATCAATATTCCAATAGTCGTACATTTTTGTGGCTCTCTCCCTAAACCTTAATTTTCTAAATCTATCCGAAACTATTACTAAATCTACATCACTCCATCTGTGCGGTGAATTTCCTGCTCTTGAGCCAAAAAGAAACATTCTTTTAATAGATAAATCTTTATTTGCCTCTAACTTAAATTCTTTAAGCATCTTCATTAGAGATTCTTTTTCACCCATTCTATAATTGCCTCCATCTTTTTTATATCCTCCTCTGTTTCTTTAGATGTAAATTTTTTAAAATCTTCTTCAACTAAATCCGGGTATCTGGTTTCAACATATACTGGTGTAAGTTCTTTGCATATGCGGATAATATCTTCGGGTGCGTCCAATTTTCTAGCTAATAAAACTAAATCGTGAGTTTTAATTAATTCGTGACCTCTGTTTAATAACAATGTTTTTAATGCTTTCTCTGCTGCTTGTTGGCACCAAAAAGAACTATAATCATACAACTTTATTTTATAAAGAGACTTTGCAGCATCTATGTCTTTTAAAGTTTGTCTCCACCATCTATTAACTTCTTCTTTCATTTTAATTTATCTCTTTTATGTATTGTGCATAAAGCCAGTCCTCTAAATCGGAAATTCTGTCTCTGGCATAATCTATTTTTTCCTTGTATCTTTTTTTTTGGGGGGGTTTCATTTCTTGAGCTCATTCTGCCTCAATCCAGTTCAAGCTTTGGTCATTCCATATTTTTCTGAAATGGTAAAAGTGGTAGTATAGTTCTGGG
>CAYWNO010000029.1:0-14696 GCA_964459665.1 uncultured Methanosarcinales archaeon
GCCAGTGCATTTTAATTTGCCGCTTGTGAAGTTTGATGAGTAGGTGGTGCATAATTCATCTTCAAGGCCCAAAGTTCCGTCGCAGGTTTCTCCAATGTCTATTTTTCCGTTGCCGCACGGCGGCTTTTCAATGCAGTTGGCGGTAGATATCTGGCAATTGCCGTCGCACTTTAGGGTTCCGTTTTGGAAAGATGAGCTGTAATTTGTGCATGTGCCGCTTAATGGCTTGAAGTTTGCTCCGTCGCAGGTCTCAGCATTGGCTGGCTCGACTGCGCCGTTGCCGCAGGTGTTTACCTTAATGCAGCTTGAAGTATCTACCTTACAGGCTTTCGAGCATATCAATTCGCCGCCCAGGAATGAGTCGCTAAAGGAGGTGCAGTTGCCGTCGGCTTTTCCAAAGCTGGATTTGTCGCATTCCTCGCCGTCGTCTATTATGCTGTTGCCGCACAGCGGAGCCTCTATGCAGCTGAATGTGTCCAGCTTGCATTCGGAATTGCAGCTTAATTTGCCGCCTGAAAAATAAATGCTGTATTGCAGGCATTCATTGCCCAGAATTCCAAGGTTGGTGCCGTCGCATTCTTCTCCCGTATCAATGATGCCGTTGCCGCATTTTGGCTTTGGAATGCAGGGGTTGGTATTGAACTGGCAATTTGCGCAGGTTATATTGCCCCCCAGGAATTCCTTGTAGTCTGTACATTGCTCTATTAAGCCAAGCAAATTTCCGTCGCAGGTTTCTCCCGTGTTCATGGCTCCGTCGCCGCACAATCCAGGAGGAGAAGGCACGCCGCCGCAGCCGCTTGTATCGAGCTTGCAAGTAGAGTTTATGCATTTTATCGTGCCTCCCGTAAATAAGAGAGAGTATTGGGAGCATTTGCCAGTAAGCGGCCCAAGATTTGCGCCGTCGCACTGCTCGCCTGGGTCTATGGCGCCGTTGCCGCATTTTGGCTTGGGAACGCACTTTGATGTGTCCATGAAGCAATTCTTGGCGCATGACAAAGTGCCCGAAGCAAAGCCGAGGTCGGCGCAGATTTTTACAGCGCCAAGCAAGGCTCCGTCGCAGTGCTCTCCTTTTTGCATGATTTTATCTCCGCAGAAAGGCTGCTGCGTGCATCCTGATGTGTCAATCACGCATGTTGCAGCATTGCACCCAAGTGTTCCTCCGATGTAAGTCGTAAAGTCCGTGCATTTATTTATCGGGCCAAATACTATTGATGATGTGTCAGGATCGCAAAGCTCTGCTGTGTCAAGCTTTCCGTTTCCGCATAGCGGCGGAACTTTAGTTTTGCAGTCGTCGGTGCTTATCTTGCACAACTTGCAGGAAAGAGTGCCGCTGATGAACTCGCTGCTGTAGCTGCTGCATTTTAAATCCGTGATATTGCCGAAATTTACGCCGTCGCACTGCTCACCTGAATCTAGATTTGCGTTGCCGCATTTTGACGAGACGCATCCGGACGTATCTAAATTGCAACTCTTGCATTTTATAATCCCGCTGATGAAGTCAATGCTGTAGTTTAGGCATTGTCCGTTTAACGGTCCAAGATTTATGCCGTCGCAGGTTTCTCCAGTGTCGATTTTGCTGTTGCCGCATTTTGAATTTTCCACACAGCCTGAAGTATCAAGCTGGCATTTGTTGCAACTCAAGTTGCCGCCCGAGAATTCCTTGTAGTCGGTGCATTTGCCTATTACGCCGAAGGCTGTGCCGTCGCAGGCTTCCCCTATGTTGATTGTGCCGTCGCCGCAAGTGCCTTCAACACCTGAGCACTTGGAAATGTCAATTTGGCATTTGGAGCAGGTTATGACCCCACCCTTAAACAAAGTCGGGCTGTAGTCTGTGCATTTTCCGCTTAAAGGCCCAAGATTATTGCCGTCGCAGGTTTCTCCTATGTCTATGGCGCCGTTTCCGCATTTTGCCGACTCAATGCAGCCTATTGTATCGAGCTGGCATTTTGAGGTGCATTTTAGCGTTCCTCCTGTAAACGATTGATTGTAGTCGGTGCATTTCTTTATCGAGCCGAAATTTGCGCCGTCGCACTGCTCGCCTGGGTCTATGGCGCCGTTTCCGCATGAAGGAAGGCCAATGCATCCTGAAGTGTCTAATTTGCAGTCACCGGTACATCCCAATACGCCTCCAATAAAATTGCTGAATTGGGTGCAATTATTAATCTTGCCGAAAGCCTTCTTGTCGCACTGCTCGCCGGGCAGATTTATTTTTCCGTCGCCGCAAACGGCAAGCGGCTCGCACAAAGATGCGTTGACGAGTATGCCGTCGCTGCTTTTAGGGGCGCTTTCAAGCCCTACAAAGTCTTTTGCCTTGACATTAAAAGAATATTGGGTATTATCTTCCAGGCTAAGGCTCTCCACCCATACCCATTCTCCTGAAATAAAGCTTTGGGTGAAGTCTAATATCGTCTTGCCTGCTGCCTTTGTCATCAGGGAATAAAAGTACTCCTCGATGCCGGACGCCTTATCTTCGCCCAGCCATTTGACCCTTAGCCTGTCAGTAAGGCAAGTCTGCTGCGGGAATAATATTAGTGTGCTTGTGTCATTGACATAAATCATAAACGGCGTAGTCGTATCTACCACAAATTTGATCATAGTTACTCCGGAAAACTTCTGCAGCGACTTGTCTTTGCAGATTATGTAAAAGGTATGGTTTCCGTCGCTTAGGTTCAATGATGCCAAGTGCATATATCCCGGCGGCCCCATTATTTTTCCGCTTTGTGCTGTTGAATCGGTTTCTGAGAGCTTGCATTGCGATAATTTATTTGTCTCTACGGCAATCACAACATCGCTCGAGTTAAAAAGCGAAGGTGTTTTGGAAGTAATTGACAAGGGTATGGATAAGTCTGCCGTAATGGAAATCTGTTCGGATTCTGAAACGAGCCCTGCTTGATTTTCACAAGCAACAAAATAAACAAACTTGCCTTCTTTGCTTAATGTGATGTCCTGCTTATTGACTGTACTAAACAGGTTTTCATCAAATCCGCTGAATTTGCCTTCCATGCCGTCAAATTTCGAGGTTGTGCCGCTGAATTTGCAGATAGATGGGTCATCGGTTTCTACAGTTAATTTCGTGCTCATTGGCTTTTCGGCAATAGGATTTGGGTATGCAAATGCACTGATTATGGAAGGCTCGGTTGCATCGACGCTTATGTCAAAAACTGTTGAGCTCACATTTCCGTTTTTTTCTTTGCATTTGGCATAGAGCGGATGAATGCCTGTATCGCCTGATGGTATTTCGCCAAAGTTTTGGGTTTCGTGAATAGTCCCTCCAGTAATTGAAAATGCCTCCATAAAATCAAATTCAAATTCAGTATCAATGCTAAAACTGCAAGAGGCATCATTGTCGGTCTCCACAGCCAAGTCAAATGTGTACTTTGGCGACACGCCGAATTTCGGACTTACCAGATTTATGCTAAGAGGCAGCGCATCCACAATGAATGACAAAGATGCAACCACTTGATTTTTGGCGAAGTCGGATGCAGCAACTTCAAATTTTTTATTTCCATCTGACAGGTTTACCATCGCATTATAAACCAGCTTGTCTTTGCTCGAAAATAAGCCGTTTATGTCTTCTGAATTGAGTGCAGCCGAATCTATGGCGGCTTCTTTGCTAAACACGAGCGTGATTCCTACCGGCGAAGTTTTTACCGTTTCACCATCGGAGGGGGTTATATTGACTGTCGGGCTTAAGCTGTCAATGATTATTGGAGCGGAAAACTGCCTGTCCATGAATCTGCCGTTGGCATTTTTTGCATTCAGCTCAAAAGTGTAGTTTCCATCCGCCAATGATTGGGAAACTTTAAGATTAAAATCCCTGTTAAGCTCAATTCCGAGAGGCAAGGGGAATGCATCGCCTGTTTTTTTGTTGACTAATCTTGCGAAGGTTATTATTGCATCCTCGAAGAAATGAACTTCAATTGTGGGCTTTGGATTGTTTGTGTAGATTACGCCCGAAATTTTCGAGCTGCCGCTTATGTTGACGGATAAGACTTTTGGCCCCGACGTGCCGCTGTGCGCGCCTATTGTTATTTTTTTGACAATTCCTATGTTTTTTGCAGGGTCCCGCGAATAATACCTTATCGTGTTCGCGCCTTCCTTTAAAGACAGAAGCTTAGTTCCGTTGTTGCCGTCAAATGCGTTCAGGTTGCTTATGACAATCCTTCTGCTTTTTGTGGACGAAGGATATGGGTGCCCTCCTGCGCCGCATGGCTCAACACAAAGGAAAGTGTCATAATCCTGCGATTGCCTTAAAATAATAGAGCCGTTATTGCTTGTCTTGTCATAGATTGCAACAATCAGGCTGTCTACAATGCCTTTTCTTTCGGTCGGCACAAGGGTCGTGTTTGGGGCAAAATAATCGTTTTCGCACGAGGCGCTGCTGCAATCCGCCTTGGAATCCCCGTCGGAATTTTTAACGCAAATATCGTTTATGCTCTGGCACATGCCTATGCCGCACTGGTCATTTGAAGGATTCTTTATATTGTTGCTTTCGTCATGAGCTATCATGGAATCGCTGCATTGCGACGAGTTATAATTCCTGCAGACTACTTCATTGCAGTTTTTCGACTGCGGCATTGTAAAATAGCACTTGAATTCCCCTTCCGAAAGCATATTGGATTTTTCCTGCGTGCATGAATCGAAAACCTCGTTGAAAGACCTCAGGTTTTCCAACGAGGGCGTTCCTTTTTTTGAGCACCATTGGCAGTTGTATTGGGTTGTGCTCACGCATACGCCTGTTCCAAGCTTGCCGTCAAGAGTTTTCCATTGGCAGTTATTGATGTTGCAGTTATCCTTGCTGCATGCAAATTGCTCCTTGTAGTCATAGCAGGACATCGAGGGGTTGCACCCAAAGCAAGAATCAACGATTGTGTAAGACCTGTCATAAAAGCAATACCTGTCGCTCTCGCAGCCTCCAAGCGTGTAGAAAAGCCCGAATGGATTAGCTCCGTCGTAATTGCAGTTGATTTTCTTCATGCATTTGGGATTGTCCCCGTCTACTATGCAGAACTGCTCTAAAGAGCATTCCGTCCCTTGGGGAGAAAGCTTGTTTAGCGCATCGCAGAAAAATGCCTTGTTGAATTTGCTGCCGAACTCTTTTTTGACTCCAGCTGAAAAATCCCTTGAAAATTTATCCGGAAAATTTGCCAAGAGATAAGGCTTGTATTGCTCATAGTAGGCTTCATAAATGCAGAAATTGCCTAAGGATTTCTGGCCAAGGCATTCCAAGTCTCCAAGCGAGCCTTCACCGGTTGTTGCAGGCACAGATGTTTGCAGCGAGTAATGCGCCTTAACCTCGTAAGTGTAACTCTCGCCGAAAATCAAATCCGACCAGTCCTGAAATGAATTTGTGTTTGATGCTCCGACTGGCTCAAAATCCGTGCAATCATGCCCCTTGCACCTCGAAATTTCGTAGGATGCGGCATTGCACTCGTCATTCCATTGGAGCAAAAATCTTTGGCTGCCCTTAATCGGCGTTATTTTAAGCCCGCTTAGCTTGGGGAGGTACGCTGAATCGCCGCAGTTTGCTGAAACAGGAAGGCAGATTCCTCCGGACTCGTCATTATCTAAATGGACTAGGCATCCGGTATCGAGGCTGTCTGCGCATCCGTTGCCGTCGTTGTCAATCCCATCCGAGCATTGTGGCGATTCGCAAACTGATGCGCAGTCCATTTCACCTTCTTTGAAAGTTAAGTCTTCTGCCTGGCACTGTGCTTTTGGCTTGACCTCTCCTCCTATGTTAGAGCAGCAGCATCCAAGGGCGCATATTTTCTGGCCCGCGCAACTCTGGGCGATGAAAAAAAAGGTATCCGCGCATTCCTTATAATTGGCAGGCCCGAATGGGTTCTGCCTGGATTTGTAATATCCTTCAAAGCCCGATTCAGGCGTAGGGCAGCACTCCTTATCCCTCTGGGAAAGCCTTTCTGGAGAGCAGGCAAGCGCGCCCGCGCCCGGATTTGCGCAGCAGCCTAATTCGCCTGCATAAGCAGCAAGAGGCATAGCTGCAAATAATATCAAAAGTGAAATTAATATTGTGCTTTTTTTCATTACCTTGTCATGAAAAATCCATCGCAAAGCGATGGATTTTTCCGATTAACTTTCAATCCTATTGACAGTTATGATTTGATAATCTGATAAAATGCCGTCGCTGACTTCTATTTTGAATGTTTGCTGTGGCAGCAGGAGAGGATTGTTATTCGGAAGCGCGGGCGCCACGCTAAATTCCAGATCGTCTTCATCCGGGTCTTCTGCCTTTAATTCAGTTGCTCCAAGCAAATCCGACAGTTTTATTTCATAATTTTTTGGGAATTCCAAGACATCGTTTTTTATGTAGTAAAGCGCGGGATTCCTGTTTCTTCTTGAAAAAGTGTATTGGTAGGGGCTGCCATAAACAAGGGATTTATCGTCGGTTATCGTGATTAAGTCATCTTTTGAGAGCGCATCTTTGGGTAGGAGTATCCTAAAAGAGTTTTTTTCGTTTTTGAGATCGCTGATATTAAACCTTATATTTTTAACATCATTTGCGGCAATGTCCCTTGCAAAATAATAAAGCTCTTTGATCCTTAAATTCAGGCTGGCGGAAAAATCGCTGATTTCTTCGGCCTCGCCTGTTGCCCTGTTCGTTATTTTTATCGGGATTTTGGAAGAGATGCTTACATCATTTGTCCCGATGATTACTGAAGTTTTTGCCGTGCTCATTTCTATCTCAAGCCCCCGATTCTCAAAAAATGAAAAATCCGCGCATTTTTGCATGTTGCCGTCTATGAAAGTTTCAATTTGTGATTGTATCGAATTAGTGCCCTGGGAAGGAATCAATGGCGGAATGTTGTTTATGCCAAAATACCATTCGAATACGGGCTTTTTGTCGCAAGCCTTTGTTTCGCAGGGAAATGTCTCCCACGGATAAGCCGGAGGGCCAGGTATAAACCTCGGAGGAAGTATGTTGTATGCCGCTTTGAAATCATTGCCGTCTTTTTGATATTTTACAAAGAACAGCCCTTCATCTGCGTCAGAATAATCAACCAAAGTTCCCCCCTGGCTTTTGTATATGTAGCCTCCTTGCCTGCCGAGCAGCACTACGGCGTCTTTTGAAAGCTTGTCCAGGCACTTTGCTACAAATTCCTGGACGGGCTGCGCTTCTATTGCAGTTTCCTGTGTCTTTTTAATTCCCTGCTGGCTTTGCTTTTTTAATGATGACTTGGAAAGGTACAAGACGAGGCTTACGATTATAAACAGGGCTAATCCTATTATCATTATCATTGTAATCTGGGATTTCTTTTGCTTTCTCATAAGGTTATTTTACTCTTAGCTTTGAAGTTAAGTCTGTCCATATTGAATCCGGATTTAGGTTTGTGAATTGGGCGCCCTGCGCCAAAACATAGTAATTATTCCCTTCGGCAGCGCACAACACTCCTGAAAAAGCATCCTTTTTTGCCTCGTTTAACTGCTCGGTAAAGGCGCATACATTCGTGCCAAGATTCATGTAGCTTATTACCAGATTCTTGCTTTGGAATCCCTCGAGTATTCCAATGGTTGTTCTGCCTTTTTGCTGGGAAATGTATAGCCTGTCGAATTTTTTTGAAACATTAAGATAGGAGTCGTCGAATGGCGGCGCAGGAATTAGCCTTTGTATGGAAGATAATGATGAGTCTACCAAGCCGTTGGCAAACATCTCAAAATCCGCCATTCGCTTTTGCTCGGATAACACATTTATGGCGCCGTTGCTGTAGATAATGCTTTTTAGCTTCCTGTTATACCAAACCTTATGCGTCGAATCGCATGAATGGTAATTTCCATAGTCTACTAATGCATCTTTGCAGCCCGAAACGCCGAAAACGCCGATGCTGCTTGCAGGAGAGACTTCCTCGATGCTTTTATTAAAAGAGACGGCAGATATTGTTTTTCCTGCTGAGCTTAAAATGCAGAAATTATTGGGCTTGAACCTTGATAGGCTCAATGCCGCAGATTCTTTCGACGGGGCCGTGTACTGTAGGTTGTTTAATGCATTGTCTTTAGTGTCGCAGAAAAGCGAGTAGTCCCCGCCGATAAATCCAGATAATTCCAATGCAAGAAGCTTTGTTCTCGTAGACCATTTCCCGTTTTCGCAATAGTTGTCATCGGCATACTGCGTGGAATTTATGCATTGCCCTGATTCGTTTTTTCCGAAAGGATTGAGCAGGCATTGAGTGGCATTCGGGCAATAACCCGGCACTCCGTCAGGCGTGAATTTTAATATGGATTTTGCCCAGTTACCGTCAATGCACCTAAAGCCATCGCCTATCGGCTGCTCTGTGGGCTTATCTCTTTGGTTCGCAACGCAATTTTCCCCGTCCCAGCAGTCTTTTTTCGCGCAACATTCTGCAGGCTGCCGGAATTTCGAGCACAATCCACGTCCCGAGAGTTTGGAGTATTCTCCAAAACATATGGGCATATCAGGAGGGCACTGGTCTGAATTAGAACATTCAATAAAAGGTTGGTTTATTATCATAGGAGTAGGTAAAAAGCTTAAATGGCTCCTGTCTACGCCGCCTGTCGCAATCCACTTTTCCGTGTAAGAGCAGTAATAAGAATTGTCCAAAACGTTAGAGCAGTAGTCGTGGTTTGTTTTGAGAGTCGGCAATGAATCTGTCTGGGTTATTAATGGGTTGCCGGTATGCTCATCTACTAATTCTAAAAATTCGTCGTTTTTTCGGTTGTAGTTTTTCTCGTGTATAGCGCAGCCGTGAAACTCACCATTGTAGTTTATCACAGAATCATTTGTGCCTTTGACCAGATTTACGCTCGTAACCAAGGTGCTGTTCCAGCAGCCGCCTGTTCCGTCTTTGTCGTTGTAAAATTCGCGCAGCGTAGAGACAGTGAGGTTGTCGTCATTTTCGCTGCAGCATTTCGTGCCTGTCCACTTAAAGCCCGCTTTCTTGCAGGTATCTTCGTCTTTTACGTCCAAGTCTATTGTAAATGTCTTGTTGGATGCGCAATAAAAAGTTTTTTCGATGCTATCAACGCCGGATTTGATTGACTGCCCGGTTGTGAGCCTTACTCCATCTGTCGTGTCTGAATTGCACTTGCCGTCGCCGCAGCATTCGTAAATTGAGCCTTTGCCCTTTCCCGTGCATAAATAGTCATGCTCATTAACAGAGGTTTGCGTAAATGTCTGGTTGCATGCGAGCCATGTATCCCCGTCTGCAAGGAACTCAATATCAGAGCAGGGAATGTATTTTATATCGCCCTTTGCATCTTTTGAAGAATGTATGGTAGGCGATTCAAAGCCCGCATCCATTGAGCAGATTTTCCCGCCTAATTGGGCTGTGCAGTCCGTTTCTGCATCATCGCCGCAGCAGCCGGCAGGACCCCATTTTCTTGAGCCCTGGTTGTTGCCAACCAAACAACCTGTGCAGGATGTTTCTCCCCAGTCCGGCTCGTCGGTATTCGCTGTGCCGTCCCCGAAACTATCGTCGCCGCAGCATTGGCTAACCGACGGCTCCCAGACTCTTGAGCCTGCATGCTCGCCCAGCTTGCAGCTATTGCAAAAATTCTCGCTAACGTCGGGGTCGTCAGCATTATCCATAGGAGGATTATCAGGTATGAGTGAATCATCGCCGCAGCAGGTTTTTCCCGCGCTTCCCGAGCTATCCCAATAAGATTGCGCTATGCAGGCGCATGCCTCCTGCTTTACATCTGCGTCGTAAATTGTTGCCTTCTCGTACTTGTCTGTCGAGCATTGCTGCAAATCGCCCCATACCCACCCAAAGCCAGGTATTTCTTTGGATGGCCCGACTGAAGCAGGAGTGCTTGGCCCGGGAGTGTAAAGTATACAAGTAAATGTGCAGCTTTTACAGCCGCATGGGCAGGTGCACGGGCAACTGTTTTTGCAATTTGGCTGCGGAGTGCATGTCGCCTTGCAATTATTGCAGGCGGAATTGCACGAATTGCAATTGGCATTGCAAGAGTTAAAATCCCGAATGCACTGGTTATAGGAGGCAACGCAGCTTGGATCATACCTCCCCTGATTACAACTTGAAGAAATATCCCCCTTCCCGCCGGTATAATATCCGCCAAAAGTGTTTGCGTTAAGCGTGCCTGCAGCGACAGGAATTGCGCTTGAGCTAACGGGAGTTCCTTTAGGATAGCATCCGATATAGTCTTTCTCTTTTTTTCCGCCTCCTCCTCCGCAGCCCAATACCAAGAATGCCAATGCAAAGATTAGAATGTAAACTGATAACCCTTTTTTCATTTACAGCCCCTTTTAATGGCAAAAATGCCGCTTCGCGGCATTTTTGCAAAGTTATCTTTATGGCCTATAAATCTGTATATAAATCTTTTCAAAAAAAATCCAAAAAAAAATTAAAAACTCAATTTTGCAAAAATTGAGTTTTTCCTGATCTCATTCCCATCAGGGCAAAAAGGCTTTTGACATCATGCGGCGCCCTCATGCCAAAAGGATTTTCAGAAAAAGAGCCAATCATTGTCCTTACATTGTATTTTTGGCACAGGGCTATGTTCTGCATCATCCTTCCCATCAGCAAGGAAGATGCCGCAGTGTCTTTTTCCAATAAAGAGCCGTAAGAAAATCCGATTGTAACGCCATTTTTCCTCGCAAGCTCGCACATTATGTGGTTGAGCCCGGACTTTCTCTGGTGCAGGTAATCGCGCGCATAGGATTCTTCAAGCCCATAAATCATCCTTACTTTTTTGGATTCAATGAAAAACCTGTCCTTATCGGAACTTTTAACTGCAAGAAATCCTGAATGTTTTGACGCTTCATTTATGTTTTTATGGCTTGCAATGCACCCTATTTCAACATTAAAATCAAAATCAAAATCAAAATCAAAAATTTTCGATTTTTTATTTTGGAATTTATCAAAAGGATAAAGAAATAAGAGCTTATTTATGCCAAGCCTTGGGGCTATGCTGATGAACTCATCTTCATTATCTTTGGGCAAAGCTATATCCATCATTTTAAAGAGAACTTTGAAAAATTCGCTTTTAAAGCAAATTTTTCAAAGTTCTCAATAAATATTTTCCCATACTTATAAACATTTATAAATAAAACGGGTTTATTTATCTTAAAAGGCTAAATAAATATTTTGGGGGTGCAACATAGCATGATGAAAAAAGAAAACAAAAGGGAAATAAAAGTCGTGAACATCGTCATATCCACTTCTTTGAAGCATGACATTCCGCTCGAGAAAATGGCGGCTACGCTTAGCAATACCGAATACAACCCCGAGCAGTTTCCGGGGCTCGTCATAAGGGTCAAGGAGCCAAAAACATCGGCGCTGATATTTAGCTCCGGCAAGGTAGTATGCACGGGCGCGCGCTCCATGGACAAGGTGGAGGAAAGCATCAAAAAAATAATAAAGAGCCTTGAAAAGATTGGCATCAAGATAACCATAAAGCCCGAGATAAAAATACAGAACATAGTAGCGTCGGGAAGCGTAGGTATGGACCTTAATTTAAACACGCTCGCCATGAAACTCGAAAACACGGAATACGAGCCCGAGCAGTTTCCGGGGCTGGTCTACAAGCTCGCCGCCGCAAAGGCAACTTTTTTGCTCTTTAGCAACGGAAAAGTAGTATGCACAGGAACAAAAAGCGAAAAAGAAGTCCACGCCGCCCTCGACAAGCTGATTGAGAATTTGAAAAGGGTTAAGGCTTAGATTTTTAATTTTTATAGTCAACCAACAAAGTAATTAGGTGTTATGTATGATTTGTTGTTGACTATTACGAACACACAGCAATGTCTAATAAATTCTGTGTGTGAGTATATGTTAGAAAATTTTATAGAGGACTGTAAAAAAATTTCAATTTTCTTTAAGAAAATTGAAATTTTTTCCCGAATAAAATGGAACTTAGCGTCATCGAGCAGATAAAAAGGTTTCAGGAGTTCATCGAGACAAATTACTATAATTCTCTGCTCGAGAATGCCAGAAAAGGAAATAGGTTTTTGCAGATAGACTTTGCAGAGCTTTCCAAGTACGACCCCGATTTGGCTACAGAATTGCTGGATTCGCCTGAAGAGACTACAAAGGCAATAGAAAAATCCATCGAGCAGTTCGACATTGAAGGGATCTTAAACTTCAAGGTCCGCTTTTATAACCTGCCGCAAAGCCAGCATATAATGATAAGGGACATAAGAAGCAAGCACATAAACAAGCTCTTGTTTATAGATGGAATCGTAAGGAGAAAATCAGATGTTCGGCCGCAGGTAATGTCTGCAAGGTTTGAATGCCCAATGTGCGGAAACATAATGAATGTTTTGCAGCTTGAAGGCACGTTCAAGGAGCCTTCAAGGTGCGGCTGCGGAAGGAAAGGAAAATTCGTGATGCTAGACAAGGAGCTTGTAGATGCGCAAGGAATTGTAATCGAGGAATCATCCGAAAGCCTCGAGGGCGGCGAGCAGCCCAAGCGAATCGACGTTCTGCTAAAAGATGATTTAGTAAGCCCCTTAAGCGAAAAAAGAACCTCTCCTGGAAGCAAGGTCGAGGTTACGGGCATTGTAAAGGAAGTTCCCATAATATCAAAAAGCGGCGCAAAACTAACGAGGTTTGAGCTCATGATTGATGCCAACCACGTAAAGCCGACTGAAGATACATTTTATGAAGTAAAGATTACAGAGGGGGAAGAAAAAGAAATCCTGGATATAGCAAACGACCCAAACGGATACCAGAAACTTGTAAACTCGATTGCGCCGTCGATTTACGGCTATGAAAAAATAAAGGAAGCCCTGTTTTTGCAGCTTATGGGCGGCGTTCGTAAAGTAAGGATGGATAAGGTAGTTAGCAGGGGAGATATGCATATTTTGCTGGTTGGGGACCCAGGTAGTGGAAAATCTGCATTGCTCAAGCGAATAACCCAGATTGCCCCAAAGGGAAGGTATGTAAGCGGCAAGGGAGTTAGCGGGGCGGGGCTTACTGCTGCCGTCGTAAGGGATGAGTTCCTGAGGGGATGGGCGCTTGAAGCGGGCGCTATGGTATTAAGCAGCGACGGGCTTGTCTGCGTGGACGAGCTTGACAAGATGAGCAATGAGGACAGGGCTGCAATGCACGAGGCGCTTGAAAACCAGACGGTCAGCATAAGCAAAGCCAACATACAGGCAACTTTGATATCAAGGACTACGGTGCTTGCCGCGGCAAACCCGAAATTCGGAAGGTTCGATCCTTACGGAATAATCGCCGACCAGATAAACCTGCCGCCGACATTGATTAACAGGTTCGACTTGATATTTCCCATAAAGGACTTGCCCGAAGAGACAAGGGATGAAAAAATGGCAAAGCACATATTGAGCCTGCACCAGAATCCTGATTTAAACGAGCCGGAAATATCAACAAATATTCTAAGAAAGTATATCGCTTATGCAAGGCAAAGGATATTTCCCAAGTTAACCGACGGGGCTTTGGAGGAGATAAAGGAGTTTTACTTGAGAATGCGAAAAACCGGAAGCGGCGAGGGAGGCATAAGGGCAATACCTATTTCCGCAAGGCAGCTCGAAGCATTGGTTAGGCTAAGTGAAGCTTCTGCAAGGGCAAGGCTCGACGATAGGGTAACGAGGAAGGACTCAAAAAAGGCAATAGAGCTGATTGATTATTATTTAATGCAGGTAGGACTCGACAAGGAAACCGGAAAGATTGACATAGACAGGATTACGACTGGAATTCCGGCAAGCCAAAGAAACATCATACACATCCTGAAAGAAATAATCAAGGACTTGGAAACAAAAATGGGAAAGAACATCCCGATAGAGAATATTATTTCCGAAGCCAAAGCCCAGGGCCTTGAAGATGACAAGGTCGAAGACGCATTGGAAAGGCTAAAGCGCTCGGGCGAGATATACGAGCCAAAGTATGGGATAATATCGCCCCTGACATAAAAAATGCCCGAACAAGAACAAAAATCATTCCATAGGCAGGTTGCCTGCAAAGCAAGAGTTTCTGAAGTAGTGGGCATGAGATTGGACGAGTCCAATGTTTTGAGGGTAAACATCATGGCAACCATCGTGCACAAGCCCGACAGGAATGAGAATCACGGCGACGCAGTCATTGATGACGGCACCGGAAGGATTTCCCTAAGAAGCTTCGAGAACAATGATTACATTTCCAAAATTGAAGTCGGCGATGCTGCATTGGTGATAGGAAAAGTAAGGGAATTCAACAATGAAAGGTACATCATGCCGGAGATTGTTAAAAAAATGGACAATCTCGGATGGATGGGCGTAAGAAATCTTGAGCTGAGCAAAAAAGAAGAGGTTATAGACGAGGAAAAAGTAAAGCCCGAAGAAGTGGATGAAGGCGCGGACATTCATGGCGAGGTTTATTCTACCATAAAAAGCCTCGACAGCGGCGGGGGGGCATCTATTGAGGACGTCATCAAAAATTGCAAAACTTCCGAAGCGGAAAGCACGATAAATGAATTATTAAAGCGCGGAAATATTTTCGAGATAAGGCCCGGAAGGGTTAAGGTTCTGGAATGAATTATTAAGGACTTTAAAAATATCAATTAGTTGCTTGAGTTTCGCACTTTTGCTTATAAAGGGAAAAAAGCTCGTGGGTAAATACTGAAATTTGCCCAAATTTTGTTTATAAGAAACCCCCAGCTTTAGCTGGATTTATTTTGGGAGTATGTCATTTTTTGAATTTTTTAAATAAAGAGAGTTTTGAATAACCCTATTCCATTTATAAATAAACTGCATTTACTTTATA
>CAYWNO010000030.1:0-14358 GCA_964459665.1 uncultured Methanosarcinales archaeon
TTCAATCACATCAAAATACCCCGCCCCTTGGGGCGATTGGGTATTTTATTTGAATTTTTTGCCGCAATGTTTCATAACTTTTTTATATAAACCCCTAAATTCTTTAAAGTCCATGTACGAACTGATAATAACCGAGAAGCCAAATGCGGCAAAGAAGATAGCGGAGGCTTTGGCGGACGGAAAGCCCATAAAAGAAATCTATCAGGGAGCGCCTTATTACAAGCTCACAAACGGGAAAAAGGACATTGTCGTAGGGTGCGCCGTCGGGCATTTATACGGCCTTGCCGAAAAAGACAAGAAAGGGTGGACGTTTCCCGTCTTTGACATAGAATGGAAGCCTGTCTGCGAAACGTCAAAGAATTCCAAATTCACAAAAAAATATCTCGACACGATAAAAAAGCTCTCGAAGAGCGCGGATTCCTTTACTATAGCAACAGACTACGATCAGGAAGGCGAAGTCATAGGCCTAAATGTCGTGCGATATGCGTGCAGGCAAAAAGACGCAAACAGGATGAAATTCTCAACGCTTACAAAAGAAGAGCTAAGAGAATCATACAGCAACAAAAGCAAGCATCTCGACTGGGGGCAAGCAGAGGCAGGAGAAACACGCCACTCACTGGACTGGATAAACGGAATAAATTACTCGCGCGCATTGACTGCTGCGATAAAAAGCACGGGGGCATTCAAGATAATGTCAACCGGAAGAGTGCAGGGCCCTGCATTAAAAATCATCGTCGGCAGGGAAAAGGAAATCAAGGTATTTAAGCCGTTTCCGTTCTGGCAGATAAGGCTAATGGGCAGCCATAACAGCAGGGCAATAGAAGCGTGGCACAAGGAAGATAAATTCTGGGAAAAGGAAAATGCCGACAAGGCGCTAAGCAACACAAAAGGGCAAAAAGAGGCAAAAGTTCAGAAAATCGAAAGAAGGCAGTTCAACCAGATGCCGCCTTTTCCGTTTGACCTTACATCATTGCAGATGGAAGCATACAGGTGCTTTAACCTTTCACCCAAAGAATCGCTTGAAATTGCGCAGGAGCTTTACACGGCAAGCTTTATCTCATACCCTAGAACATCAAGCCAGCAGCTGCCGCCCTCAATCGGATATTTAAAAGTCCTAAAGGACATATCAAAACAAGAGCAGCATTCCAAAGCAGCAAAAACCCTGCTGAAAAAATCAAATCTTGCGCCAAACAACGGCAAGAAAACAGACCCCGCTCACCCTGCAATATACCCAACAGGAATAGCGCCAAACGAGCTAGATGGCAAGGAAGCTAAAATATACGATTTGATTGTAAAAAGGTTCCTTTCAACTTTTGCGGAGCATGCCGTAAGGGAAACAATTACTGTGGATTTCGACTGCAGCGGCGAAATTTTTATCGCAAAAGGCAGCAGGACGCTGGAAAAAGGATGGCACTCTTTTTATGCCCCGTATGTAAAGCTTGAAGAGATTGAGCTGCCGAATTTTAGGCAGAATGACATGATAAAGGTTGAGGTCATTGAGCTTCTTACCAAAGAAACTCAGCCGCCGAAAAGGTACACGCCCGCATCCATTATAAAGGAGCTGGAAAGAAAAAACCTCGGAACGAAAGCTACGCGCTCGGAAATCATAGACACATTGTTCCAAAGAGGCTACGTTCAGGGAAAGGCGATAGAAGCAACCAACCTTGGAATCTCGACAATAGAGACGCTCGAAAAATACTGCCCGGAAATAATAGACGAGGAATTAACCAGGCATTTTGAAATCGAGATGGAAAAAATAAGGGAGAGAAAGCAGAAAAAGCAAATCACTTTGGATGAAGCAAAGGATGCGATAACAAAGATACTTGCCAATTTCAAGAAGCACCAGAAAGAGATAGGAGCCGAGCTTTCCAAGGCAAACCGCGAAACGCAGAACGAGATGTCGTTTCTTGGGATATGCCCTGCCTGCAATGTGGGAAATATAACTCTAAGAAGGGGCAAGTTCGGAAGCTTTGCTTCGTGCAACAGGTATCCCGACTGCAAGACAATTTTTTCCATACCCAAAAACGCCCTCATAAAGCCCGCAAAGAAAAACTGCGAGGTGTGCGCCTTTCCAAAAGTGCTTGCGATAAAAAAGGCAAGGCAGCCGCATGAATTCTGCCTTAATCCAAAGTGCCCAGGCAAAAACATAGAAGGCGATGCCGGCGAAGAGGCAAATGCAATCGCCGCAGGCGAGATAAAAAGGGAATGCCCGTCGTGCAGGGAAGGCAGCATAGTCCTAAGAAGCAGCATTTACGGGAAATTTTTGGGATGCAGCAAGTATCCAAAGTGCAAGCATACGGAAAAGATAATCTGATAACTGAAAAATTCTCTTTGAAAAGCGAATTTTTCAAAGTTCTCTGTAATTCACTTAATTGACTTTCTGCTCAGATTCCAAGCGAGAAACCCGACTATGATAATAACTCCAAGAATGACGCCCCATATCAGGCCTTTGTTTTCAGTTATCCTGCTGTCCAAATCGTCGCATGCATCGCCCTTTCCGTCATTGTCTTTATCAGGCTGCCTGTTCTCGTTTCCAATATACTGCTTAGGGTTGTAATCATACGGGCAGTTATCCTCGAAATTCAAAACGCCGTCATTGTCATAATCCTCGCACGCATCGCCTATGCCGTTATTATTCTGGTCTTCCTGTTTTGGATTTGCGGTATTTGGGCAGTTGTCTCTTGGATTTATGATTCCGTCCTTGTCATAGTCATCGCAGACATCGCCGATTCCGTTGTTGTCGCTGTCTGATTGCTCGATGTTCTTTATGGATGGGCAGTTATCGCAGGCATCTCCAACTCCATCGCCGTCTGAATCTTTTTGGCCGCCATTTGTATTATTCGGGCAATTATCCTTGTAGTTTGGCACGCCATCCTTGTCCTCATCCTCGCACGCATCTCCGATTCCGTCTGCATTCTTGTCAAACTGGTTTGGGTTGTACCCGTCAATGCAGTTGTCGCAGGCATCTCCGATTCCGTCTTTATCCGAGTCTTTCTGGTCCGGGTTTTTTTTGTTGATGCAGTTGTCTGTGGAAAGAGAAATCCCATCATTGTCAACATCTTCGCACGCATCGCCTATGCCATTTCTGTCTCTATCGCTCTGGTCGGGATTATAAGCGGCAACACAATTATCTACTAAATTTATAACTCCGTCATTGTCGTTGTCATCGCATACGTAGCCTTTTCCGTTTAGGTTATCATCATACTGGTCGGGATTGTAGTTGGATGGGCAGTTATCGCAGGCATCTCCAACGCCGTCATTATCGCTGTCTTTCTGCTCGGAGTTTGCTGAATTCGGGCAGTTGTCGCAGGCATCTCCAACTCCATCGCCGTCTGAATCTTTCTGGTCCTTGTTGCTTAAGGTAGGGCAATTGTCTGATGCAATCCCGTCTCCATCGGCATCATAATTAAAATTGCTGTTTGCAGCCTGAAATCCCAGTGAAAGAACCGGCGTTGTTTTTTTCGTGAAAAGGCCGGATGCGTCATAAGACGGCATTGCCGCCTGCCTGTTGCCATAATAAAGCCTGTACTCTTTTGCGGATTTTGGGTGGAAAATTATTTTTCCGTTATAAGCCCCATAAACTTCTATTTCGTTTATGATAAGGCTTTGGATGTGCCAAAAGGAGAATTTAAGGTACTTGTATTCGACAGGAGGGTAGCTTACAGTCCTTACGTCGGAAATGTCATATTTTGTCTTGCTCTTGACTATGTCCCATTTGGAATTATCATTACTTCCCTCGACCTGAGCATCAGTCCATGTGTAATCGCTGTTAGAGCTCCAGACTTTTACCCTGTCGGTAAGCAAGATGTCGGGCAATTCAATTATGAACCACGCATAGTTTGGGTCTTTTACCGAATCAATCTGGAAGTATGCATTATCCTTTTGGGTATAATCTCCGTCTATTAGGTTATCGCCTTTGAAATTAACTCCGCGAAAATCCGGCCTTGAAGAAGAAACCTGCAATATCCTGCCCTTATGGGCAAGCTCTTGAGCAGGATATATGAGCGCCTTCAAAGGAACTTCCCGCCCGTCTTCTGTTATCCTTAAATCAGAGCCGTCGGGAGCCATGTAATTAAGAACGGGATAGTCAAGATTAACTATTGCAGGCTCGTCTATAGACTGCGGAAGGTTTATTTTTTTATAATAAGGGTATTGTCCGGCGTCAAAGGCGAAAGCCAAAAGAACGTTCAATATAATAAGCAAAGCCGCCATGATAATCTTTCCTGATAAATTTTTTATTTTCATCTTTTTACAACCTACCTCATACATGATTATATGAATTCCTTGAATTTGTTGTATAAGAATGCGCCAAGAAGTGCAATGACGCCAAGAACTATGAAAGAGATTATCCTGTAGCCTGTTTCCAGATACCTTAAGTCATATGCAAAAACCTTGATTATGGAAAGCCCAAACAGAATCAGCCCTATCATGCGGAAAAGCTTTATTTTTCTTGCAAATCCAAAGCCCAGCATGAATATAGCCTGCATTATGGAGCCGATAGACACCCATAAATCCTTTGCATTGGTGGAAAGCTGCGAACTGTAAACCTCAAGCCATATCAGCACGGTAACGAGCAGGCTGGCTGCAATCACATAAGCTGCGTTGACGTAAGAGATATATTCATCATAATCCTCGAACATTTCTTTGTTCATATAATAGACATAGGCAATCACGTAAAAAACAATGATTGAAAAAAGAAAAGCAAACAGCCTTGTGCTGCTCAAAAGATTGTAAAAATCTATTGGATTAAGCCTCCATGAATCATAAAACAGCACTCTTGCAAAAGTTATTGCTCCAACAACGGAGCTGCTTATCCTGACTGCATTCTCTTTGAGCTTGAGGCCCAAAATGACAAGTATAAAAGTTAAAGCCGCCCAGGAAATCGTTATCCATTCGCGGTTGAACTGCAAAGGTATTGTCAATGTCAGATATGCAAAGCACAGCACGAGGTATGTGATGAAGTAGTGCCTTATTTTTTTGTAATAAGCCGCATACGCCATTGCAAGGTAGAACACGGCAATCAATGCCGTAAAAAGCCCGCCGTACCCTTTGTTAAAGTAGAATCCGGGCCATAAGTTCAGGCCGTAATAAAAAGCGGAATTCAGCAATATTGCGCCCACGTTGCCTGCCTTATTCCTGCCGTCATCGAGAAAATACAGGAGAGCATTGAAAAGGACAAAGTAAACCGACAGCATTGCGAAATTTGCCGTCATAGAAGGCCCATTGAAGTTTTGGTCCAGCCATTTCCAATGGATAAGATAGGTCATGACAATCCCTCCTGCTGCAAAGTAATCCCACCTGAACCTCATGAGAAAAAAGAACAGCAGGAAAAGCAGCAGTATAAGCGGCAATGCAATGAACATGGGATTTGTAAAATCAGAATCAAAAAGGAAAAAGTAAGTTACAATGAATGCCGCCGCAAACAAATTTCTTGAGTTAAGAAATGATTCCATTGAATCTTTTGATTCCTTTTTTCCATCTTGTATATTTAGGGCCATCAAGGCAAACATTGCGAAATATATTAAGAGAAATAGAATATGTAAGTAATTTTTGTAGCCTCCGGAATAGTTTTCAAGCCAGAATAAATGGGTAATGTACATTGCAGCTATTCCGCAAACTCCAAGAGTTTTCCAGCCCTTGGAAAGCGTCAATGCAGTAAGCCCTGCAGTAAGCGCGATTGCATAAATCAGGAAAAATGTGTTGACCTCGCTTGTAAGGAGCGGAACTATGTAGCCTAAGAAAAACGCTTCGGCCGCGATTATTTTTGAATCGTATCTTGCCGAAAAATATACTGCGCCGATTATAATCAGGCTCAATGCGGAAACATCGGCTGACAAGGAAAGCAATTCGTAAAACCTGAATGCGGCAAACATTGAAAAGTAGATGATTGCAAAGCCGCCCCCGACTAATGTCATTGCATAACTGTGATAACCCTTTCTTTCAAAGATTTCTCCTGCGATCACCAAGGCAATTCCTGCCAGAACTCCGATAGCAACCTGCCCCGTAGGGCCTATCCACCTGTTTTGTATTGCATATATGACAAAGAACGCGACGCCAAGGACAATCGAGACAATCCCGATTCTTGGCAGCCACTTCTTGCCTATATCGCTTTCCAGATTGGATTTCGGCTGCGCAGCTTTCTTTGATGCCTGCGCCTTGACTGGCTGTTTTTTGGCAGGCGTTTCTTTTGGCTCCATCAAAATCGAATCCTGCCCGAGCTCAATTTCTTTTTTTGCAGTCGCGGCTGCTTTTGTCCCAAGCTTTGGGTTTGTTGAAATCAAAACAATACCAACTATCAACAGCCCTAAATTAACTATAGACTTAATAAAGTAAGGAAAAATAGAAAAAATTTCAGAGAATAAGTCAAGCCCAAAGAAGCGAAGAACCGGGCTTATAAACATCAGTATTGCAAGCCAAACAAGCCCCCAGCCGAGCTTTCTTTTAGGCGGGCTTTGGTAAGTTATTTCAGTTTGCTCACTCTCCTGCACATCCGGAGATTTTTTGGAAAGAACTCCAACCCTGTTTTCAAGTTTTTCAATTCTTTTCTCAAAATTATTTAACGTCTCATTTAAACGATTAAAATAATCCTGCCAATTTTTTTCTTTGCCGGGCATTTAAATCCTCTTTAAGGCTTAATTTGACTGCGCTTATTTAAATTTTTGTTTTTCCAAAAGTATCACGGCATCTTTTCCCTTTAGATTATCCTTCAAAAACCTGACGCTTTTTTTCAGCTTCGGATGCATAAAATCCGGGCACAGCTCATCAAGGGGCATAAGGACAAACATCCTCCCATGCAGCCGCGGATGAGGCACATCCAACCTTTTTGTTTTTATTATTTGATCGCCATAAAAAAGAATGTCCAAGTCCATTGTTCTCGGGCCGTTTTTGATTGTCTTTTTCCTTCCTAAACTTTTTTCAATTGAATGGAAAAATTTTAAAAGCTCCTCTGGCTTTAAGTTTGTCTCAATCTCCAAAGCGCAGTTCAAAAACCAGCCTTGCTCTTTATATCCTACGGGCTCCGTTTCATATAATGATGAAATTTTTAGCACCCTGCACTTTTTATTTAGCATGCCGATAGCCGCTTCTATGTTATTTTCCCGATCTTCCAAATTAGAGCCGATGCCTGCGTAAACCTTGACCATATAAATCGGTAAAAATTTTTAATTTTCTTTGAAAATTAAAAATTTTTATTTCTTATTATTTCAACAGCCGCATATTTTGCATTCCTGTCTGCAAGCGCTTTTGGCTTTTTGACTCTTACGAGCGCGCTTTCTGCGGAAAAATTATTCAAAATTTCTTCTGCAACATGCCCTGCCATTGCCTCGATTAGGTTATATTGCCTGCCTTCGGCTGTTTTCTTCATAAGGCTGTGGACTTGCGAATAGCTTATTGTATCTTCTATCCTGTCTGTATTCGCGGCTTTTTTTAAATCGAGAAATAATTCCGCATCAATAAATATTTCCTGCCTTTTAGCCCTTTCTTTTTGAGTAACGCCTATGTTGCACGAGAATTTTGCCCCTTTGATTATTATTTGGTCCATCATTCAGGAAAGATTAATGCGAAGTTAATTAATAGTTTTTGGTTTTTTGTTGTGAGTGTCTATTCAACTAATAGGGGGAACATTTCTAATGAGAACGAAACGAGAGAGATTTCCGAACGACGAAACGACTTTAAAAAGAATGATTTATAAAGAAAAAGAAGCTTACTCAAGTAAAGATGAACAAAATAAAAGAAGAAGATTTGAATAAAATCCATTGTATAGATTGTATGGAAGGATTTAAAAAAATTCCAGATGGAAGTATACATTTATTATTAACTGATCCACCTTACGGAATTAGTAGAGAATTAAATTGTAAAGGGCAAAGGTTAGGGACCACTGCAAAACTTAATTTTAACTTTGGGGAATGGGATAAATTAAATCATAATTGGATTGAAGAAGCACTTAAAAAAACAAAAGGATGGGCAATTATTTTTTGTGCAAAAAGAGATATTGGAAAATATTGGGATTTACTAGAAAAAGATGGATTTATCGCTATTGATTCTTTAGTTTGGCAAAAACCAGACCCAATCCCTTTAAACGGAAAATCAAAATTTCTAAATGCTTGGGAATCGGCAATAATTGGAAAGCGAAACAGTGCCGCTTGGAATGGTTATTGTAATCATAACATCATAAAATGTCAAGCACCAAAAGGTAAAGATAGGGTTCACCCAACACAAAAACCATTAAAACTAATACAAGAATTGATAAGGCTTACAACAAAAGAAGGTGATATTGTTTTAGACCCTTTTATTGGTAGCGGGACTACTGCTGTAGGAGCTAGATTATTGGGTAGAAACTTTATTGGTTTTGAGATAGATGAAAAATATTATAAACTTGCACAAAAAAGGTTAAACAGAACAGAAAAGCCTATATCAAACTTTTCTGAGAACTGATTTCTCTCGCCCCAATTTCTTTTAAATCTCCCTGTGATAGAGATACTTGTAGTCTTCTTAAACCACCTTTTGAAGCATATCTATCTGACTTCTCAGTTAATTTTTCTTTTAATTTTTTTACAACTTCAACAGGGTTAGCTACAAAAATTTTTACAACTTCCATTTTTTCTTTGTCCACTATCGCTAATATTACTGCTTTTTCTTTTGTGTATTTATTTAACACATTTTCAGATATATCTTGGAAATTCCAAGAAAATGTTTTTGATACTTTATACTCATAAAAATTGCCCCCTCCATCTACTGCATCATGCCCTGCTTGCTCCGATAGGACTTGATGTCCTAATTTTAAGGAAACTAAAAGCTCCCAAAACTTATTACTTGTTAGAATCTGCGTAACACCAGTTATTTTTTCTATTTGATTTGCTATGTTATTAATTTTTATCAACCATTTATAATATAATCCATCTCTGTTTATTTCTTCTACTATTGTTTTGGATAATTTCAAATCTTTTTCTAGTTGACCTGCTGAAAAGTTAATCATCTTTCTTTTATTAACATGTCCCTTTGGTTTTCTCTCAAGCAATTCCTCAGTTCTATATTTAAGATAATCTGAGCACGTCTTTCCATCAACACCAATATACCAATCCAGTTTTGGAGGAAAAGATGCGTCATCTATATGTGCAAAGATAGCCAATTTAACCCTCTTTAAACCTTCAATGGTCGTATCAGAATAATCATTAAATGTCCAGCTATGATTTCCACTTGTTTCCTTAAAATGTTTATACTCAAATTCATTTCCACTTTCATCTTTCGCGTCCTTTGAGCCAGAATGTCCAGGAATTAAAATATGATTTAACTCGTTAGCAATAAGTATCTCAAATATCTTACTGTTGGAGTAAATATCATCCACTCCCAATTTTTCTAGGAAGAAACCCTGTATTTTCTTCAATTCAAGAATCAATTTTCTAAGTCTAACTTTTTGAACACTATTTGCTGCCATTTTTCTTGTCAAACTCGTTTAAAGTTTCCTCTCCCAAATTAGATATTTTATATGTGATTGTTCTAGAATCAGATGTTATTTTTTCGATTAGTTTTTTATCATAAAGGTCGTTTAATATCCTACTTAATGAGGATTTATGTACTTCCAGTTTTTTTGAGATGTTTGTAGGAATATCCGGAGAGGATTTGAGAAGCCTTAACACTTTAATCCTATAATCCCCATCGTGCAACCAATTGATTAAAGCTAACTCAACCATAGTTCACATTAAATTACCGAAAGATTTAAATATGATTAACATTTATTTAACATAAGAAATGAACATATTTAAATAATGAGGTTACTATTCAACACAATAAGAAAATGGAGAACAGAATTATAAATGGGGATGCAATAGAAGTTCTAAAAAAAATACCTGATGCTTCTGTAGACCATTGTATAACCGACCCACCATATAATATATCAGGGTATGATCATAAAAAAGAGATAGGATGGCTAAAATCAAACAAACATTGGGTTGCTGATAAAAAATTCAATAAGATTGATGAAGAATGGGATACTTATTCTAATGGGAATTATGAAAAATTTACAAAAGAATGGCTTCCAGAAGTATTTAGAATTCTGAAACCTAATGGAAATATAATCATTTTTGGAAGTTACCATAATATCTATAAACTGGGGTATATCTTACAAAGTTTTGATAGGAAAATAATAAATTCAATTGTGTGGTATAAAAGGAATGCTTTTCCGAATATAACCAATAGGATGCTTTGTGAAAGTACAGAACATATTATTTGGGCAGTTAACAATACTCAAAAACATGCAAAAAATTGGATTTTTAATTACAAGGAACTAAAAAAAATAAATGGTGGAAAACAAATGCGAAATGTTTGGGATATACCAATGACACCAACTTCTGAAAGAAAATTAGGAAAGCACCCTTCACAAAAACCAATAGAGCTAATTCAAAGATTAGTTTTAGCCTCAACTAATGAAAATGAATTGATAATCGATCCATTTGTAGGTAGTGGAACATTGCCGGTTGTGGCAAAAATTAATGGAAGGAGATTTATAGGGATAGATAACAATGATGAATTTGTAAATTTAAGTAATAAAAGACTTTCTTCGATTTCAAAAAATGATAGGTTAAGTAAGTTTACAAAAAATGATACTTCTTTTTGGCAAAATGAAGCAAAAACTACGGAACTCCCCCTAACGAACGACTAAAACGAAATGTCCCACTTGATGTATGTTCTTGTTGTCTCGCTTCGCTCTTTGGATGGAACACGAGCCACTAAAAATTACTCTACGGACGCAGGTTTCCAGAACTCTGTAACTGGAAACGAACTTAACAAGAATTAGGCGGTTCGGAACGAACGATTCGCTATTTTGCCAAGCAAAATTCGTTCTTCACCCAAATTTTTGCCATATCTGAAAAATTCCCAGTTCTATCTCAAAATTGTGGGTTGCCTCAATTTTGCTCATGAGGGGAATTTTAAGAGGGCAAAAACTTCGCCTAATTCTATAAGTTAAACTCACTAAATTTTGAAAAATTTTACCCCACCGCTTGCGGTGATTGGGTCGAATCCCGCCTGCTTTAACAACATTCAATCACATCAAAATACCCCGCCCCTTGGGGCGATTGGGTATTTTATTTTTTGGGCCGGAATTATATTTCTATAAAATCAATCTTTTCAACACATGAATTATTTGTACTGCATTGTTTTCTAAGAATCTCCAATCCTTTGTTATGGAACTCATCAGACGATCCTGATTGACAGCATTCTTCTATGACATAAGTAAAGAATCCCAAATCGAAGCTTTCGTATGCAGATGCAAGAATACAATCATTTGTTTCTGTGCCAACGATATGAATTATGCTGATTGCGCATCGATAATTATAGACTTTTGCGGTGATTAGTTTAAAAAATATCTGCAATTTACGAGGTAAACGGTTACATAAAAATAAAGCAACCAACGCAAAGGTCTATATGAGTGCTTTCTTTCTGTTGCTATTTGGTATCTTCATAATACATCTTCATTCAAGCATCCCTTATCGCATCGGCCATTTGAATCGCTCTTTTGCATTCCTTCACGTCATGAACCCTTGCCATGCTTGCGCCATTCATCACGGCAATTGAAACTGCTGCCAATGTCCCTTCGAGCCTTTCGCCGACAGCAAGCCCGGTTACATGCCCGATAAAAGATTTTCTCGAGGGGCCTACCATAATCGGACAGCTTAAAGATTTAAATTCCGAAAGCCTTTTTAAGATTTCCAGGTTGTGATGCGCGGTTTTCCCAAAGCCAATTCCAGGGTCAATGATAATATCATTTATTCCTGCCTTGCGCGCTTCATTGACCTTTCCGCTAAAAAATTCCTTTATGTCTTTAACGACGTCATTGTAAAACGGATTTTCCTGCATGTTTTTAGGCTCGCCCTTCATGTGCATTACAACTACGGGAACTTTATGCCTCGATACTACCTTAATCACCTCTTTGTTTCTTAACCCAGTTACATCATTGAGCATATTTGCGCCCAGCTCAATGCATCTTTCAGCAACCTTTGGCTTGCGTGTGTCAATAGACAGGGGAAGATTGACTTCTTTAACAAGCCTTTTTATGACTGGCGCTACCCTCTGCAGCTCTTTCTCCTCGGTAACAGAATCAGAGCCGGGCCTTGTGCTCTCCCCGCCTATATCTATGATGTCCGCGCCGTCTTTTTCCATTTGTTTTGCGCGCTCTACGGCTTTATCGCAATCAATAAACAAGCCGCCGTCGGAAAAAGAGTCAGGAGTTACATTGAGTATGCCCATAATCAGCGTCCTTCTAAAGTCCAGATTGAATTTCCCGCATTTCATAAAATCGTTAAAAACTCTATTCCCTGTTCTCTATAATAAACTAATGCTTGGGTATTTATAAATTTATAAGTGAAAAAATCAATTTTTCCAAGCGCTTAGGAAACATTTTTATTATGGGTTTCAACCCTGTTTTACGGTTAATATGAAAAAGCTCATCTTTTGTTTTATCGTGCTGTCTTTGCTGTTAAACATGGGCGCCTTTGCAAAGCAGGGGCACATGAAGCTGCTCGCTGTCAGGGAAACTGAAAACGGCGGCTACGAGGGCGGGATTGCAGATTTGTACCTTGAGATAAAGCCGGGCTCAGGCAGGGTTTTTCTTGAAACATTTCCGCTGACTAGAACCGACACGCAAATGTCGACGAGGTTTGCAAAGGCAATAGCCTGCGACACCCTTGAAAGGGATTGCGATGACACTGATTTTTTTTATACGATAACTGCCGATTCCGCAATCATAGCGGGGCCAAGCGCCGGCGCATCAATTGCGATCCTTACTGCCGCTATGCTTGAAGGCCTTAAATTAGACGACAGGTATGCCATGACAGGAACTATAAACTCTGGCGGATTGATAGGCTCTGTCGGCGGCTTAAAGGAAAAGGTAGAGGCAGCAAAAAAGGCGGGGCTGGAAAAAGTATTCATACCTTCAGGAGAGATGATAGTTAAGGCTGACAACAAAACAACCGACTTAAATAACCTTTCAAGGCAGCTTGGAATACAGGTAATAGAGATTTCGACATTAAGCGAGGCTTTAAAGGAGTTTACCGGAAGGGAATCAAGGGAAACATACAAAAATATCGAAATAAGTGACGAGTACACAAGCACAATGAAGCTTCTTGCCAAGGACTTATGCGACAGGAGCAGCAAGCTAAAAGCGCAAGCGAGAAACACCGATTATGGCGATAATTATTCGGCGTTAAAGGCAAATGCACAGAACCTTACAACAAAGGGAAGGGAAGCCTTTGAAAAGCAGATATTCTACTCATCTGCAAGCTATTGTTTTGGCGCGAATGTCGAGCTCTCTACACTCCTTCTTTTGTCCAAAAACCTATCCAGGCAAGAAACCACAAATGAAATTGAAAAGCTAAACGGCTTGATAGCGGGCTTTAACAGCAAGGTCGATAAAGCTGATAAAAAGACAATCACCGATCTGGAAGCCTACATTGCAATCAAGGAAAGGCTAGGCGAAGCCGAGGAGTCTTCAATGCAGGCTCTTAAGCTGTTAAATGGCACCAACAAAACAGACTCTGCGGCAAGGCAGCTGGCTTACGCTTCCGAAAGGCTCAATTCAGCGTATTCGTGGGCGAGCTTTATTGGGAAGAAAGGGGCAGCATTCAACCTGAACAAGGACGTGCTAAAAAAATCCTGCCAGAATAAAATCAGCGAAGCCGACGAAAGAAAGCAGTACGTTGAGCTTTATTTTCCAAACACTCTTGAAAGGATAAAAAAAGAGATAGAAAATGCGGTTGCAGAGCTTGAAAAGGGAAAATACGAGACGTGCCTGTCAACTGCAAGCAAGGCAAAGGCGGATGTAGACATAATATTAAGCGTTTTCGGCGTCGATAATTCCCAATACAGAAACATTGTTGACATAAAGCTTGCAATACTGAAAAACAACATTGCAAGGCAGGCTGCCAAGGGAATATTCCCTATATTGGGCTATAGCTATTACGAATATGCCAACTCCTTAAAGGAAACTGATGTTTTATCGGCATTGATTTACTCGGAATATTCGCTGGAGCTTGGCAACCTCGATATTTATTTCAAGAAAAGCTCTGCGAAAAAGAAAGGCTTTGAAACTGGCATTGATAAAAAGCTCGCGGGAGTTTTTATTATAGGCGTCTTGACAGGAATAGCGGCAACTTACGTCGCTGTAATCAGAAACAATAAGGGAAAAAATCATCGGCTCCGCCAATGATTTTTTTAGAAGATATACTCACGGACAAAAATAATTATGCAATAGTTGTCCGTTCGTAATAAGCAAAAGACATTATTTATTGTCTAAAAACTTGTGTCTTTTGCTATAGAGGACTTTGAATATCCTCATCTTTATAAAAATTTCTTCTGATTTTTTAT
>CAYWNO010000031.1:0-14308 GCA_964459665.1 uncultured Methanosarcinales archaeon
AGATAATCCTGATATTTGCAGAAATAGGGGTGCAATAATTTCCGTATACTACAGAAAAAATCAGAAAATGTGATAAAAATTAGATTCCTATAACTCAGTCTCTATTACAATTTTATTTCCGACTTTTGTTATTGCAATTTCCACATTTTCATTTAGTTCAAGTTGCCTTTCTATGTCGGAGGGTATCCTGAAAACCAATCCCCCGCCACTTTTTGACAGATGCCTATAAAGCTTTAATGGTTCAGGCCATATGCCTAATTTTCTAGCTATTGAAATTGCTCTTTGGGTTTCTTGTTCATAGGGGACTTCTTCATTGCAATGGGTGCATCTTTCACCTTTTACTATAAAGACGTAACTTTCTATTTCCAAGGTTATGTCCTCTACCGCTGCTAAATCTCCTTTTTCACATATTTTGCATTTTCTCATTTTCCTTCCGCACCCGTTATGATAAAAATGTCTTTGAGTCCTTCATCCTTGATAAATATTAATTTTCTGCTTTTTCCTTTTGCTTTCGTATAGGCTTCGTATTTATACTTGCCGACTTTTTCAATCCTATATGAGTTTTGTATTGCCGACCTTAATGAATCAATATCGTAGTCCCATTTCCTCATCCATGTTAAAATAAAATGTTTACTGGGCCTGATTTTATAGCCGTCAATATCCATAACTTTTTCACTATTTTTTGATATAATTTTGTTATTTATAAATGTTTCTAAAAAATTTCGGCTTTGCTGGAATTTTTATTCTTATAAGATTTAATGAATTTTAATATTGAGGACTTTGAAAAACCCCATTTTTTGAATTGTTTTGATTTTCAGTCTCGACGATGCGCAAATAATAAATTGTTATTTTCAGAGGGTTATTCAAAGTTCTCTATTAGATATAAACGAATCCATTAACGGCTGAACATTAAATAAAACTTATTAAAAAACAGGTAATAAAAATTAAAATAAAATACCCAATCGCCCCAAGGGGCGGGGTATTTTGATGTGATTGAATGTTGTTAAAGCAGGCGGGATTCGACCCAATCACCGCAAGCGGTGGGGTAAAATTTTTCAAATTTAAGTTAATCAAGCCCCGACCATCGCTTCCGTCAATCCTTTCCTATCCCTTATCTGCTTTATTATCCTGCCCTGAAGCTCGTCAGGAAGCCTCTCAAACTGCTGGTCAATAACCGATGACGAGCCTCTGCCGCCGGTTGCGCTTCTCAAATCGGAACTCCAGCCGAACATTTCAGCGACGGGCATCTTTGCCTTCACGCTTATGGTGTTTCCCTCCTGGACGACATCAAGAAGCTGGCCTCTCTTGTTGCTGATAAGCTTGGATAGGTCGCCAAGATAATCGGCAGGAGCCTCAATCTGAAGTATCTGCATAGGCTCTAGCATCAATGGGTTGGACTGCATCATTGCGCCCCTTATCCCGTCCCTTACGGCAGGGTAAATCTGCGCCGGCCCCCTGTGGATGGCATCCTCGTGCAGCTTCATGTCGGTTAGCATGACCTTAACTTTAGTGCAGGGCTCTTTTGCAAGAGGGCCTGCGCCCATGACATCCTCGAACATATCCATTACCATCTCTATGACTTCGCCAAGATGCACCTGGCCCCTTGTCATGTCAATCAAAAGGTTCCCCCTGAATATGTCCTTGACCTTGACGGCTTCTTTTGAGTCCATGCCTGCCTCGACGAAAGCGTCCCTTAATTCAAGCTCTTTTTTCTTGATTCTCGTCTCTGGAATCTTGCCTGACTTTATTGCCTGATAGATGGGGTCTTCCAAAGGCTCGACTACAAAAAATAAGTGATTGTGCTTGTTCGGGGTTTTTCCCATGACTTCCTGGGATTTTTTCGTGATGCACTCCCTAAAGACAACAATCGGAGGCGATGTCTGCACTTCAACGAACTTCTCCGTCCTTATCCTGTTTTCAATGACTTCGAGATGAAGCTCGCCCATGCCGTGCATCAGGTGCTCTCCTGTTTCCTCGTTAATCTCGATTTTTACTGTCGGGTCTTCCTTGCCGACCATCCTTAAAACTTCAATTAGCTTTGGCAAATCACTTGGCCTTTTTGCCTCTATTGCTTTTGTAACAACGGGCTCAAATATATGCGTTATCTGCTCAAACGGCTCGGTTTGGTGCTCTGTTACTGTCTCGCCTACATAAGATTTTATCCCAGCAACGCCTATTATGTTTCCAGCGGGGACGTTGTCAACAATCTCTCTTTTAGCGCCATTGTATATAAAAACCTGCTGTATCCTTGAGCTCTGCTTCATCCTGTTCAGGTATGCATCTTCCCCTTTCTTCATCGTGCCTGAAAAAAGCCTGCCTGCCGAAATCTCGCCAGCCTGCGGGTCTATTACGATTTTTGTAATGACGAAAAACACGCCTGCGCCCGGGTCGCATTTGACTAATCCCTTGCCTTCTTCGCCCTCTATATCTCCACGCCATATCCTTGGAATCCTGTAAGGCTGCGCAACCAGCGGGTTTGGCAAATGCCGAACTACCATGTCGAGAATGACCTCGTGCAGAGGAGCCTTGTCTGCAAGATCCGGATATTTTCCTTCCTGAGTATATGCTTCTATGACATCCTTGAACGTGATTCCTTTCTTTTTCATGCAAGCAATTGACAAAGCCCACTTGTGAAAAGCGCTTCCGAAGCACACAGAGCCGCCCTGCACATTAACCTGCCATTTCTCGCCGAATCCTTTAGGAGCGATGTCCATAATCAGCTTGTTTACATTGGTTATTATTTTTACAAATCTCTCCTGCATCTTTTCAGGGGTAAGCTGCAATTCCTTAATCAGCCTGTCAACCTTGTTGATGAACAACACCGGCTTTACCAATTCCCTCAAAGCCTGCCTAAGGACTGTTTCCGTCTGGGGCATGATTCCCTCGACGCAGTCAACAAGAACTATTGCGCCGTCGGCAGCGCGCATTGCCCTCGTAACTTCTCCTCCGAAATCAACGTGCCCGGGCGTGTCGAGAAGATTGACAAGATACTCGTCGCCCTCGCTACTATGGACCATTGAGACGGCAGCCGTGTCAATTGTTATTCCCCTCTCCTGCTCGTCTGCGTGAAAATCAAGCTTTAGGGCTTTGCCGGCATCTTCCTTTGACATCATGCCAGCTCCTGCAAGAAGATTATCCGAGAACGTCGTCTTCCCATGGTCAATATGCGCGCAGATTGCAATGTTCCTTATATGCTCAGGCTTTTGCATCAGGCGCATGACCTTGTCAACCATTTTTTCCGACATGGCTTGAAGTGTTTTAGAAGCATTTTTAAATGTTTAGTTATCAACGGCTTCATCCAAAAATTCGCTTCGCTCAGGTTAGCAGCTTCAAAGTCCTTGACGTTTTATTTTATAGCCGACATGCTAAAAAATGCATAGCATTTTTGGCACCCTGAAAATCTTGGATTTTCATGGTTCCCCGTAAGGGACGTCCCCCTTGTCGGCTGAATTTTTTTATGAATTGGACTTTGACTTTAGGCTGCTAACCCATTTTTTGGATGAAGCCGTTGTCAATATCAAAACACGTGTTTTTCATGCACGGTGCTGTAAGAATGCAGCTCATCTTTCCTGAACCAAAGCTTGATTTCTTCATTCGCTTCTTTCTTGCTGCCCGAAGAGTGGATGACGTTTTTTCCGCCTGAGCCTTTTTTTGAAGCGTAAGCCATGCTTATGTGCGCAAAATCGCCCCTTATAGTGCCCGGTGGCGCCTCGTGGGGGGACGTCGGGCCGACAAGCCTTCTCACGTTTTCAACGGCATGCACGCCCTCGACAACAAATGCAACGACAGGCCCTTCAGTTATGAATTCAACAAGCTCCTTAAAGAATGACTTTAATTTATGCGCCTCGTAGTGCTGTTCTGCAAACTTCTTGTCAATCCATACCATCTTCATTCCGACTAATTTCAATCCGGCATTTTCGAATCTCTTTATGATTTCCCCTACAAGCCCCCTTTCGACTCCGTCGGGCTTTATGATGACAAGGCTTCTTTTAATCATAGTGACCTTAAAAAATTGATATACAAAAAAATTTCGCCTCGGGCGAAATTTTTACTCTTGCTTTTCACGCTTGAATTTCTTGCTCCATCTTGTTTCGAGGAACTTTCTTCCGAGCTTTATGTGGTTCTTTTCGCACTTCATCGAGCAAAAGTACAGCACCTTTGCATCCTTCTGCACGTAAATCTTTCCCGTTCCTTTTTCAATATTGTTGCCGCAAAAAGTGCATTTTGACATTTTATTTGGAAAAAAATTTCAAGCGAAGCTTGAAATTTTTTTGTTATTTTGGATTTTTTATTTTTCTTTTAATGTTCAATCGTTATTGAGTTTTTATTGTTTCTCAAAATAATTTAAAAGTCTATTTTCTCCTATCTCGGAGAATCTTATTGTTGATTTGAATATTTCTAATCTTATTCTAATGAGTTCTAAAGCTTCCTTTCCCAGAACTTCTTCATGTTGCTCAATCGTTGTTAGTTGCATTTTGCCATTTATCGAGTATTTCCTTTTTTACTTCTCTATACTCTGTGTCTTCAATTTTCATAAATTTTTTGTAGATTGACTCTAAAGATTTTTTCTCTTCATCATTTAAATAATTTATGCCTTCTTTTGTGAGAACTGCTATATCAGTATCATTACCGACGCCTGGAGCTCTTTGAGCCTCTTTTTTGGCTGAATAAACCAAATAAAGGCTTTTTTCTATTGGGAAGTTAGGGGCATAATTATGTGCTGTAAATGCTGATACAGAATTTATGTTGCCAGTACCTATCGAGCAAAACCCAACAGAATCCCAACATTCCGATGTTCCAGGATCAACTATATAATGAATATGACCTCCGTCATCATCAAAACCACATAAAATATATTCAACACCCAAATTTGTTTTGTTTATGGCGTCTGTCATTTGAAAAACTAGCTCAGGTAGCATAACTCGCTGGTTTTGATAGAAGGCCTGAAAATCTAGGCTTTTTGGTTTTAGTATAGTCTCTTCTGCCCTTTTTATTCTTAGTGCAGTATATGCATTCTTTAATTCATCGGTAATTTGTTTAAAATTTGGTTTCTTTAGTGCTTTTATTTTAGATAAAGCTTCCTTTATAATGTCATTTTGTAAAGTTGTTGAACCCGCCGTCATTACTACACAATTATCAGTTAAATTTACGAACTTAGGAACATCATGTTCAAATTCTATTATTTGACCAACAGTTACCATTCTATCTGCAGCAACAATTATCTTTTCTCCTTTTTCGCATAGAGCAGCAATACATATTGTCATATTTGGTTATATATACTTCTTTTTAACCTGATCCCCTTCCCGCCTTCGTGAGCTGCCCTGCCTCAAATTCGGTTTCCCTTAGCATTAAAATGTCGCCTATCTGCACGGGGCCCTTGACGTTTCTTCTTAGTACCTTGTTTTTGTCCCTGCCGTCCATGACCCTGCATCTTATCTGTATTGCCTCGCCTCTTGCGCCTGTCCTTCCTATTATCTCCTCTATTTTCGCGGGAGTTGCCGGCGAGAACTGCACGGCGCCTTTTACCTGCTCTTCCTGCTGCTGCGGCTTTTGGCTTTTCTTCTTGGACTGCTCGCGCGGGTCTTCCTTTAAGTGCTTAGTTGGGTCTTCTTTAGCCATTTTGAACGTAAATGAAAATTTTTCAAGTTCAAAGCTTGAAAAATTTTTGTTTTTTACTTTTTTATTTTATCAACTATTTCACTAATCAGCTGCTTTGCCTCTCCTTCCTGCACTATGACAATGCTTCCCGTAGGAACCTCTATTCCTGCAGCCGCGCCAAGCTCCTCTTTGCTCGGCACTTGCACGCAAGGGATACCCTTCTCTTCTGCAAGAAGAGGTATGTGCATCGTAATCTCGGGAGGATTGACATCTTTTGCTATTACAACAAGCTTGGCGGCCCCCTTTTCAATTAATTTTGTCGCTTCGTTTGTGCCTTTCCTAATCTTTCCGGTTGACTTTGCAAGTTCTATTGCTTCGTAAACCTTGTCTACCAATTCCTTTGGCGCTTCATAAACCATTTTGACCTCCAAAAAATTTAATGCAATCAATATGAAAAAATTTTAATTTTCAAAGAAAATTAAAATTTTTTAGTGAGAAGTTACCTCACTCAGCCGGCAGATTTACCGGCCTCATCAATCACAGGTATACAAATGGAATGAATATTTATTTAAATAAGTTGCGGTTTGGAAGTATATTATTCGAAAATGATAATAAACAGCAGCTGGCTCGCAACGTCTTCCGTACCGTCGGCAATAGCTTATCTGGCGTCTTTTGCCGTTCTTTTAGCCGGCTCAATCACCGACCTCAAAACGCGGGAAGTGCCTGATTTTGTAAATTACGGCTTTATAATTTCCGGAGCTTCATTGAGCCTTTTGTTTTCAATAATTTATTCTGATTACTCTTTTATCATAAACAGCGCCATCGGGCTTCTGGTGTTTTTTGGCATCGCTTACATAATGTTCTACGCCGGCCAATGGGGCGGGGGCGACAGCAAGATGCTAATGGGCATTGCAGCAATGATTGGCATTGACATATTCTTCAGGAAAGAGCAGTTCCTGCTCGGGTTTTTGATTAATGTGCTGCTTGTTGGGGCGGTTTATGGATTGATTTGGAGCGCGTTTCTTGCATTCAAAAACAGGAAAACATTCCGAAAGGAGCTTGAAAAAATATTATCGCAGAATAATGTTGTCAGGATAAAAAGAATTCTGCTTATTGCAATGCTTGCCCTTTCGGCCCTGCTGTTTGCCGCCTACGAAAAAAGCTTTTTTGATAAAAAAGGATTTTTCCTGCTGCTTTCATTGGCGTTTCTGGTATTGACTACATTTTACCTTTGGGTTTTTGTTCGGGCCATTGAAAAATCAGCCATGTACAAGCTTGTTGAGCCTTCTATACTCACGGAAGGCGACTGGATTGTCAATGATGTTTACGTTGGCGGCAAGTACGTCTGCGGACCGAAAGACCTCGGAATAGAAAAAAACCAAATCAAGAAGCTGGTTGATTTCCATAAGCGTGGAAAGGTAGGAAAAATCCTCATAAAAGAGGGGATACCTTTTGTGCCGAGCTTTCTGATTGCTTTTGCTGTCACGCTGTTTTTCGGGAATGCGATGATGTGGATTGTTTGACTTGAGTGTTTGTTTCACATTACAGGAAGATTTATATAGTAGTTATGTTACCCTCAAGTGATAAAAGTTTTTGGATAACCTAAAAAATGGCTGAAAATTATTCAAGAAGGGTTTTTTTTGGAAAAGCTGCAGAAACAGCTGGTGTTACGGCATCCATACTACTGCCATCATTTTTGGGCGAAGCTTATGCGCAACAAAAAAAGCCTTTAGTAGCGGCTGTTTTAAGCGCAAATGACTTAAGCAACTCTCCTCTTTTTTACCTTGCAGGCAAAGACGCTCTTGCCCAATTGATGGAAAAAAATGAAAATATGCTCGTGGCGATAGGCTCAGAAGGCAGTTTATACAGGATTAATCTTATTCATGATTTAGAAGGAAAGCACCTTAAGCCAACTAATAATTCAAATGCCGAGAGAGAGATGAATGAAGCAGAAAAAACGTTGCTTCAAGAATCACAAAAATATGGAAAGGCTCCTCTTCGCGCGATTTACATAGCTCAAGACCCGGGAATAAGCTCACATGGCCATGATTTGATTGAGCGCCATGTTATCTCTCCTAGTTCCCCGACTTATACAGGGGATATATTTTCGGCAAGATCAAGTAATCAGTGGAAAATAAAAGATGATAAAAAATGGCACAGGATTCTACCTCAACAATTCATGTATCTGGCAATAAATGATTCCCTTGGAAGGATGGGCAGGGAAGAAGGTTACCAAATAATAGGCCAAATACAAAATGAGATTAAAAGAAATTTAGAAGATCTGTTAAAATAATTTAAAAATACCCTAAGGAATCCTCCTCATCTGCCTAGTGAAATACTCTTCTTCGCCTTCAGGCAAAAATGCAGGCTTTTGGGCATGCATTTTTGCAGGCTTTGCCTCTTTTTCAAAATGCCCTATGTTCTTGGTCTGCTCTTTTAGCCTAAGCTCGACGGTGGACATTTCCTCCTCGCTTAGCTGCCTTGGCTGCCACTGAAGGTTGATGCCGTCATTCTCCTTTCTTGGAATGATGTTTATCGTGAAATGTGCGACTGTCTGGCCTGCAGGAACACCGTTTGCAACAAAGATGTTTGTTCCTTTTGCGCCCAAAGACTCGAATATTGCGCTAGATATCCTGTTGGAAACCGTAAACAGCTTTCCAATCTGCGCGTCAGGAACCTGCTCTATTATGGGGTAATGGTTTTTGGGCATAACGAAACAATGCCCGGGGTTTGCGCCGTTGACATCGAGCACTGCAAGGATTAGATCATCCTCATATACTTTTTTTGAAGGGACTTTGTTTGCGATAATCTGGCATACTACGCACCCTTCCTTGGACTTGTCCGCCATTATCTAGCACCCAACAGCCTTGTTATATCGTCTAAATCCACATCCCCTGCGGATTCTTTTTTTGGTGATTCCCTCCCTTTTGGCAAAAATGCCGGCTTTAAAGGCTGTATTTTTGCAGGCTTTTCTTCTTTTACTAAAAAGCCTCCGCCCAGGGCGGCAATAAGCCTGTCCCCAATTGCCTCGATTTCATTTTGTGCAAGAGTTTTTTGGGGCAAGATGAAATTAACGCCGTCATTTTCCTTTCGCGGTATTATATGGGCCATGAAGTGCTGCGCCCTTTGGCCTGCCGCAACGCCGTTGGAAACGATTATGTTCGTTCCCTGGGCGTCAATGCCCCTTAGCATGGAGTTCGACAAGAATTTAACTATCATGAATGCGTGCTCGGTTTCCTCATCCGGAATCTGGGGCATTATCGAGTAATGCTCTTTCGTGAGAACTATAGCGTGCCCGGGGTTTGCGGGATTTACATCCAAAATGGCGATTACCCTGTCGTCTTCATAGATTTTTTTCGACTGCACTTTGCCTGATGCAATCTGGCAGAATATGCACTGCTTTTTCTGGAATTCCTTTAGCTCCTCGGGAGACATCTGGCTTACTCTTTCCTGCAATGCCTTAAGTTCCTCCGGGTTTAAATTTTGCTCTGCCATTTTTAGCTGCACTGCGACTGGCCGCCCGGCAATGTTATTTTTGAATAGTTTCCCGCGCCTTCCGCAAAAAATGATATCCTGCCTGATTTTGGCCTTAGGCATATGTATTGGGAAGGAAGCTTAAAATCGCCGGCGTAAAAGTAGGTCATCACATCATTTTCCCTTACCAAAAATACATTATTGCGGCTTTCGCCAATTAGCATGTCTTTGATTATCGGGATGCTGTCAAAGTCGCCGGGCCTTGCGCCTTTGCCAAAGTCAAAAATATATATACCGTCAACTTTGCAGGGCAGGGCATAGCTTTGGAGTTCTCTTGCCCCAAAACGCAGGCTCGTCCCTAAATCCCTTAAATCAATTTCAAATTTAGCAATCTCCGTGCTGCATTCCTGCTCGCCTATCCTGCCAATCATTTTATATCCCAACAACAGTATAAAGGAAGCTGCTGCCGCAATAAGCATGTATTTGATTATATCTTCCATATTCGCCTCCAAAAAATTAAGCGAGAAGTATATATATTTTTCCAAAATAGAGGCTTCATCCAAAAAATGGGTTAGCAGCCTCAAGTCAAAGTCCAATCCATAAAAAAATTCAGCCGACAAGGGGGACGTCCCTTACGGGGAATGTCGGCTATAAAAATAAAGCATCAAGGACTTTGAAGCTGCTAACCTTCGCGAAGCGAATTTTTGGATGAAGCCCAAAATAGGAAAAAATTTAAATTTGCTAAATTCAAAATTTTTTCTATGGCAAGGCTGGCACTGGATTTAACAAAAAGCATTGATGAGAATGCGGCAACTTATTTCGAGAGGGCAAAAAAAATAAAAAAGAAGGCCGAGGGCGCGAAAATTGCATTGGATGAAAACCTGAAAAAGTTAAGTCATCTCGAAGAAAAAAAAGAAAAGGCAGACGCAAAGAGCCAAGAGCAGGAGAGGCGCGATGAAAGAAAGCGCGAGTGGTATGAGAAATTCAGGTGGTTTAGGAGCTCTGAAGGGTTTTTGGTCATCGGCGGCAGGGACGCAACTTCAAATGAGGTTGTGATAAAAAAGCATACTGACTCTGATGATTTGGTGCTGCACACGGACATTGCGGGCTCGCCTTTTTTTGTGGTAAAAAGCGAGGGCAGGCATATCGGGGAAAAGACAAGAGAGGAGGCTGCCGATGCGACATGCACTTTTAGCAAGGCGTGGAAGCTTGGGCTTCAAAGCACATCTGTCTTTTACGTAAAGCCCGAGCAGGTCAGCAAGAAAACAAAATCGGGAGAATACATGGGAAAAGGGGCTTTCATGATTTACGGCAAGACAGATTACATAGCAAACAATATCAACCTTGCGATTGGCATGAATAAAAGCCTACAGGTAATGGCAGGCCCGTTGGATGCCATAAAAGCAAACTGCGAGAAATACGTCATTCTCCAGCAGGGCAATGAAAAGGCAAGCGCCGCCGCAAAATACATCCTGCACAAGATAGGCGGCTCTGTTGACGAGATAATAAGGGCGCTGCCGAGCGGCGGGGTCAAGGTTAAGAAGGAATAATAATTTTTTAAATCTTTCAATTTTCAAATCCAGATTTTTACAAATCGATTGTATGTCCAAATAACGCAGCCATCTTTGTCGAGCATATGTGTTTTTTCAGCTTGGGATTTAAAAGTTAGTTTGAATGTTTTATTAAATCAAAAAGTTTATATTAAGCAACATCAGAATTTAAGAATGGTATGAAAAGCACATTTACAGTCATATTCCTGCTAGTTCTCCTGGGATGCGTCAGGCAAATAGAAATAAAACAGACAGAAACAAATAGTACATTACAGGAATTACAGGAGGCTAAAAGTATAGATCCTAAACAACAGTTTATACCTCAGGAAAAAGAGCCGGAAAAGCAAAACAAAAGTGACCCTCAATTAGAAGAGCACTCTAAACGTTTGCATGAATACGGCATTGATTGTACCCATGAAAATGCATACGGAACACGAAACAGCCTTGCAATAGATCCAGAAGACCAGAATATAATGTATATTGGAATTGAAGGAAGGGGGGCTTACAAATCAACAGACAAAGGCCTGACATGGAAAAAAATCATAAAAGGGCTTGTTGCATATCCAGACAGCAACGACAAGAGCGAATTATGCTTCCCTGACATATCTTACATATACATTGATCCTGCAAACACGAGGCATTTGTTGATGGTAACCTCAGACATCACGACAGCATATGTTAATTGGCCATACGGAGAGACAGGCGGTATTTGGGAGAGCCTTGATTCAGGAGAATTCTGGCAGCAAATTATTAAAGGCGAAATAAATGTTGCCGGCAGCGGCTCTTTGGCGATTGATCCAAAAAATCCAAAGGTAATGTATTATCCTGTCAATCCTGACAAGCCGACTTTCAGGGAAGCTCCGATAAAGGAAAGCCTAAATAAAAATGGCAGCGTTTATAGGACTTTAGACGGCGCTCAGACTTGGGAAGAGCTTACCATGCCCATGCTTCCTTCATTGCAGGCCATAGTGATTGCAATAGACCCCAATGATTCTAATCACATAATATTTTTCACGCAATCGCACGACCACATTTATGGCGAAAATTTTATTACAGAGGTGTTTTTGCACAAGCAGCACGCCATACTAGAATCCTTTGATGGCGGCAAGGCATGGACCATATTGGGAAACGATTTGCCTGATCCCTATAGGGCGCTGTTTGATGGAGATATTTCAAAAAATAATTTCAATCGCATGATAGTAAGGCCATTCCTGTTCGGGCCCGAATTCCCGCCCGAAAAAACCACGCAGAAAAGTTTCTATTCGATTGACGCAGGCAAAACTTTCCAGCAGACTCCAATCTACATCTGGGTAGGCCGCTATGATCCGCATGACAGGAAAGGCGACCACTTGCTTGGTTATTCCCCGTGGGAAGGCTGGGTTGTAGAAAGCAGGGATTCAGGGAAGACATGGCAGCAAATCGGCATTCCAGGTGAGGTATCCAGTTACAAAGTCAAAATAGAGAACTTCGTGTGGGACCCGAAAGACCCAAATACTGTTTACATGAGCGGAGATCATGGATCTGTCTGGCAATCAACCGACGGCGGAAAGGCATGGAAAAATATTCTTAATCTTGATAAATTGCCGAAAATTTAAAGAAAAATAAAATCATGCAAAACAATCATTTTATTTTGTAAACACTCACAAGGCATTGTCCGTTGTAGAGAACAAAAAATCATTTATACTGCTTCAACTTTTTCTATTGCATCCTGCTGGTCGCCGGCAGGCTTGAAGGGCGAGACTATCATGAATTTCATCCGTCATTGAAAGGCATGAAGTTTTATAAAGGTTACTCCTTTGCCATAAAAATATTGGGAAAAAATTTCGACTTCGTTGAAATTTTTTAATATTAAAATGAACTGCTGCAAGGATTTGCCTATAATTGAATTGCCTGCAGGAGAGAAGCTATGCAGGAATCACTTTACAGGGTACTTTGAAAGCAAGGTTTTCAGGACGATACGGCAATTTAATTTGCTGGGCAGGGAAGAAAATCTCGGAGTTGCATTGTCCGGCGGAAAGGATTCCCTTACGGTTTTGCATATCCTAAAAATGCTTTCAGCCCAGAATCCAAGAATAAGGATAAGCGCCATTGCCATAGACGAGGGAATACACGGCTACAGGGATAAAACCCTTGAAAAGGCAAGGGATTTCTGCCGCAAAAGCGATATTAAGCTAAATGTATTCTCTTACAAGGAGGAGTTTGGGCAGACTCTCGATGAAATGCTAAAAATCCTTGATGTGAAGCCGTGCACAATCTGCGGCATCTTCAGGAGGTACCTTCTCAATAAAAAATCAAGGGAGTTAAATCTAACCAAGCTTGCCACAGGGCATAACCTTGATGATGAGTGCCAGTCAATCTTGATGAACCAGTTCAAGAATAATATTGCGGCATCGGCAAGGCTTGGACCTAAAACAGGCATTGCAAAAGACGAAAATTTCGTCCAGAGAATAAAGCCATTGTACCTGTGCACGGAAAAGGAAGCCACGGCTTACGCTTTCGTAAACGGCCTGCTCGATGATTTTAACGAATGCCCCAATGCAGTGCACTCATTCAGGGCGCAGGTTCGGGACATGCTAAATGGGATGGAGCAAAAATTCCAGGGAACAAAACATTCCATCGTGAATTCTTTTTTGGAAACATTGCCATTGCTAAAGGAGCAGTTCGGAAGCGGCTCAGTAAAAACCTGCTCAAAATGCGGCGAGCCAAGCGCAAATGAATCCTGCAATGCCTGCATTTACCTTAATAAGCTAAAAAATTTCAATGGGCTTCCCATTGAAATTTTTTAGTAGAAAAGTATTTAAAAGATAAAAATTTTTCAATTCTAATTGAAAAATTTTCATAAAATAAAAAACAAGAAAAAATTTCAATCTTCGGATTGAAATTTTTTAAAGGAGGATAAAATGAACACATTGCCAAATTTGCCATACGCATACAATGCGCTCGAGCCGTATATTGACGAGCAGACGATGAGCATACACCACACAAAGCACCATCAAGCATACATTGACAAGCTAAACGGCGCAATCAAAGGCACGAAATTCGAGAGAATGGACGTGAATGAAATTCTAAAAAAAATCAATGATGTCCCTGAAAGCATAAGGGGCGCCGTAAAAAACCACGGAGGAGGCCATTCAAACCATTCATTCTTCTGGCATGTAATGGCGCCGAAAGCAGGAGGCTCTCCACCAGGAAAGATAGGAGAGGCAATCGTCAAGGCATTCGGAAGCTTCGATAAATTCAAGGAAGACTTTACCAATGCAGGCATGAGCAGGTTTGGAAGCGGATGGTCGTGGCTCGTTTTGAGCAACGGCAAGCTGGAAGTTTACAGCACCGCAAACCAGGATTCTCCTTTGATGGAAGAAAAGACTCCGATTTTAGGAGTTGATGTGTGGGAGCACGGATATTACTTACGCTACCAAAACAGAAGGGCAGATTATCTCGCAGCATGGTGGAATGTCGTTAATTGGCACCAAGTCGAGGAGAATTATAAAAAGGCGATGAAATAATTATTGGACATTTTTTAGTTTTACCGTATATTCATCAGGATGCGCCAGCAGTGGCATATTTACAGAGGATGGATTAAGGTAGTTATTCTTGGAGATATACGTGGGAACATTGTAGATGATTAAGAATGAATGCTCCCGCCGAGCATCTATCCTTAGTCGCAATGCCCACCCTTTTCCAGC
>CAYWNO010000032.1:0-13779 GCA_964459665.1 uncultured Methanosarcinales archaeon
TCGACGATGCGCAAATAATAAATTGTTATTTTCAGAGGGTTATTCAAAGTTCTCACTATTATAGAAGCGTTTTGTTTCAATATGTTCAAGCTGTTAGCTATCGCGCCAAATATCAGGTTTAGCGATTCGTAATCAGAAGAAGAGCCGTCTGTTCTGCCGGTTAGATTTATCCTGTAGTTGCCGCCTTTGGAGTAATTATGCTCTACAATAACCAACACATTCTCTTTTAAAGATAGATTAAATGGAATATTGGAATTAATTAAATTTCCGTCTCCAAACTCACCACTCCAATTGACGTTAGTTATGGACGCATTCTTTTCATTAATCAGGTAGAATTGGATTATTTTTGTCTTGTTGGAAGTGTTGTACGTGTTTTCTCTGTAAACATCCACTCCTGTTTGTGTTGTTATTAATTTGGATGGCGCGTGCAACGGGCTTTCTGAATATTTCAATATGCTCGTTTCCGTGTTGTTTCTTATGACCTTCAATATTCTGCCCAAAGCATCGTGATTGTAAATCCAAGAGAATCCGTTTATTGTTACGTTTGTCAGCCTGTCGAGATTGTCATAGCTCATGGAGTAAGTTCGATTATTGACTGAATCATTTATTGAAAGAATATTGCCGACGTTATCGTAAGAATAATTAAGTTGCTGTATCGTGTCTGTTTTTATTTGTTTTAATCTTGCATTAAACGGGTGGTAGTCAAAAGCTGTGATTTTGCTGTTGAAATATGTTCGATTGAGTGGGTTGCCGAAAGCGTTGTAGTTTGTTTTGTTGATAAATCCGTTTATTTTGTCCAATTTATTCATCTGATTGTAATAGAAATCTAAATCCGTTCCGTCGGGAAGCAATTTTTGTATGACTTTGTTCATCGAATCATACGTATTGCCGGTTTCAAAAGAAATATTATCCAAAGTAGAAATCTCTTTTATTATTCTTAACCTGTCGTCATATGTATAAGTGTAGCTGACATTAGGAAAGCTTGCATTGTGCAATGTGCCTTGATATTGTTTATCATAAGCCAAAGTTATGATTTCTTCGGTGTAGTTCTTTTGCAGCAGCCGGTTTAATTCGTCGTAGCTTAATTTGATTATTTCCTCCCTGTTATCTTTTTGCTTTATCAAATTTCCAATGATGTCATAGGAGTATTGCCATGTTCCTAAATCAGGATCTTTAAGCCTAATCTTTCTTCCTAATGAATCATAGCTAAAATTAAACTCATTGCCGTATGCGTCCTTTATTCCAGTTAGCTCATCAATCCCATCGTAAGAATAAGTCGTGTTGAATGTCAAATTATCATTGAGGTAGAAGTCCTTGTTGAATTCTGTTACGGCAATGATTCTGCCATGGGCATCAAGCATATAAGTGTGCCTGTTGCCGTTCTCGTCATAATCGCTTATTTCCCAGCGGGCAAATGTCGTATTTTTGGTCGTCCCGTCTGGATTAACGACAGAAGCAACCCTTCCAGCGGCGTCATAATTGTATCTTGTTTTATTTGATAAATTCGTTATTGTCGTTAAATTAACGTTATAGTTATTGAAAAACGGATTCTGCTCAGATGAAACCCTGAACAGTCCGTCATAAAACAGATTCTTTGCAACCTGCTGTCCGTTATCGGCAGGCGTTTTTATCTGCACAAGATTAGCAAAGCCGTCGTAGAAGTAATAAGAGTCAAGGGTATTGTTCGAGGTTGTCCTTTGCGATACTTTGGTTATTTCAGGCGCGATTCCGTCAAAATCATAAGCGTATCTCTTCGTCGGAAAGTCGCCTGTGTCGTAAGGGTCAATATCTTTTGTAACTCTGCCAAAAGTATCATACTCGTAGCTGTTTATTATTCCGTTCTTCGTATAGGATATAACATTTCCAGTCCCAACATCATAAACATAATCAGTTGCATGTCCAAGAGTGTTGGTAACCCTGTCGGCGTAAGTATTTGTGTCGTCTCTTATTCCATAATCCCAGATTGTGGTTCTTCCCAAAGCGTCATTCTGTTTGTACAGGTTGCCGAAGTTATCATAAACATAATACGTCGTCGGATTCCCGCCGCCTGTGTTGAGCCAGTTTTCAACTTTGGTTAAATCACCCTTTGAAGGCGGGTCGCCGTATTGGTGGCTGTCATAGAAATTTTTAGTTTCTCTTAATTTATTGTAGCCCTCATCAAACATCAAATACCAGCTTACCTTATCTAAAATCCACGATGACTGGTTGTAAACATAGCTGTAATTCTCGTATTTTTCGTCACCAGCTAAAGAAACATCTCCAAAATTCGTTTTGCTTATTACATTGCTATAATTATCATACCTGTAAGAAACATTGGTTATTTTCGGGCTGTTGGCATTTCCATCATACAGATAGCTTGAAGTAGCGCCCAAGCGCACAATGTAATAGCTTCCATTCGTCGCCGTGAAATTAAATAAATTTTCCGTCTTAGAATAGATGTTTCCCGATGAATCGGAAGTATCAGTTCTGTATTCCTTGCCCTTCAACTGCTTGCTTTGGTGGAAGTAATGAGAGATAATTGATTTATCCGATAATGTTTCATTTACGATATTAAACCCGCGAAATTCAGCGTCGTTAAAATCATACTTGCCGCCAAAGTAAAAGTAAGACGTGTTGCTTAAAACATTAAAGTCAGAAGATAAAGAATTATTCTGCTCAACTTCCTTAACAACCCACAGATTGAATCCTAAATCCGAAACGCCGTCATCGCCCGTGTTGTTATAAGAAGTGGATTTATCGTAAGTTAAATAAGTAACCCCGCCTAATTCATTCGTTATGTTTTTCAGCAAGTAAGGCACTGTTGAATTCCTGATAACAGTCCTCTTAATATCGCTTCCGTCATTGTATCCAATGATTATGTCTCCAAATCCGTCTCCATCCACGTCTCCAATCCTCCTTCCTATGTTCTTGCCGTCTTTGGTAAAGGCTTCTGGAGAAACCCAAGAGGATGTATTGCTCCAGCCGTTGCCGTTGTTGATGAAAGCCTCTCTTTCAGCAGAACTGCTGTTTTTATAATCCTGAAGAATGTCAACCAATCCGTCTCCGTTTAAGTCAACAAACCTCATGCCGTTGTCAACTCGCGAATCGCTTGTGAAGACGTCAGGAGGAACCCAAATAGAAGAGCTTGTCCATCCGCTTCCATTATTGAGCCATGCGTTTCTTGTACTCCCTCCAGATGTATGCCCCTGCAAAATGTCTATCAATCCATCGCCGTTAACATCGGCAAGCCTTGCTCCAAAGTCAAATGACTTTGGAGGCGGGCCGTCTTCGTACCTTATAAAATAAGCAGGCGAAACCCATTCATTGCTTGCATCTTTCCAGCCGCTTCCGTTATTCAAATAAGCCTTTTTTAAGCTTCCTTCATTAGTTGCCTGCAGCAAGTCAACCAATCCGTCTCCGTTTAGGTCAGCTATCTGCACTCCTTTGTCAACGTTAGAGCCATCAACAAAGTCCATCGGCGGCGCCCACGCAGAGTCCTCCCTCCAGCCAGTTGCATTATTAAGCCATGCCTTTCTAGGAAGTGGAGAATACCCTTGTATTAAGTCTGGCAGTCCGTCGTTGTTTAAATCAGCAATCCTCAATCCCTTGTCTTGCCCGGTTCCGTCAGTGAAGTACTCAGGAGGGGCAAGTGCCAATGACAAATTCCACCCGCTCTTGTTGTTGAGCCATGCCTTTTTTTCAGAGGTTGATTCTCTTCCTTTTATAATATCAACGTAGCCGTCATTGTTCAAGTCAGCAAGCCTTACCCCGAAGTCTGTTGATGAGTCGGAGAACACCTCGCTTATGTTATAGGCTGTTGAGTTATGATAGTAATTTGTAGGCTCATAGTATCCGAAATTTACAGTATGTAATATAGAAGAGTTATCGGCGCCAATATACTTAATTTTGTTTATGGAAGACAAAGAGCTTTCATTATTTAAGCTTACGTATTCAAAATTATACCTTCTTACAAGCGTGCTGTTGAATAAAATGTAAATATCGCTTAGCCTTCTGCTTTCCTCTAACTTGTTGCCCTGCTCGTAAAAGAGCCTTCTGTCGGGTCTTACAGAGCTTTCATACCCAAAATCAATCCTTCTTTTTTGCTCGTTGTTATACAGAATTTGGCTCAAATAAACAGAGCCGTTATCCTGCGGGTAAGGATTTTCATTGTAAGAATAGGATATTTGGTTTCCGTGCGTATCACGGATATTGTCAAGGCTCCATCTTAAAGCATAATTGTAGCCTGAATTTGACGTTAATTCAGAATCAGGATTGTACCCTAACCTTAATTGAGTGCCGTCTTTTAAAGTAACGAGCCAGTACATGTTGTAGGTGTTGGAATTATTGGTTAAGTTCTGTATTCTTGAAAACGTTTCAATCTCCGTATGGTAAAAGCCGTCGTTTCTATCGTAAACCAAATCATAAGATGCGCCATTTAAGATTAGCTTAAACTTATCATCTGTTGCATTGGACGGAGTAAAGTTCACGTCCCTGTAAATATAGCTCTGCGTCAAAGACCAGCCTGCACCAAGGAAAGACGGCCTTTGCTTCATTGACTGGCTGTTGTAGGAAATAGAAATAGACGGCTGAAGGTTATTCGTGCCTTTCGGAACTTCAATAGGATATTCATAAGTTCCTGCTCCGGGAAATAGATTTGTTTGGTATTTTCCATAGAGCTTTGCCTTTGGATTTTCAGGGATGCTTGCTTTGTGAAGGTATGGCTTATACTGGTCGTCTGCTGAGTAAACTAAAGGAATAAAGGCTAAGAGAAGCAATAAAATCAAGATATAAATTTGAAAAATTTTACCCCACCGCTTGCGGTGATTGGGTCGAATCCCGCCTGCTTTAACAACATTCAATCACATCAAAATACCCCGCCCCTTGGGGCGATTGGGTATTTTATTGGAAAAAATCTATTTATCAAAATCAATTTTTTCCTGATTTTATTGTTTTTTAGCACTTAAAGCCCCTCTTCTTTCCTCACCCCTTTAAGTTATTTTGTTGCGTTAATTAGCAATTCTGTCTCGTTAGTTATCTGCGCAGAGGTCTTGTTTATAATCTCCAAGGTATAAAAAACAGGAGTTACATTGAACATGCTCACGTAGCTGTCAGAATACCCTATTCGGTTGAATGCCCATATCTTGCTTAATTTCTTTACAACACGATCAAAAGTTCCTGCAGACTGGGTGTTTGCAGAGTTTCTTGCATAGATTTTCTGGTCTGCATAAAGCGCATAATTATTGGAGAGGGAGTTCCTTATTCCAAGATCGATAGAATCTCTGGCAGCCGATTCGAGCCCTATGATTGATATATTCAAAGCGCCGCTTGTGCTTGTCCTGTTTTGTTGATTGTTAATACGTTTGCAGCTTATATAGATATAATTTGGGAATTCGTAAACTATCTCTTCCGAAGATATGACTGTGCAAAAATGGCTTTTTGAGCCTTCTCCTGAAGCGGCTCCTGTGCAATTTCGCAAGCTGCCCATGTCGGTGTAGTTCACATCCAGGCTGCTTGTGCTGCTCCTTGCAATTGCGCACCAGGAATTCACGTCCGTGTTGAATTGGATTGTCGGAGTCACAGAAGTAGTGTTGCATGCAGTGTTCTTATTTGTGTTCCAAGCCTCGCACCCGTTGCCGTTTGTTAGATTGTAATAGGTTATTTGCGGTGGCGGGCTTGCGCTTATTTCCTGGGGCGCTCCTGTTGTTGAATTATAGACTGCGATCCATGTCAAGTTGATTTTGGATACAGAAAGCTCCAATCTTACTGAAAAATTTGTTTTAGTTACAGGAGAACTACTCACAACTGTTCTGTAAGTATCACTATTCCAAAAATAAATCTCTGCACCTGTCGCATTTTTACAAAGCGTCATATCGATTTGTAATCCATTTGACCATATTGCTGTCGAATCTGTAACAACATCATTGGTATATAGGTTTAAAGCTGAAGTTCCCGTTGAACCACCGCAAGCGACGCCTGTATTTGCATCACCACAAGAATTACCACCTGCAGGAGGCGCTTGATAGCCTATTCTTGCATAACCATCAACTCCAGGGGGACCCGTTGCCATTTTTGGAGTATATTGGACATCCATGCATGTTCCATTTCCCAATACAGGAGCTAAAATACCGCTTGTAAACGAACCAAGACCTGATAATTGAACACTAACGTTTGTAAAAGCAGTTGTTAGGGAAGTTGCGTAAAAAAGAGATGTATTGTCCAATCCTATAAACCCCGTTGCCGAACCGTTCATCTGGCCAACTACAAAAATGTAAGCCGATCTATTAGTTGATAGAGTTTCATCACTTAATCTCTGGAATGTAGTTGGTATTATGGCATTGGCAGCTTGGATTATAATCAAAAACGCAAAAGCCCAAAAGATTGATTTTTTCATCTTGCTGCCTCCTTATAGGGCAGCTTATCAATGTGAAAAGTAGGGTCTTCTTCTGCAAAGCCGCTTTTGGATCCCTTGTACAAAACCTTAGTTTCATCCTCGCAGAATAAAAACTTCTGGCAGGACTTGCCGCCGTCGCAGCCGTTGAATATTCCGTTTCTTGCGCTTCCGCCTTTCATGGTGCCGCATGTTATTGCGAGGCAATTATCTTCCACGGAATGAATGCAAACTCCCCAGTCAGAAAAATCAATTTCCTTTTTTCTGATGCCGCCATGGGTATCAACTGAAATAACATAAGAATTCAGGCTTTTGCAGTCGGTTTTTTGTTTTAGGGTGGTGTTGGTTCCGATTAGCTCGTAACTCCGGTAGGTTTCAGTTCCGTTTATGCATGTATAATAGCTCTGGTTTACGCTGTCAAAGCACGTGGTTTTTGTGTTTCTTGCCCTTGAGACATTTCCATAAACATTTGATGTTTCGTTGTAGTAAGTCATGGTGCAATCTTGCCTTTCCTCAAGGCTTACTGCCTTTGGTGTTTGCCCTATCTGGCTTGCCACAGCTAATGTTACAAGCACGGCTGCAAATAAAGATAGAACTAAGTATTTACTTATTCTAATAAAAACCACCCCCTATTTAATTGTCTAAATTTTTAAAGGTAAATTCAATAAATTAAAACAAACATTCCAATAATTTTCTACTGAACCCGGAGTAACATTTTAAGTGGAGTTTATTTAAACCTTCATGTAAACTGTTAAGTGACACTATAGAAAACATTGGGACAATCAATTCTATTTATACAAATTAAAAAATCTCTTTTTCAAGCAAATTTTTCAAAAAACAAATTTTTCAAGCTTAATCAAGATGTCGACGTCTTGAACCTGTACATGACCTTGTCAAGCTGCATGAAGAGCTTGAACTGCTCCCATTCTGCGGAGTCCATGCCTCCGAACGGAACTAAAGAAAGCGATGCAGAATATGCATCAAAGCCCGGATTTGAAAAGTGCCTGACAAATTTTGCGCCTTTTTCTATTGTTTCTGAATCAATCAGGGAAAATTTATTTGCGTCCAATGAGCCGCTGCCTGCAGGATTATTGCCGTTATTTTCATAAGCGCTTTGCGACCTGAAGCTTCCAAGATAGCTAAACAGTTTTTCATAATTAGCATAGGAAGCTTTAGGCGCAGCCGCATATGCTTTGGAGATTGTGCCATAGCCGCCGATATTGTTTTCTTTGTCATCCTTTAATATCGTATAATTCTTTTCCGATAAAAAAACCTGTAAATGTTTTTTTTCCGTATTTTCTTTTTTGGCATCTTCCACGGCGGATTTTATGAGCATTTCCACAATAGAAGAAACGGGCATTTTGCCGTCTTTAGCTTTTGAAATGGGCGCTTGCTTTGCCTGTTTTTTTGAGTTCTTAAGTTTAGGGACTTTAACGACAGCTTTTTTTAGCCGAACATCGGAGAAATTTGCCGCAACCTTGTCAGCCAATGTTTTACTGTCATTGATATTTGCCAAAGCCAAAATACACACCTCTTGGATATAATATCCAACCAGAATTCATCCTTATATTTATACTTTTGGGTTTTGAAAAACTCAATATATAACCTTGGCTTCTGCCTTCATAGGCTTTGAAAGCCCTGCTTCTATTCTTAAAGTATCTGCCATGTCGGTTTTTTCCCAAGTGAAGTCTGGATCTTCCCGCCCAAAATGGCCGTAAGCTGCGGTTTTCCTATATATCGGCCTTCTTAGGTTTAAATGGTCGATTATCCATCTTGGAGTCAACTTAAAGTGCTTTCTTACAATCTCTGCAATCTTTGCTTCAGGAATCTTATTTGTGCCGAAAGTGTCAACATTAACCGAGGTTGGCTGCGCTATTCCTATTGCGTAAGATACCTGCACCTCGCATTTTTCCGCAAGGCCTGCAGCCACTATGTTTTTTGCCACATACCTTGCGGCATAAGCTCCGCTCCTGTCAACTTTGCTTGGGTCCTTGCCGGAGAAAGCTCCGCCTCCGTGCCTGCCCACTCCGCCGTAAGTATCTGCTATTATCTTTCTTCCTGTAACGCCGGAATCGCCTTCAGGACCACCTATCACGAACTTTCCGGTGGCATTTATATATATTTTAGTATCCTTGTCAATCCATTTTCCGCATACCAGATCTATTACTTTTTCCCTTATCTCCTGCTTTAGCTCGTCTTCGCTTATGTGCTCAAGATGCTGCTGCGCGATTACAACAGTGCTTACTCTTTTAGGAACTTCATCATGGTATTCCACGCTAACCTGTGATTTTCCGTCGGGGCCAAGATCAAGGATAATCCCTTTTTTCCTCATCTCTGCAAGCTTTCTTGTCAGCTTGTGGGCAAGCATTATGGGAAGTGGCATTAGCTCGGGAGTCTCATTGCACGCGTATCCGTACATCATTCCCTGATCGCCCGCGCCTTGCTCCTTATTTGAAGACTCGTTGACGCCCTGCGCAATGTCCGGGCTTTGACCGTGCAGGCTTACCAAAACTCCTGCATCCTCGCAGTCAATTCCGAACTGCGGGTTTACATAGCCAATCTCCCTTAATGTCCTTCTTACGATTCCCTGCACATCGGCATAGCCTTTTGTGGTAACTTCCCCTGCAACAACAACCAATCCTGTTGTGGTCAGGCATTCAACAGCAACCCTTGAATAAGGGTCCTGCGCAAACAAAGAATCAAGAATCGTATCGCTTATCTGGTCGCATATCTTGTCCGGATGCCCTTCCGTAACACTCTCGCTTGTAACATATGTTATGTTAGCCATTTTACCACCTCGAGGTATAGTTTATAGAATGATTCATTATTGGAGCATATCTTGCATTCTTTTTAAAAAGCTTTGTGCCAGAAATATTCCGATTGGAATAAGAGGACTTTGAAAAATTCACTTTTCAAGCGAATTTTTCAACTTATAAAATAGTGAAAAAATCAATTTTGGGACATGCGAGCGAATCGGGTTCGCTCGCACGCGTTCGACTAAAAAATTGATTTTTTTCAAAGTTCTCCAACAAGCTTATTAACTACATCAATTTCCCGAATTACATGGAACATAAAGGCTTAAAATTAGACAAATTTCAGGAAGATGCCATAAATGCAATCGAGCAAAACAAGTCGGTTGTGGTTTCGGCGCCGACCGGCTCCGGAAAAACCCTGATTGCCGATTATATAATCGAAAGGGATTTTAGGAAAGGGATAAGGGTTGTTTACACTGCGCCCATAAAAGCGCTCTCAAACCAGAAATACAAGGAATTCGTAAGAAGCTATGGCAAGGAGAATGTAGGAATCCTAACCGGCGATGTGCAAAAAAATCCCGATGCGCTGATTCTTATAATGACAACCGAGATTTACCGTAACATGGTTTTAATCAATGACCCTTTCATAACAAACATCTCTTATGTGATATTTGACGAGATACATTACATCAATGACATCGAAAGAGGCTATGTATGGGAAGAATCAATAATCTTCTCAAAGCCAAATGTTCGGGTGCTGTGCCTTTCTGCAACCATTCCGAACGCCGATGAATTTGCAGAATGGATATCTGCAATCAAGGAGCATGATGTCGTGGTTATCAGGCACGATGAAAGGCCTGTGCCGCTCCACGTTAATTTTTATGATGCCGAGCTTGGAATAACGACCCTGAAAAACCTAAAAGAGCATATCGATTTGCCGGATTACAGCAGGGTAATGGGAAAAAGGGCAAGGCAAAGATACAGGTCCCCGTCGCATATTGGCCTGATAAAAGAGATACGCTCCCAGCTTCCGTGCCTTTTCTTTAGCTTTTCAAGGCAAGGGTGCCAAAGAAATGCAATGGAGCTTGCAAAAACCCGGATGTTTGCGCCAAATCCGGAAATATCAGCTTTCGTTATGTCAAAGCTTTCTAATTCAAGCCCGGAAATAAGCAAGCTCGAGTCGACTAAATCTCTCAGGCAGACATTGCCATACGGCATAGGATTTCATCATGCAGGAATCCTGCCTATACTCAAAGAAATGGTAGAGGAGCTTTTTGAAAAAGGCCTGATAAGGGTGCTCTACACCACCGAGACATTTGCAGTCGGCATAAACATGCCTGCAAAAAGCGTATGCTTCGAGTCGCTAAGAAAATTCGACGGTGTTTCATTTCGCCTCATGAACTCGAAGGAGTACTTCCAGATTGCAGGAAGGGCAGGAAGAAGAGGGATTGATACCGAAGGATTTGTATATTTGATGATTGAAAGGAAATTCTTCGAGCATGACAGGATAAAAAATCTCATTCACTCGGACACTACCCCGATAAAATCCCAGTTCAGGATTTCCGTGAATACCGTTTTGAACCTTGTAAAGCAGCACAGCGAAATTGAAATCGATGAAATCCTGAGCAAGAGCTTTCATTCATTCCAAAAATACGGGAAAAGCTTCATGAGGAAGGAGAACGCAATAAGCCATAACGCCTTCTACAATCATAAAAAAAAGCTTGAAAAGATTGGGTATATCCAAGACAATAGGCTTACCGAAAAAGGAGATTTCTCGTCGAAAATCTATTCCGATGAAATCCTCACGGGAGAGCTGTTTGCAACGGGCTTTTACACTCATCTCAACGAATACCAAATGCTGATGGTTGCTGCGTGCATCTGCTATGAGGCGAGGGAAAGAACTGAATTTTACAGGACATACCCTTCAAGGCAGATTAATGAGCTAAAGAAAATGCTCTTTGCAGATGAATTTTTGCGCAGGGAAAAAAAACTCATGCAAATGGAAGTTCTTACGTCGCTTATTCACCCATGCTACCATGGCGGCGATTTGTTTAAAATACTCAAGAACACAAGCCTTCTGGAAGGGGATGTAATACGCTTTTTCAGGCAGATTATTGACAGGCTCGGGCAGATAAAAAGCGCGACCCAAGACGAAAGCCTAAGGGATATGCTTTCCAACTGCCAGAAGCTAATTGATGACTGCATCGGCAGGTTCGGCGAGGTTTGAAGAGAAGTTTGAAAAATTCGTGAAAAACAAATTTTTCAACTTATAGCCTGTATGATTTTTTATTTCTTCTGTTTAAGTTAAAACCCTATCCTTCCAATCCTCTCAGCTGCAACTTTGCATTCTTCAATAGTCGGCACCAGAGCAAGCCTTACGTAATCATTTCCGGGATTAGCCCCATTGAATTTAGTTGAAATCCAAACGCCCGGAGTTACGACAATTGCAATGTCTTTTTGCAGCAATCTTTTTGCAAACTCGACAGAATTCATTTTTTTAGGAGCTCTTTGCCAGATGTACATTGCGGCATCAGGAGTGCAGTCTTCAAGTCCTATTGATGTCAATGCCTTGACTATGATGTCTCTTTTTTGCCCGTAGTCATTTCTCATTTTTTCAACGTGCTTCTCGTCGCTTAAAGCGGACACGGCGGCATCCTGTATGAATGTAGGCGTTCCTGAATCTATGTTAGTCTTGAGCTTTTTGAAAGCAGAGATTATATTTTCATCGCCTGCGGCCCATCCTATCCGATAACCGGTCATAGCGCTTCTTTTGGACAATGACTGGAAAACTATAATGCCTTCTTTTGAATATTCCAAAATTGAATGGGGTTTTTCTTTGAAATAGATTTCAGTATAGCACTCGTCGCTTGCAATAATTAAGTTATTGTCGTGTCCAAAATCAACTGCTTCTTTAAAAAATTTTTCGGAAGCAACTGCGCCGGTAGGATTGTTCGGATAGTTAAGCCACAATATTTTTGATTTTTTTACTATATCTCTTGGAATGCTGCCTAAGTCCATCAGATAATTTTTTTCTTTAAGCAATGGAAGAAAATAAGGCATGCCTTCTGCAAATAAAGTTCCCCTCTCATAAGGAGGATAGCAGGGATTAGGCATTATGCAGTAATCTCCCCTGTTTACAAACGCCTCAGGAAAATTAAATGCTGCTTCTTTCGCGCCTATCGTCGAGGTTATTTCCTTTTGATAATCTAAAATTATTCCAAATCTTTTTTTGGACCATTTTGAAATTTCTTTCCTGTATTCATCAGTTCCTATATAGCTTGGATACCCTGAGCTTTTTCTTTCGTCAATTGCTTTTTTTACTGCATCCCTTACGATCTCCGGAGTCGGCTCTTTAGGGTCGCCTACTCCGAAGTCAATCGGGGCAATGCCTAATTTCTTCAGCCTTTCTACTTCATTGTCAGCTTCTGCAAGCCCGTAGCTGCTTAATTTATTCAATCGGTTTGATGGTTTTATTTTCATTTGATTATAATCGGATTCTTTTTTCTAAACTAGGCTTATTAATTGTAAGCAAAAAATTTGCATCAAGTCTGCGCAAATTTAATTCTGTAAGATTATGATGAATATCCTCTGTACCAAGTTCACTGAATGTATAGAGTTTACTATATAATACTTTAGGAGGGTTTTGTGGAACAGCAAACATAACATATCCGCAATTTCTAATTCCGTCATATTCAAGCCTATTAATCATTTTTTCCCTCATTACAACTTTATCTTCTAAATTATCCACTAAAATCAACGGGTAATAAATAACTTCAGGGTCATTTATTTTTTTGTGACTTGAGATAGCTGTTTTTTGCCACAAATAAGCAAATATGTCATTCTTTAAACTTTCTTTTTCATTATTAAAGCTTATCCACTCCTGCTGCTTTAATACTCCGACATAATACATATAGGGCTTATCTACTTTTAATCCCATTATTTTTTTCAATAATAAATCAGTAATCAATGATGTATCCTCTGGAATGTACAGCCAATTTTTTTCTAAATTAAATCTGGATGCGCAAATAATATGCAATTGCGGTTCAGTTTCTTTTATTTTATTCAATAATTCAAAAATATCCCTGTCATCTGTTAGTGCTATAGAAAGAATGCCTTGTTTGGCGTATTGATATACTGAAGCTATAATACGGGCATCCGTCATACTTAATTCTTTATCTTTCTTTTTTGGACATAATGCATAAAGCTCATAAATAGCTGGGATTAATATTTCTGGAATTACATCAATGCCTATTCTTAATTTTTGTTCGTATACTCTGTCAAATTTTTTTGTAACCTCATCTGAAGAATATACTACTTTTGTGATGCCTGTTGCCTTGTCTTTTCTTTCATTTTCATTATTAAAATCCAACTCATCCAAAGTGTTTGTCGGAATACAAAAACTATACGCTTCACAATTTGTGTTTTCTATAATTCTTGAAGGCTCAGGCAGCCAACATTGCGGTGGGTCTTGAAGAAGTCCAATCAGGAAGGAAGTGTCAGCTATAACTACTGCTGTTTCATTGCTAGGTTCAATTGTTTTTGTAAAGTGTGCTATTTCTGCTAAAGTTGCCATATTAATCAAGATTGCAATTTTAAACTTTTATTTTGGAGTGAACCCCATTTGGTTGACAGTCAGTTAAGAGAACTTTTATTTAAAAC